>NZ_JBEXXK010000075.1:0-49749 GCF_040630405.1 Streptomyces sp. NPDC005811
GCTCCGGCGGCGGGTGGTGAGCAGGCGCAGGGCGGTCTGGTGGCGTTGGCGTTGTCGCAGTATGCGGAGCGTGCGTCGAAGGATCTGTCGTTCGTTGCGGCTCGTGCCGGGAAGTCGTTGCAGGGCGTGGTGGATGCGACGACCGCGTACTTGAATGGTGATGAGCAGATGGCGTTGGAGGCGCAGCGGAACACGCTGAAGGCGCCGAAGCTGGACATCCCGGGGGCGGGCAAGGAGTGATCAAGCCCGAGCAGATCCCCCAGTTCACCGGTGACCTGGCGCAGTTGGAACTGGACCACGCGAGTCTGAAGAAGGACGCCGGAAACGTCCGGGACACCGGCAAGGACGTCAACACCCAGTTCCAGGGCCTGTCGGCGTTCTACAAGGCACCCGAGGCCGAGCAGCTTTTCGGCACCACCAAGCCGGTGCAGGACCGGGCCGACGACTTCGGGACGGACCTGGAGACGGTGTCGTCGGCCCTGTCCTCCTACGCCACCGAGATCCGGCCCCTCGTCTCCAAGCTCAAGGAGCTCAAGACCAAGGCGACCACCTTCGTCGACTCCGTGAAGGACGACGACGACTGGGAGTACGACGGCGACAAGGTCGACGAGCACAACCAGCTGCGCGACGACATCACCGCGACGGTCGCCGCGTTCTGGGCGGCGGAGCGGACCTGCCACAACAAGATCACGGGGATCTGGGGCGGGACCCAGATGGTCGCGGGCGACGGCTCGGAGCGCAAGGACCAGTACGGCTTCAACGCGGAGGACCTGAAGAACGCGAAGCTTCCCTGGGGTGACCCGGTGGACGAGAGGCATCACTGGTACGAGGTCGGCCACTGGGTGAAGTCGTTCGTCTGGGACGGCCTGATCGTGGACGGTATCTGGGGCACCATCAAGGGCCTGGGCACGCTGGTGGGCTTCGGCGGCTGGGACGCGATGGGCCAGGCCTGGAAGGGCCTCGCCCAGCTCGCGACCGGTCTCGCGCTGGCCTCCATCCCCGGTGTGGGCACGGCGTTCTGGCTCATCCCCGACGACAAACTCCCTTCCTGGATCCGTGATTCGCGTACGGCGATGAAGGAGACGGGCAAGGCGCTGGTCGCCTGGGACGAGTGGGGCAAGAACCCCGGCCGTGCGGCCGGTGCGGTCACCTTCAACGTCCTGACGACGGTCTTCACGGGCGGGGCGGGCGGCGCGGCGGCCGGCGCGGGCAAGGCGGGCGCGGTGGCGAAGGTGCTGTCGGTGGCGGGCAAGGCGGGTCGCGTGATCGACCCGATGACGTACATCGCCAAGGGCGCGGGCGCCGGGCTGTCGAAGATCGGCGACATCGCCAAGGGGCTCAAGGGCCTCGGCAAGATCGACATGCCCACGCTGCCGGACGGCTCGGTCCACCTTCCCGACGGCCGTCTGCTGGACCCGAACGGCAACCTCCTCTCGCCCGACGGCACCATCGACACCACACCGGTCCCGCACGAGTCCGTACCGGCGTCGTACCAGACCCCCTCCGGGCTCCCGTCCCACTGGACGACCCAGACCCCGGGAGCGACACCGTCGTACGCGGCGCATACGGCCGACAGCGGGGCGTACGCCGGGGCGCATGCGACGAGCGACGGGATCCACGGCGGTACCCCGCACGCCACTGCGGGCACGGGGTCGTACACCGGCGGCGTCCATGCGACGAACGACGGGATCCACGGCGGCATTCCGCACTCCACGGGGAGCAGCGGGACGTACACGGGCGGTCTGCACGCCACGTCGGACGGCATCCACGGCGGCATCCCGCACGGCACGGGCGACGCGGTCCCGGCGGGCGCGCACTCCGGTACGACCCCTTCGGCCTGGTACCACGACACCCCGGCGACCGCCGCGACACACGACGTACCGACCACCACCCCGCACGACACGGCCCCGCACACCGGCGGCCACGACACCCCTTCCACCCACCCGCACGACGGCTCGCACGGCGGCGGCCACGACGGTGCCGGTCACGACGGAGCAGGGCATGCGGACGACGCCGCGCACACCGGCGACCACGTGGGCGCCTGGGACCACGTGGACGTCGGCGACGGCGGCCTGGACACCGGCGCCCACCACGGCACCGACGTACCGGTCACCTCGGGCCACCCGGGCCCGGACGTGCCGGGGCATCCCGGGGCGGGGGAGCCGTTCGAGTACAAGCCGCTCATGTCCGAGGACGAGTTCAACCACCTCTCCACGGACGCCGAACGGCACGCGGTGGCTACGGCCGAACTGGATGGCGGGACGAATCCCTGGCCCAGCTCCAGCAACGCCGCGGGTCAGGCCTACGGCGACGCCCACTGGAACGACTTCCTGGACAACCTCGACCCCAAGGCCCAGGGAGCGCTGTCGAAGTACACCGACCACTACTACACACAGATCAACGGCCAGCTGAGGGAATTCGCCCTGCACCCCGACCGGCCTCTGGATCCCCAGATCGCGGCCGTGCGGGACGACATGGACCGGGTCATGGGCGCCCACCCCGTGCCCGAGGACATCATGGTCGTGCGCGGCACCGCCATCGATCACCTCGATCTGGACTCGCCGCTCGACATGCAGGGCGAGATCTTCACGGACGACGGATACACTTCCACGTCGCTCGGCAAGGACGCAGCCTTCGACTACAAGCCGGTGATCATGCACTGGAGAGTGCCGAAGGGCACCCCCGCCCTTTGGGTCGACCACATCTCCGTGAACAAGGGTGAGCGGGAACTGCTGCTAGCTCGTGGTACGCAGTACAGGGTGTCGCGTGTCTTCCAGGATTCAGCGGGCAAATGGCACGCATACGGGGAGGTTCTGCCCAACCCGTAGCGAACGGCTCCGCTCGGTCGGCGGCCGTATGGGCAGACGTACAGAAATGTGGACTTCATGAGTAGTGAACAGCCGCCGGTCAACCCGCGTTTCGCGGAAGACCTTCAGATGCGGCGCGTGGGTGGCCCCGCGAAGTACAGCCGTACGACCGAGGGACCGGTGGCTCATCTGGCCGTCGCCGACCGGACCGGTACGGTCATCGGGTACCTGTGGGCGAACGACGAGGACGGTGCCGCCGGCTGGGTGGTGCCGCCGGGTCTCTCGGCCAACGCCGTCAACGCCGGTGGGCCGTGGCTGCGGACCCTGCGCGACGGCAAGGCGCGGGAGCTCGCGCCGACGGCCCTGCTCGCGGAGCTGGCGCGAGGCGCCAAGGACAGCGAGTACAGCCATGTCGTACGGGACTCGCTCACCACGGCCCCGTCCCTCGCCGCCCTCAAGAACCAGGTCGCCGGTGGTTGACCCCGCGCCGGTCAACCCGCGCTTCGACGAGGATGTGCACTTCGACCTCGTGGCGCCGGGGCCGGCGAGGTACCGGACGCGGACCGACAAGCCGGTGCGGTACCTGACGGTGGCCGACAAGGAGGGCGGCGCGGTCCTCGGATACGTGTGGGCGAGCGACGAGGACGACGCCGCCGCGTGGGAGCCGCGGCACGCCGCCGGGCCCCGGGCGTACGCCGAGGGCGGCATCTGGCACGCCAGGCTGGAGGAGGCCAAGGAGCGAGGGCTTCTGCCGTCCCAGGCCCTCGATGAGCTGCTGGCCGGCCCGGAGGGCAACAAGGGGCGTGCTCTGCCGGGTTCCCTGGCCGACGCACCCAACGCCGACGTGGTCGAGAACCTGGCTGCGAGTGAGTAACGAGCAACCGGTCCCCACCCCCCTCCCTGACCCCCGCCACCCCGTCTGGTACTTCCCCGTCACCGCCGACGACGGAGAGATCGTCGGATACGTCTGGGGCGATCACACCGTCCCCGAGGTCGGCTGGGCGCGCCGTGCCGCGCGTACCTCCCGGGTGCGCGCGCTGGAGGGGAAGTGGGCGCAGCAGGTGTTCACAGCCGGGCAGCGGCAGGCCGCTCCGGTAGTCGTGGTGGCCGGGCTCGCGCGGGCGAAGGGCGCTGGGGCGGTCGTCGGCGCCTCCTCGACGGCGGTGGTCGAGGCACTCGCCCGTACCGTCACCGAGGCCGACGACCACTGGCTGCTGGCACAGCTCCACGATGCCGCCCACGACAGCTGGCGCGAGCTGGCCGACGCCTTCGACGCGCTCAGCGACGAGGACCGCTCCGTCGAGTGGGGCGGAGGCGGCAAGCAGCCGAACGGGGTCATCCACGTGGCGTATCCGCGTTACAGCGAGCCCCTGATGCGGGTCTTCGCGGCGCTGTACGCCGTTGGTGCCGTCACACCCGAGTACCGGTGGACGGAGGCCCCCCTGCCCAAGCCCGACCCCGACGGCCGGCTCGCCCCGGCGGACGCCGTCCGTGCCGCCACCACGGTGGTGGTCGGCGAGCGCATCAGCGAGGGCATGATCGCCGACGCGGCGAAGGACGGCCTGCTGGACGCCATCGGAGCGTCGCTTCGCGCCTGGCGCGCAGGACGAACCCCTCCCACCGTTACCACCGCACCTGATCCATGGAGAATCCCCACCCCATGACCACCCCGCCCCACGGCAACCCCTACGCCGGCCCTGCCCCGCAGGCCGTCCCCAACCCCTATATGCATCAGGGTGGTTACCCGCAGCCGACCGCGCCGTACGGGTATCCGACGCAGCAAGGGCAGCAAGGGCAGCAAGCGCATCCGGGGTACGCCGTGTATCCGGGTCACCCCCAACCCCCCACCCCCACCTGCATGTTCTGTGCCGGCGCCCCCGCCGTCCACGTCACCTTCCGGGCCCACCGAGGGATCCTCGTTCTGATGACCTTCGGGAAGCAGACCGGGACGATGTGTGCGACCTGCGGGGTCGCGGTCTACCGGGAGTTGACGACGCGGACCTTGTGGCAGGGGTGGTGGAGTCCGTTCTCGTTGTTCCTGTTCGCGCCGTTCACGGTCCTCCACAACCTCGTCGTCGCCCGCAAGGTGCGGAAGCTGTCGCCTCCGGCGCCGGGGCAGCACGGGCCGCAGGTCGATCCCGGTGTCCCCGTGCACCGGCGGCCGTTGGCGTATGTCGCGTTCGTCCCGGTGCTCTGGGTGCTGTTCATGATCGTGACGGGCCTGGCGCAGGGCTCCTGACGGAGGCCGTCCGGGGAAACAACCCGCACCCCGGGTGTACGCCCCCGCCTCCCGTGCCTTATGTTGCACGGGCAAAGTAAGGGGGAATTTGCATGCTGCACCACGGGCACGACCCGAGGCGCGCGCCGTGACGATGAGCCTCGCCGAGATCGAGGCCGTCGCGTGTGCCGCGCACGCCGGGCAGACGGACAAGGCCGGACGGCCGTACACCGAGCATCTGCGAGCTGTCGCCGAGGGCGTGCGCGCCCGGGGTGGCGGTGCGGAGCTCATCGCCGCGGGCTGGTTGCACGACGCCGTCGAGGACCATGCGCTGAGCGAGGAGTGGCTGCGCGAGGCCGACCTCGATCCGCGGACCAAGGACGTCGTCCTCGCCGTGACCAAGCGGGCGGGCGAACCGCCCGAGGCCTACGCGCGGCGGATCCTCGCCACGCCCGGCGCCCGGCTGGTCAAGGCGGCCGACCTCGCGCACAACGCCGACCCGGACCGCCTCGCCGTACTCGACGAGACCACCCGCACCCGGCTGGAGCGGAAGTACAGCGCCATGAGGCAGCACCTCGGCCTCACCCCGCACGACTGACGGCCCACCAAAAAGCTACGCACAGGACGACGACGAATGGCACGGGACTACGACAGCCAACTGCTCGAGTCGGTGGCGGTGCGGCGGCGCCGGATGCGTGACGCGCTGCTGTTCGGCGCCCAGCGCGGCCGGCGCACGCTGGACGAACGGCTCGGCAAGGTGTTCGCGGGCATAGCGATCGCCGCCGTGCTCTGCGCCGGCTGCGTCGGCTGGTCCTTCCTCCAGGCCACGCTGGCCAAGCAGAAGGCCGAGCAGGAGAAGCAGCAACAGCAGCAGGAGCAGATGTACGACCCCGCGAGCAGCAGCCCTTCCGCGGGCGCGACTGGGGAGAAGCAGTGAAGAGGACGAGCAGAGGACGAGCATGCGTGACCGGTGCACGGTAAATCGGCCCGTTGGCCGGAAAGACGCGATGATAGGTTCCGGTGAGTGGTGAGCACTGCGACGACGTCTCGGACCCAGCTCAGCCGTATCACCCTGATCGGTGAACGGCGGCGCGCCGACCTCGTACTTCCGTCGGACACGCCGATCGGCCAACTGCTCCCCGACATACTGCGGTTGCTCGACGACCGGGTCGCCTCCCGGCCGACCACCCGTCAACTGGTCACCTCCGACGGCTCGGTGCTGCCGAACGACGCCACGCTGTCCTCGGCCCGGGTCGCCGACGGCGCCGTGCTCCAGCTGGTGCGCGCGCACGCCGCGCCGCCCGCCCCGGTCGTGCACGACGTGACCGACCTCGTCGCCGACGACCTCGATCTGCACGCCTGGCGCTGGCGCCCGGCCGCACGCCGGATCAGCGCCGGGGTCGCCACCGTCGTCTTCGCCGTGGCCGCGGCCGTCCTGGCCCGCGGCGAGTTCGCGGCGGAGTCCGTCGCCACCGCGCTCGCCGTCGCCACGCTGGTGTTCCTGCTGGCCGGCGCGGCCGTCGCGAAGATCGGCGAGGGCAACCTCGGACTCGCCACCGCGCTGCTGGCCGCCTCCGGCGGACTCGGTCTGCTCACCGCGTGGACCGCGGCCGACGCCTACGACTGGTCCGGCGAGGCCCGGCTCGCCGGTGTCGTCGCCGCGGCCGTGGTCAGCATGGTGCTGCTCGCCTACTTCTCGCCCCTCGGCCGGGGCGGGCTCATCGGGGCCGGGGCGGCCGTCGCCATGGCCGCCGTGTGGGAGGCCGTCGCCGCCGTACAGGACCGTCCGGACCGGCTAGGCGCCGTGATGACGGTGTTCTCGGTGGTGCTGCTCGGGCTGCTGCCGCGGCTCGCGCTGATGGCCTCCGGGCTCACCGGCCTGGACGACAAGCGGTCCACAGGGGTGTCGGTGAGCCGGCACCAGGTCTCCAACGCGCTCGCCGCCACCCACCGCGGGCTCGCGCTGGCCACCGTGGTCACCGCCGCCTCGGCCGCCGGCGGCGGCTGGCTGCTGACCACCGCCGACCGGCCGAGCGCCTGGACGGTGACCCTGGCCTCGCTCACCGCCGTGGTGCTGCTGTCCAGGGCCCGCGCGTTCCCGCTGGTCGTGGAGGTCGTGGCGCTGTTCGGGGCGGCCGCCGTCCTCGTCGTACGGCTCGCCGTGCTGTGGCTGGACCACGCCGGCGGCGCCGGTGCGCTGGCCCTGCTGGGGGCCGCCGCGCTGCTGCCGCTGCTGGTCCTCGCGATCGAACCGCCCGAACACGTCCGGATCCGGCTGCGGCGGCTGGCCGATCTCGTCGAGTCCCTCGGGGTGATCGGACTGTTCCCGCTGGCCGTCGGCGTGTTCGGCATCTACGGGCAACTGCTCGACAAGTTCTGAGGTCTGGGAGAAGGGCGACATGCCGAGCGGTGAGAACTGGCAGAACGACGTGCTGCGCGACCTGAGGGGCGGCGGACCGCAGGGTCCGCGGCCCGGCGTACCCGCGCAGCAGCCTGCGGCGGAGAACGCCCCGGCCCCCGGCCCGCAGGCCGAGACCCCGGGCTACGGCTACCCGCACCAGCAGCAGCAGCCTGCCTACGGCTATCCGCCGCAGCAGCAGCCCGCCTACGGCTATCCACCGCAGCAGTCCCAGCCCCAGCAGCCGTACGCCGAACAGCCCCCGCAACCCCAGCCGTACGCGGAACAGTCCCCGCAGCCCCAGCCGTACGCCGAGCAGCCCCTGCAGGCCGCCCCGCAGCCCCAGCCGTACGCCGAGCAGCCCCCGCAGGCCGCCCCGCAGCAGAACCCCCGCCGCGCCGCCCCCGACACCCGGCCCGTCCTCGACAAGCGGCTCGCCGCCACCGGGCTCAAGCCGCGGCACGGCGAGCCCTTCGCCGCCCGCGCCCTGCGGGCCGTACGCCGTACCGTCTCGTCCTCCGCCGCGCGCGAGGTCGCCGAGACCACCGCGACCGCCGAGACGCTCCAGCGGACGGTCACCACCGGACGGCAGATTGCCGTGACCTCCATCCGCGGCGGCTCCGGCAAGACCACCGTCGCCGCCCTCCTCGGGGCGACCTACGCCCACTACCGGCAGGACCCCGTCCTGATGGTGGAGGCGGACCCGGCGCTCGGCTCGCTGCCGTTGCGGCTCGGCGCGGAGAGCCTGCGCTGGACCACCGGCGACCTCGCCGCCCTCGTCGAACCGCAGATGTCGCTGCTCGACATCACCGGCTACCTCGTCCAGCTCCCGGAGAACGCCTGGCTGCTGCCGGGCAGCCAGGGCCAGGTCGGCGCGATGCTCGACACCCGCGGCTACGAGCGGGTCATGGTGTCGCTGCGCCGCTACTTCGGGGTGACCGTCGTCGACTGCGAGACGCTGCCCGCCGAGGTGGCCCGTACCGCCCTGTCCGCCGCGCAGGCCCGGGTGCTCACCGCGCCCGCCACCCTGGAGGGCGTCGCCAGCACCCGCTCGGTGCTGGAGTGGATGCGCGGACTGCCCCGCGACATCACCACCACGACCGTCGTCGTCCTCACCGAGACGGCCCCGCACCCCGGCCTCGACCTGGACAAGGCCGCCGAGCAGCTCAAGGCGACCGGGGCGAGCGTCCGCGTCCTGCCGTACGACCGCCACCTCGCGGCCGGCGGCGCCATCCGCACCGATCTGCTCGCCCGCCCGACCCGGCTGGCCGCCACCCGGCTGGCCGCCGAGGTCTTCGAACTGTCCCAGAAGCGCCGTTGACCTCCCTCGACAGGACCCCTCGAAAGGCCCCCTCGCAGGGAACCCCGAAGGACAGACGATGAGTACCCGACTGATCCACCGCCCGGCGCGCACCACCCGCCCGCCGGCCGCCTCCGAGCCGCGCACCATAGAGGCCCCGCCCAACCTGCCCGAGGGCAAGGCGGGTTCCATCGCCACCTCGCTGCTGCCCGTCGCCGGCGTGATGTCCTCCGTCGTGATGATGACGGTCGTGCGCAACAGCCAGTTCGCCGGGCTCGGCGCGATCATCCTCGTCGTCACCCTCGTCGGCTCCCTCACCCTGGTCTTCTCCCAGCGCGGCAAGGCCCAGCGCACCCGCCGCACCCAGCGCGAGGCCTATCTCGCCTATCTGGAGGACCTGCGCGAGGAGCTCAGCAAGGAGGAGCGGGAGCGCGCCGAGACCGCCCAGGTGCTCAACCCGCCGCCGGACGCGCTGTACGACATCGTCCGCGACCCGGCCCGGCTGTGGGAGCGCCGCCGCGTCGACGGCGACTTCCTGCGGGTGCGGGTCGGCACCGGCGAGATGCCGGTCCGGGACCTGAAGGTCGGTCAGCAGGGCTCGTCGGTGCTGACCCCGCCGGACCAGTTCATGCTGAACGAGGCGTCCGCGCTGATGTCCCGCTTCCGCACCGGCACCGACCTGCCGCTCACCGTGCCGCTGGACCGCGTCGGCAACATCAGTGTGATCGGCGACCGCGAGGACACCCTCCGCATCGCCCGCGCGCTGCTCGTCCAGGCCGCGGCCACCCACGCCCCCGACGACGTGGCGTTCGCGCTCGCCGCGCCCGGCGACCGGATCGCCGACTGGGAATGGGCGAAGTGGCTGCCCCACCTCCTCGACTCCGAGCAGTACGACGGACCCGTCGCCGCCCGCCGGATCGCGCCCTCCGTGCCGCAACTGGCCCGGCAGATCGGCCCCGAGCTGCGCCGCCGCGCCTCCTTCGCGGCCGAGCTGCGCCGCGGCCTGTCCGGCAAGGACGCCCTCGGCATGGCCTCCCGGCTGCTCGTCGTCGCCGACGCGCACGGCGACGACGCCGTCGACCTGCCCCGCCCCGACGACGCCGTCGGCCTGCGGGAGATGGGCATCACCATCCTGCACCTGCTCGACGAACGGGTGCAGGAGCCGGGCAGCGTCGGGGTGCGCATCACCGTCGACGGCGAGCGGATCGCCATCGAGGACCTGCGCGAGGAGGAGCCGATCGGCGCCCACGGCACGGTCGACGAGATCGGCGTCCCGTTCGCCGAGGGCTTCGCCCGGATGCTCGCCCCGCTGCGGCTGTCCGCCGACTCGATGGCCGCCGACGCCCCGCTCTCCGGGCCGGTCGACTTCGCCGAACTCCTCGGCATCGAGGACGTGGCCGACCTCGACCTGACCCGGCTGTGGGCGCCGCGCGGCGAACGCGCCTTCCTGCGCGTGCCCATCGGCGTCAGCGACTCCCACGAGCCCGTCCTGCTGGACCTGAAGGAGTCCTCCGAGCTGGGCATGGGCCCGCACGGCCTGTGCGTCGGCGCCACCGGTTCCGGCAAGTCCGAACTGCTGCGCACCCTGGTCCTCGCCCTCGTCGCCACGCACCCGCCGGAGGACCTCGCCATGGTCCTCGTCGACTACAAGGGCGGCGCCACCTTCGCCCCCTTCGCCGACCTCCCGCACGTGGCCGGCGTCATCACCAACCTGGAGAACCAGGCCGGACTCGTCGAACGCGTCCACGCCTCCCTGGCCGGCGAGGTCAAGCGCCGCCAGCAGGTCCTCAAGGACGCCGGGAACGTCGCCGACATCGGCCACTACGCCGCCCTGCGCGCCGAGAAGCGCCCCGACCTCGACCCGCTGCCGCACCTGTTCGTGGTCATCGACGAGTTCGGCGAACTCCTCACCGCCAAGCCCGACTTCATCGACCTGTTCCTGTCCATCGGCCGTATCGGCCGCTCCATCGGCGTGCACCTGCTGCTGTCCAGCCAGCGCATCGAGGGCGGCAAGCTCAAGGGCCTCGACACCTATCTGTCGTACCGGCTCGGTCTGCGCACCTTCTCCGCCGACGAGTCCCGCACGGTCCTCGACACCACCGACGCCTTCCACCTGCCGCCGCTGCCCGGCTTCGGCTACCTCAAGGTCGACACCAGCCACTACGAGCGCTTCAAGGCCGGTTACGTCTCCGGCGCCTACAGCGGCCCGGTGCGCCGCGAGCAGGAGGACACCGGCCCGCTCGCCCTGGAGTACGAGGCCTACAACACCCTCGGCCACGAGGAGGGCGCCGCCCCGCAGGAGCCGCAGATGCGGCGCCGCGAGACCGGGCCCACCGAGATGGGTGTCATGGTCGAGCAGATCGAGGGCGCCGGCGCCCGCCCCGTACGCCAGATCTGGCTGCCCCCGCTGCCCGAGGCGATCGCCCTCGACAAGGTGGCGGGACCCCTCCAGGTCGGCCCGCGCGGCACCCAGCTCGCCAAGCGGCGCGGCCCGCTCCAGGTGCCGCTGGGCGTCCTCGACGACCCCACCAGGCAGTGGCAGGGCCAGTGGTACCTGGACCTCACCATGGCGGGCGGCCACGCGGCGGTCATCGGCGGCCCGCAGTCCGGCAAGACCACCCTGCTGCGCACCCTCGCGCTCTCCCTGGCGCTCACCCACACCCCGCAGGAAGTCGGGATCTACGGCCTCGACCTGGTCGGCGGCGGCCTCCAGGCGCTCGCCGGACTCCCGCACGTCGGCGGGGTCGCGGGCCGCGCCGACCGTGAGCGCGCCGCCCGCACCATCGACTCCGTGCGCGGCATGCTCGACCAGCGCGAGGACCTCTTCCGCGTCCACGGCATCGACTCGCTCGAACAGCTGCGCACCCTGCGCGCGGCGGGCCGCCTCCCCGAGCTGGCCTCCACCGAGATCGTGCTGCTCATCGACGGCTTCGGCGCCCTGCGCGACGACTTCGAGGAACTGGACGACGCCGTCGTCGACATCCTCAAGCGCGGCGGCGGCTACGGCATCCACGTCGTCGCGGGCATGCTCCGCTGGAACGACGTGCGGATCGCGACCCAGTCCCAGTTCGGCACCCGGGTCGAGCTGCGGCTGAACGACCCGAGCGAGTCCAGCATCGAACGCAAGCTCGCCCAGACCCTCTCGCCCGAGGAGAAGGGCCGGGTCCTCACCGACGGCAAGCTGTTCGCACAGGTCGCGCTGCCCCGCACCGACGGCCTGGCCGACACCGCCGACCTCGGCGCGGTCCTGGAACGCGCCGCCCGCACGATCCGCGCCACCTGGACCGGCGAGGTCGCCCAGCCCGTCCGCGTCCTCCCGCACCTCCTCGAACCGCACCTGCTGCCCGGCCCGTCCGCCGAACCCCGCCGGGTCGCCGTCGGCCTGGACCAGACCCAGCTGGCGCCGGTCCTGCTCGACCTGTTCCACCACGACCAGCACCTGCTGATCATGGGCGACAGCGAGTGCGGCAAGACCAACCTGCTCAAGGTGATCGCCCAGGGCCTGATCGAGCGCTACGGCGACGACGAACTGGTCTTCGGCATCATGGACCCGAGGCGCGGGCTGCGCGGCACGATCCCGGAGGAGTACCGGGGCGGCTACGCCTACAACGCCAAGCTCGCCGCCGGCCTGGCCGCGGGCATCGCCACCGAACTCGACAAGCGGCTGCCCGACGAGAGCACCGACGCCTCCGACCTGGAGCCCGGCAGCTTCTCCGGCCCGCGGATCGTGATCCTCGTCGACGACTACGACGTCCTCACCACCGCCGGCCAGCAACCCCTGGCCCCCTTCCTCCCGTACATCCCCTCCGCCCAGGACATCGGCCTGCACTTCGTCCTGACCCGACGGGTCGCGGGCGCCTCCCGGGGCCTGTACGAGCCGCTGCTGATGGGGCTGCGCGAGTCCGGCGCGGCGGCGCTGGTGATGTCCGGCGACCGCAGCGAGGGCCAGCTCTTCACCGGTGTCTACGCCTCCCAGCAGCCGCCCGGCCGCGGTGTGCTGGTCCGCAGGGGCGAACCGAACCGACTGATCCAGACCGTCCACGCGGGGACGAGGTAGAGGGACCCATGACCAAGGACGTCGTCGCACTCACGAAGAAGATGCCCGACCCGCTCAGCGTGATCGCCGGCCTGCTCTCGGGTGGCCCCGACACCCTGGTCGGCGCGGAGGAGGACGGCGCGCTGGTCCGGCTGCACGACGAGCAGGGCCGCCCCCTGCTCTCGGTGGAGGCCCCGCTGCTCGTCCAGGTCAGGGGAGAGGCCCACCGGCTCCTCGGCGCCGACGAACCCGAGGTCCCGTACTGGTGGACCGAGGCCCGCGCCACCACCGGGGTGCGCGAGGCGGAGGCCCTGGCCGGCACCTTCGCGGCCCGGGTCGCCACCCTGGTCGGCGGCACGGCCTGGCCCCGCGAGGCCGCGTCCTCCCTCGCCGTGGTGAACACCGAGGGCATGACCGCCGTCCCCGTGCCCGCCGCCGCGCAGCCCGCCGTCGACGTGCTCACCGACAAGGTCGCCGTGGTGATCCAGGACCGCCCCGTGGTGGCGATGACGGCCTGGCTGGCCGACACCTTCCGGGCCGCCGCCGACGCCGGACTGGGCCTCCAGATCGTCACCCCCGCGGGCACCCGCCTCTCCCCGGCGGTCCGGGGCGCCCTGCCCGGCTGGCCCTCGCGCTGGGTGGTGCAGGACGAGGAGTGCGGCTACTACGACGGCCTGTCCGGCGCGGTCCTGCGGTGGGCGAACGGCCTGTTCGTGACCGTCGAGTCCCCCGAGGCCACGCCCGAGGACCCCCGCACGCCGGTCGCCGAGTCCTTCACCCGGGAGATCGCCGACTCCGGCGAACGCCAGCTCGCGATCTCCTTCCGCTGCGTCCACCCGGCCGACGACCGGCTGGTCCTCGGCGGCGCCCTGGAGGCGGTCTGGCGCGAGATCACCGGCGAGCCGCCGGCCGGCTGGGGCACCGAGGAACCCGCCAACCTGCCCTGGTCGCTGCGCCAGGTGACGGACGTGGCGTTCGAGCGCGCTCCGGCGCCGACCTGGCTGGTGGTCGTCGGCACCCCCGAGCGCCCGGCCCTGGCGACGGTGCGCGTCTCCCGCACCAAGGGAGGAGTCGAGGAGGACATCACCCTCGCCTTCGGCTACGGCCCCGGCGAGACCGTCCCCACGGACGCCTCGATCATGAAGGCGGCGGAGATCCTGGCCACCCGCCACGACCTGCAGTCGATGCTCGTCCAGGTCCGCAGGGCCCGCCGCGACCTCGCGGTCCCGCCCCGCTTCGAGGGCCCGGGAGTCCCGTACGCCTTCGTCCTCGGCGCGGAGGAGGTCCGTACGATGCCGGGCGACCGGGCAAGGCGCACCCCCCTGCGCCAGAAACCGCGCGAACTGGGCCCGAAGACCCGCCCGGCCCTCTACTACCCGTTCCCGGGCAACCCGTCGGACCTGTCGGGCTGGAAGGACTTCGAGGGGTTGATGACCCACCTGAAGGGCTGAAGCAACCTGAGGGCAGCGGCTTTCAGCCCCCCACCCCCTCCTAGGCGGACGCCTCCCGCTCCTTGGCACCCCGCACGGGATCCCTCCGGAACGCCCACTCCATCCGAGGCTCGATCACCCCCCGGAACACCCGCCGCACGGGCGAGGTGCACAACAGCGTGACGACGACGGCGACAGCGACACTCACGGCGATCTCCCCGAGAGGGCCGTGCAGCGAGCGGTGGTCGAACCACCCCCGGTACTCGGCCCCCTTGATGAGAAACCCGTGCAGCAGATACCCGTACAGCGTCCCCGCCCCGAGCGAGGTGATCCACAGCGTCCGCCCCGGCACCCAGGAGAAGAAGAGGGCGGTCAGCACCAACGAGCACCCGAACAGCGCGAGTTGCATGACCGGCCCGACCCACCACGGAGCGCCCAGCTCCTGTGCGGAGTCCCGGTGGTAGAACCACGCCGCGTTCATCCGCGGCACCGCCCACCAGGAGAAGGCCAGCGCGAGGGCGAACACCGGCACGGCCGCGACCCGCACCGCACGCCGCCGCACCAGCCGGAAGTGCTCGGCCCGCAGACACAGCCCCAGCACGAAGAACGGCAGGAACTGGAGCACCCGCTGGAGATCGAGGTCGTCCCCGATGTCCGGGCTGACGGACGCCAGCACGGCGATGGCGAGTGCGACCGGCAGCGGATGGCGCAGGGTCTTCCACAGCGGAGTGGTCAGCCGCCAGATGAACAGCGCGATCAGGAACCAGGTCAGGTAGTAGGGGTCGAGGAGGCTGATCTCCTGGCCGGGGCTGTGGTCGCCGTAGCGCTTGAAGAGCGAGTAGCCGGTCTCGAAGACGACGTACGGTACGACGACCCCGGTGAGCAGCCGCTTCACCCGGCTCGGGCTCGCGTCGAAACTCCGGGAGAAGTACCCGGAGACGATGATGAACGCCGGCATGTGGAAGCTGTACACGACGAGGTACGCCGCCTGGAGGACCCGGCTGTCGCCCTTGAGCGGCTCCCAGGAGTGGGCCACGGCCACCAGCACGATCGCCAGGTACTTGGCGTTGTCGAAGAACGCGTCACGCCGGCCCGACGGCCGCGGCGACGGTCGCCCGGCGGATCTGTCCGGGGCCGGGTGGTGCTGGTCGTTCTGGTTCTGGGACGAGCGCGGGCTCTGAACGAGAGACGAGACGGCGTGGAACATTTGAGGCACCCTAGCGTTGCTTGTGCGTACGCGTAAAACACCGCAGGTCATTCTCGTAATGACGCACGTCCGCCCGCGGCCCCACTTCCCGCCTGCCCGAGATGTCGTGATTCATCCCGACTAAAAGGTGCATAACACCCGTTGCGCGGCCCCTATTGATGCACCGTCGGGCCTAATTCGAAATAGCCGCGCACATGTTGTGTGGAGACAGAAACGATCTCCTTCAATTCCCGTGCCGGGCGGGCCTCGAATTGTCGTGCGGCACGACCTTGTCCGAACGGTCACCGCGATGATGCGTCACGGGCCGCATGGGATGGCCGTGTTGGTGGCACGATGGTCTCGGGAGTGCGGACCAATCGAGGGTGTGTGATCAGTCGTGGCGATTTCACTGTCAGTGGTGCTGCTGTTGGCGATCATCCTGGTGGTCCTGATCAGAGGAGGCAGCATCAAGGCGGGCCCCGCCATAGTCGCCATCCTCTTCGGCTTCTTCCTCGCCTCCAGCGGCATGGCGCCGTCGATCAACCGCTTCCTCAACTCGCTGGCCGACACCATCAACTCGATCAGCTTCTGAGGCCGGCGGCACCTAGGGACGGCGGTAACTGTCGCTCTGGGTCGGCGAGGTGCCACCCATCGACATCGCGTTGTAGGAGACGCGGTCGTGGTGTGCCCGCAGCCGGCTGTCCTGCTCGATGAGGAGACCGTCGGCGTTCTGGGTGGCGCGGTTCCCCCGGCGCAGCAGCTTGACGATCAGGAAGACCGCCAGCGCGATCATGACCCCGAAGAGAACACCCAGCTCGACCACCGCGACCCCCGCCCGTGTCAGACCCGCCCGTAGACCCCACGGTAGCGGCGACCCCGGGACGCACTGAAGGCCCGGGGAAGGAATCAAGCCTCCCGACCGGGCCTTCGGCGACGAGAGCGGGCGACGGGAATCGAACCCGCGTAGCTAGTTTGGAAGACTAGGGCTCTACCATTGAGCTACGCCCGCACAGGGCGCGCCGCAGGTCAGCAGACCGCGGCACTGCACGCATCGTAGCGGGTCGACGCCGCCGCCCGCACATCCCTTCCCGGCGCGCGCCCCCGCCCGCTCCCCGTGCTCCGCAAATGCGGCGGTCAGGCGGCCTGCGGGCATGTACCCTACGTGTCGCACCAGACGGGGTGTGGCGCAGCTTGGTAGCGCGTCCGCTTTGGGAGCGGAAGGCCGTGGGTTCAAATCCCGCCACCCCGACCACCTGCGCGATCACCCGCGCCGTCCACCTGCGCGATCACGCTCCGCACCTGGCCGGTGATCGACTTTTGGGTGGCTCACCCGCTGCGGTTACTATGCAAGCTGCGCGCTCGTGTGTCCCGGCCCACCCGGCCGGTCAACTCTCCCGGGCGGCGAATCGCCGGGCCTGTCGGGCTCCGGCGAACCCCAAGAAGTCAGCCACAAGGAGACCGAACCGTGAAGAGCGCCGTGGAGACCCTGAACCCGACTCGGGTTCGGCTCAGCATCGAGGTGCCCTTCGAGGAGCTCAAGGACAGCCTCGACGCGGCGTACAAGAAGATCAACCAGCAGGTCACGGTGAAGGGCTTCCGCAAGGGCAAGATCCCGGCGCGCGTCATCGACCAGCGGTTCGGCCGCGGTGCGGTTCTGGAGGAGGCGGTCAACGACGCGCTTCCGAAGTTCTACACCGAGGCGGTCAACGAGGCGGAGATCGACGTCCTCGGCCAGCCCGAGGTCGACATCACGGAGCTGAAGGACGGCGAGACGCTGAACTTCACCGCCGAGGTCGACGTCCGCCCCGCCCTGGAGCTCCCCGAGGACTTCTCCTCCATCGAGGTCGAGGTCGACGCCGTCGAGGTCTCCGAGGAGGACATCGACAAGTCGGTCGAGCAGCTCCGTGAGCGCTTCGCCTCCACCTCCCCGGTCGAGCGCGCCGCCGAGGACGGCGACGTCGTGACCGTGGACCTCGAGGCCAAGGTCGACGGCGAGATCCTGGAGGACGGCGTCGCCGAGGGCGTCTCCTACACGATCGGCTCCGGCGAGCTCCTCGAGGGCATCGACGACGCCGTGAAGGGCCTGGAGGCCGGTGGCGAGGCCACCTTCACCTCCGAGCTCAAGGGCGGCTCGGCGGCCGGCAAGGAGGCCGAGGTCACCGTCAAGGTCACCCAGGTCGCCGCCCGCGAACTGCCGGAGCTGGACGACGAGTTCGCACAGCTCGCCTCCGAGTTCGACACCCTGGAGGAGCTGAAGGCGGACAGCCGCAAGCGCCTCGAGAACATGAAGCAGTACGACCAGGCCACGCAGGCCCAGGAGCGCGTCCTCGAGAAGCTGCTGGAGCTCGTCGAGGTGCCCGTCCCCGAGAAGCTGCTCGAGGACGAGATCAACACCCGCAAGCACAACCTGGAGCACCACCAGCTCGGCCAGATGGGTCTCGACCTCGCGAAGTACCTGGAGATCCAGGGCAAGACCGCCGAGGAGTTCGACGCCGAGACCCGCGAGGCCGCGGTCAAGGGCATCAAGACCCAGTTCGTCCTGGACGAGCTCGTCAAGCGCGAGAAGCTGAACGTGAACCAGGAGGAGCTCACCGAGCACCTCATGCGCCGCGCCGCCTCCTCCGGCATGTCCCCCGACCAGTTCGCCCAGGCGGTCGTCGAGGGCGGCCAGGTTCCGCTGCTCGTCGGCGAGGTCGCCCGCGGCAAGGCCCTGGCCACGGTCGTCGAGTCCGCCACGGTCAAGGACACCAACGGCGAGATCGTCGACCTGGACGACGAGGACGAGGTCGAGGCCGCCACCGAGACGGTCGAGGCCGTCGAGGGTGCCGCCGAGACCGCGGCCGAGGGTGACGCCGAGGGCGACGAGAAGGCCGACGCCTGATCCGCACCACCCGCACCACCCGCACCACCGCTTCACCGTGACGGGCCCCGGAACCTTGCGTTCCGGGGCCCGTTCCGTTACTCGCGCGACTACGCGCCGCTACGCCCCCGGCGAACACCCACCTCTCCGGGATTCTCCGGCGGGACCCGCGCGTTAGGGTCCATGAATACGAGGGCAGGGGAGTCCCCGTTGCCCCCGGCAGTACACGTGAGACGGCCCGGCGCCGTCGTAAGACGAGCAGGTGGAGACGTGACGAATCTGATGCCCTACGCCGCCGGCGAGCCCTCTATCGGTGGTGGCCTCGGCGACCAGGTCTACAACCGGCTGCTCGGCGAGCGGATCATCTTCCTCGGCCAGCCGGTCGACGACGACATCGCGAACAAGATCACCGCACAGCTGCTGCTCCTTGCCGCGGACCCGGACAAGGACATCTACCTCTACATCAACAGCCCCGGCGGCTCGATCACGGCCGGTATGGCGATCTACGACACCATGCAGTTCATCAAGAACGACGTGGTGACCATCGCCATGGGCCTCGCGGCCTCGATGGGCCAGTTCCTGCTCAGCGCGGGCACCCCCGGCAAGCGCTTCGCGCTGCCGAACGCCGAGATCCTGATCCACCAGCCCTCCGCCGGCCTGGCCGGCTCGGCCTCGGACATCAAGATCCACGCCGAGCGGCTGCTGCACACCAAGAAGCGCATGGCCGAGCTCACCTCGCAGCACACCGGCCAGTCGGTCGAGCAGATCACCCGTGACTCGGACCGCGACCGCTGGTTCGACGCGTTCGAGGCCAAGGAGTACGGCCTCATCGACGACGTCATCCCCACGGCCGCGGGCATGCCGGGCGGTGGCGGTACCGGGGCGGCGTAGGACCACGACCGACGGCACCGGTTCCCTCCGGGGGCGAGGCCGGTCGGACCCGGGTGACCTCCCGGGACGCCGGGTCCGCACGATCCCACCGTGGTCGATGGAGACTTGTGGGTGTCACCGGACCTCACCGGTCCCGGCGGCCCCACCCGGTGGCGGCCCACGGTCCCGGAAGGCCCCAGGCCCCCAAGGGCCGGCCCGGAAGGGCCCGCAGCCCCTGCAAGGCCTCGCAGGTCCCGGAAGGGCCCGCGGGCCCCGCAAGGGTCGCGGTCCGGAAGGGTCCACAGGCCCCGGAAGGGCTTGCGGGTCCCGGAAGGTTCGCGGTCCGGAAGGGTCCGCAAGTCCCGGAAGGGCTTGCAGGTCTCGGAAGGTTCGCGGTCCGGAAGGGTCCGCAGGTCCCGGAAGGGCTTGCAGGTCCCGGAAGGGCTTGCAGGTCCCGCAAGGGCTCGCGGGTCCCGGAAGGGTCCACAGGTCCCGGAAGGTTCGCGGTCCGGAAGGGCTCGCAGGTCCGGAAGGGTCGCGGTCCGCAAGGGTCACAGCCCCGCAAGGACCACGGTCCCGGAGCCCGCAGGCCCCCGACAGCTCGGCAGGCCCCGTAAAGGCCCCATGAGCCCCGTGAAGGCCTTCACGGGCCCCACAGGGGCCACGAGGCCGCCGCGGAGCCCCGAGGCCCCCGTGGAGCCCGACAGGGCCCCCACGGAGTCCCCGGGGCCCTCGTGGCCCCGACCGGGAACCAGCCGGGACCGCCGGAAGGACCGAAGCCACCGAAAGGACCAGGCCCACCGGAGGACCCAGGCCCACCGGAGGACCCAGGCCCACCGGAGGACCCAGGCCCACCGGAGGACCCAGGCCCACCGGAGGACCCAGGCCCACCGGAAGGACGGGCCCGCCGAAAGGACAGCCCACCGGAAGGACGGGCCACCGAAAGGACCGGCCCATCGGAAACGGCCCGGCCCGCCGGACCGGCCGGTGCCACCGGGACCGCGCCCCGCGCGGACGCCGCCGTCGAAGACCCAGAGGGACCCTGCCGTCAGAGTCCCGCCCGCCCCTCCCAGCCCACCGCCCCACCCTCTCTCCAGGAGACACCGTGAACGACTTCCCCGGCAGCGGCCTCTACGCCCGCACGGCGGCCGAGTACACCGGCCCCCGCGCCGAGTCCCGCTACGTCATCCCCCGCTTCGTCGAGCGCACCTCCCAGGGCATCCGCGAGTACGACCCGTACGCGAAGCTCTTCGAGGAGCGCGTGATCTTCCTCGGCGTGCAGATCGACGACGCCTCCGCCAACGACGTCATGGCGCAGCTGCTGTGCCTGGAGTCGATGGACCCCGACCGGGACATCTCGGTCTACATCAACAGCCCCGGTGGTTCCTTCACCGCGCTGACGGCCATCTACGACACGATGCAGTTCGTCAAGCCCGACATCCAGACGGTCTGCATGGGCCAGGCGGCCTCCGCCGCCGCGATCCTGCTGGCGGCCGGTACGCCAGGCAAGCGCATGGCCCTGCCGAACGCGCGCGTGCTGATCCACCAGCCGTACAGTGAGACGGGCCGCGGTCAGGTCTCCGACCTGGAGATCGCCGCCAACGAGATCCTCCGGATGCGTGCGCAGCTGGAGGAGATGCTGGCCAAGCACTCGACCACGCCGATCGAGAAGATCCGCGAGGACATCGAGCGCGACAAGATCCTCACGGCCGAGGACGCTCTGTCGTACGGCCTGATCGACCAGATCATCTCCACCCGGAAGATGAACAACAGCACTCTGCGTTGACGCACTGGGCCCTCTCGTCCGTACCCCTTGGCGCGGTGTGACACGGTCCACGCGGAAGTGAACCGTGCCAAGGGGGGCCCGAACGGGGGTCCCGGCAAGGTACCGTCGGAATAAGGCAGCACCAGGAGCCGCTGGATTCGAAAGTGTCCAGGCGTCTCCCAGGCGAAGGGGAAGCACACCGTGGCACGCATCGGTGACGGCGGCGATCTGCTCAAGTGCTCGTTCTGCGGCAAGAGCCAGAAGCAGGTCAAGAAGCTCATCGCAGGGCCCGGTGTGTACATCTGCGACGAGTGCATCGATCTCTGCAACGAGATCATCGAGGAGGAACTCGCCGAGACGAGCGAGGTGCGCTGGGAGGAACTCCCCAAGCCCCGCGAGATCTACGAGTTCCTTGAGGGGTACGTCGTCGGCCAGGAGGCCGCGAAGAAGGCCCTCTCGGTCGCGGTGTACAACCACTACAAGCGGGTCCAGGCCGGTGAGAACGGCGGAGCCCAGGGCCGCGACGACGCCATCGAGTTGGCGAAGTCCAACATCCTTCTGCTCGGCCCCACGGGCTCGGGCAAGACCCTCCTCGCACAGACCCTCGCCCGCATGCTGAACGTGCCGTTCGCCATCGCCGACGCCACGGCGCTGACCGAGGCGGGGTACGTCGGCGAGGACGTCGAGAACATCCTCCTCAAGCTCATCCAGGCCGCCGACTACGACGTCAAGAAGGCCGAGACCGGGATCATCTACATCGATGAGATCGACAAGGTCGCCCGGAAGAGCGAAAACCCCTCCATCACGCGCGACGTGAGCGGCGAGGGTGTGCAGCAGGCGCTGCTGAAGATCCTGGAGGGCACCACGGCCTCCGTCCCGCCGCAGGGCGGACGCAAGCACCCGCACCAGGAGTTCATCCAGATCGACACGACGAACGTGCTGTTCATCGTGGGCGGCGCCTTCGCGGGCCTGGAGAAGATCATCGAGTCCCGGGCCGGCGCCAAGGGCATCGGCTTCGGCGCGACGATCCGCTCCAAGCGGGAGCTCGAGGCGAAGGACCAGTTCGAGGACGTCATGCCCGAGGACCTGGTCAAGTTCGGCATGATCCCGGAGTTCATCGGCCGTCTCCCCGTCATCACCAGCGTCCACAACCTCGACCGCGAGGCCCTGCTCCAGATCCTCATCGAGCCGCGCAACGCGCTGGTCAAGCAGTACGAGCGGCTGTTCGAACTCGACGGCGTGGAGCTGGACTTCGAGCGCGAGGCGCTGGAGGCCATCGCCGACCAGGCCATCCTCCGCCAGACCGGCGCCCGAGGTCTGCGCGCCATCATGGAGGAGGTCCTGATGTCGGTGATGTACGAGGTCCCGTCCCGCAAGGACGTGGCCCGCGTGGTCATCACGGCCGACGTCGTCCGCTCCAACGTCAACCCGACCCTGATCCCGCGTGAGCAGCGCGGCGGCCGGGGATCGGGCGAGCAGAAGACGGCGTAAGGCAGAGCCAGAGGCAGAGGCAGGACATGCGCAGGGGCCCCGGTCGACCGACCGGGGCCCCTGCGCATGTCCTGCCCGGGGGTCACGCCTTGACGCGGACCTCGTCGCGCAGCTTCTTGGTGATGTCGGCCGCCACGTCCTTGGTGACGCCCTTCGTGACGTCACCCGGCGAGACCATGGCGATGGTGCTGTAGTCGGCCCAGGCGCAGAACCAGTCGGTCTTCTTCTGCTTGGTCGTGATGTTCGTGCCGGTGGCCGCCTGGCACTTCATGACCGCGCCGTCGAGGTCGACCGCCTCGGGCTCGCCGACCAGCTCGGCGTTCGAGCCGCTGCTGGAGGAGGAGCTGTCCGCGGAGGACTTCTTGAAGTTGGCGAAGAACGTGTCCAGCGCCTTCTCGGGGTCGGCGATCGTGCCGTACGCGCCGGCGAAGGTGATGCCCTTGGCGGTGGCGAGTTCGGCCGCGTCGGGCGCGGTGCTCGGGTCGGAGGGGTCGTAGCCGCTCAGGTCGGCCGTGGAGTAGACGCCGAGCACGGTCTTGCCGTTCTTGACGCCGCTCTTCTCCAGATCGGACGCCGAGTCGTCACCGGCGCTCGCTCCGTCGTCGGAGGCCCGCTTGTACTCGGAGAGCACGGTGGCCGGAGTGGCCAGCTTGTGGGCGCCGTCGTCCTTCAGGCCGCCCGAGCCGCTGCCCGTGCCGAGGACGAAGAACGCGCCCACGCCGATCGCCGCGACCACCGCGACCGAGCCGAGGATGATGCCGACCTTCTTGCCGCCGCCTCCGCTCGGCACCGGGGGCTGCGGGACGCCGTAGGGGGGCTGGCCGTACGGGGGCTGCTGGCCGTAGGCGGCGACGGTCGGGGGCTGCTGGCCGTACGCCGGCTGCTGCCCGTAGGGCCCGGCCTGCGGGGGCTGCGCCGGGTAGCCGTAACCGGGCTGCGGGGCGGGGGGCTGCTGGGGGTAGCCGTAGCCGGGCTGGGGCGCCTGAGGGGGCTGGCCGTAGAGGCCGGGCTGGCCGCCGTACGGTCCGGGCTGCTGGGGCTGCCCGCCGTACGGGCCCGGCTGCTGGTGACTCATTCTGGGTTCCCCTCCAGATGCTTATGTGATTTTCACATCCTGGCTTAAACCCGGTACCTGCTCGGCGGCGGGGGCCCGACCGTTACAAGGCAAACACGTTTCGGGACGGCCCCGTGACACCCCTAAACTGGCCCCGTGACCGAGAACGCTCATCAGCAGCCATCAGCGCCCCCCACCGAACTGCCGACCCAGTACGCGCCGGCCGACGTAGAGGGGCCGCTGTACGAGCGCTGGGTGGAGCGGGGTTACTTCGAGGCGGACGCGAAGAGCGACAAGCCGCCGTACACCATCGTCATCCCGCCGCCGAACGTCACGGGCAGCCTGCACCTCGGGCACGCCTTCGAGCACACCCTCATCGACGCCCTCACCCGCAGGAAGCGGATGCAGGGCCTCGAGACGCTGTGGCAGCCGGGCATGGACCACGCCGGCATCGCCACCCAGAACGTCGTCGAGCGCGAGCTGGGCAAGGAGGGCAAGTCCCGCCACGACCTGGGCCGCGAGGCGTTCGTCGAGCGCGTCTGGCAGTGGAAGGGCGAGTCCGGCGGCCAGATCAGCGGCCAGATGCGCCGCCTCGGCGACGGCGTCGCCTGGTCCCGTGAGCGCTTCACCATGGACGAGGGCCTCTCCCAGGCCGTCCAGACCATCTTCAAGCGGCTCTACGACGACGAGCTGATCTACCGCGCCGAGCGCATCATCAACTGGTGCCCGCGCTGTCTGACCGCCATCTCGGACATCGAGGTCGAGTACCAGGACGACGACGGCGAGCTCGTCTCCATGAAGTACGGCGAGGGGGACGACACCATCGTCGTCGCCACCACCCGCGCCGAGACGATGCTCGGCGACACCGCCGTCGCCGTCCACCCCGACGACGAGCGCTACAAGCACCTGGTCGGCAAGGAGATCCGCCTGCCGCTGACCGACCGCTCCATCCCGGTCGTCGCCGACACCCACGTCGACCCGGAGTTCGGCACCGGCGCCGTCAAGGTGACCCCGGCGCACGACCCGAACGACTTCGAGATCGGCCAGCGCCACAACCTGCCGTCCCTCACCGTCATGGACGAGCACGCCGTCATCACGGCCCACGGCCCCTTCCAGGGCCTGGACCGGCTGGAGGCCCGCTCCGCCATCGTCGCCGCCCTGCGCGCCGAGGGCCGGATCGTCGCCGAGAAGCGCCCGTACGTCCACTCCGTCGGCCACTGCTCCCGCTGCAAGACGACGATCGAGCCCCGCCTGTCCATGCAGTGGTGGGTCAAGGTCGGCCCGCTCGCGAAGGCCGCCGGTGACGCGGTCCGCGACGGCCGCGTCAAGATCCACCCGCAGGAGATGGAGAAGCGGTACTTCGACTGGGTCGACAACCTCCACGACTGGTGCATCTCGCGGCAGTTGTGGTGGGGCCACCGCATCCCCGTCTGGTACGGCCCGAGCGGCGAGGTCGTCTGCGTCGGCCCCGACGACGAGGCCCCGAGCGGCGAGGGCTGGCGCCAGGACACCGACGTCCTCGACACCTGGTTCTCCTCCGGCCTGTGGCCCTTCTCCACCCTGGGCTGGCCCGAACAGACCGAGTCGCTCGCGAAGTTCTACCCGAACTCCGTCCTGGTCACCGGCTACGACATCCTCTTCTTCTGGGTCGCCCGGATGATGATGTTCGGCCTCTACGCGATGGACGGCACCCCGCCGTTCCACACCATCGCCCTGCACGGCATGGTCCGCGACCAGTTCGGCAAGAAGATGTCCAAGTCCTTCGGCAACGCGGTCAACCCGCTCGACTGGATGGACAAGTACGGCTCCGACGCCCTCCGCTTCACCCTCGCACGCGGCGCCAACCCGGGCGTCGACGTCCCGATCGGCGAGGACTGGGTCCAGGGCTCCCGCAACTTCGCCAACAAGATCTGGAACGCGACCCGCTTCGCGCTGATGAACGGCGCGACCGTGGACGGGCCCCTGCCCGACGCCTCCGCCATGTCGGCGACGGACCGCTGGATCCTCTCCCGACTCAACTCCGTCGTCGCCGAAGTCGACGCGTTCTACGAGGACTTCCAGTTCGCCAAGCTCTCCGACGCCCTCTTCCACTTCGCGTGGGACGAGGTCTTCGACTGGTACGTCGAGCTGTCCAAGACGACGTTCCAGGCCGGCGGCGAGCCCGCGAAGGTCTCCCAGCGTGTCCTCGGCGAGGTCCTCGACGTCACCCTGAAGCTGCTGCACCCGGTGGTCCCGTTCGTCACCGAGACCCTCTGGACCACGCTCACCGGCGGCGAGTCGGTCGTCGTCGCCGAGTGGCCCACCGACTCGGGCTTCCGGGACCCGGCCGCCGAACGGGAGATCGAGAGCCTCCAGTCGGTGATCACCGAGGTCCGCCGCTTCCGCGCCGACCAGGGCCTCCAGCCCGGCCAGCGCGTCCCGGCACGCCTGACCCTCGACGGCACGGCGCTGGCGCCCCACGAGGCCGCCATCCGCCAGCTGCTGCGCCTCCAGCCGGAGGGCGAGGCCTTCTCGGCCACCGCCACCCTCCCGGTCGCCGGCGCGACGGTCGCCCTCGACCTCTCCGGCACGATCGACGTGGCGGCGGAGCGCAAGCGCCTCGCGAAGGACCTCGCGGCCGCCGAGAAGGAGAAGGCCCAGGCCACCGCCAAGCTCGGCAACGAGGCCTTCCTGGCGAAGGCCCCGGACGACGTGGTCGACAAGATCCGGGGCCGCCTGGCCAAGGCCGACGAGGACATCGCCCGCATCGGCGCCCAGCTGGAGCGCCTGCCGCAGGCGTAGGCGTCCTTACGTCGATGAAGGCTCCCGGAGCTGTGAAGCGCCGGGAGCCGCGGCGTACCCAGGGGCGCGGGGAACTGCGCGACCGGCCCCCGCGAACCCGCACGCGCCGGACGAGACCGCCCGCCTCCCTCCGTGGGCGCAGTCATAGACTGACCCCGTGAGCGACAGCGACTCCTTCGACGAGATCATCGAGGCCGAGACCGACCGAGACCCCGATCTCGCGGTCATCGAGGCCGGCAGCCGCACCCTGCGCACCCAGGGCGGGCAGCCCACCGCCGACGTCCCGACCCGCCCCGAGGACCCCGAGGTCGACAAGGCCCTGCGCGAGGTCGAGGCGGAGCTGGCCGGCCGCTGGGGCGAGACGAAGCTGGAGCCCTCCGTCAGCCGGATCGCCGCGCTGATGGACGTCCTGGGCGAGCCGCAGCGGACGTACCCCTCGATCCACATCACGGGCACCAACGGCAAGACCTCCACCGCCCGCATGATCGAGGCCCTCCTCGGCGCCTTCGAACTGCGCACCGGCCGCTACACCTCCCCCCACGTGCAGTCCATCACCGAGCGCATCAGCCTCGACGGCGCCCCGATCTCCGCCGAACGCTTCATCGAGACGTACCACGACATCAAGGCGTACATCGAGATGGTCGACTCCCAGCAGGAGTACCGGCTGTCGTTCTTCGAGGTGCTGACCGGCATGGCGTACGCCGCCTTCGCGGACGCCCCGGTCGACGTGGCCGTCGTCGAGGTCGGCATGGGCGGCTCCTGGGACGCCACCAACGTCATCGACGGCGACGTCGCCGTCGTCACGCCCATCGACCTCGACCACACCGACCGGCTGGGCGAGACCCCGGGCGAGATCGCGGGGGAGAAGGGCGGGATCATCAAGCAGGACGCCACGGTCATCCTGGCCCAGCAGCCGGTCGACGCGGCCCAGGTGCTGCTGAAGAAGGCCGTCGAGGTCGACGCCACGGTGGCCCGCGAGGGGCTGGAGTTCGGGGTCGTGGCGCGCCAGGTCGCCGTCGGCGGACAGGTCGTCACCCTGCGCGGGCTGGGCGGCGAGTACCCCGAGGTGTACCTCCCGCTGCACGGCGAGCACCAGGCGCACAACGCGGCCGTCGCGCTCGCCGCCGTCGAGGCGTTCTTCGGCGTCGGCTCCCAGCGGCCCGAGCCGCTCGACATCGACGCGGTCCGCAAGGCCTTCGCGGCCGTGTCCTCGCCGGGCCGTCTCGAGGTCGTACGGCGCTCCCCGACCGTCGTCCTGGACGCCGCCCACAACCCGGCCGGCGCGCGGGTGACCGCCGACGCCATCGGCGAGGCCTTCGACTTCAGCCGGCTCATCGGCGTGGTCGGGGCGAGCGCCGACAAGAACGTCCGCGGGGTGCTGGAGGCCTTCGAGCCGATCTTCGCGGAGGTCGTCGTCACCCAGAACTCCAGCCACCGCGCCATGGACGCCGACGAGCTGGCCGCGATCGCCGTGGAGGTGTTCGGCGACGAGCGCGTCCAGGTCGAGCCGCAGCTGCCGGACGCCCTGGAGGCGGCGATCACGCTCGCCGAGGAGGAGGGCGAGTTCGCCGGCGGCGGTGTGCTGGTCACCGGTTCCGTCATCACGGTCGGCGAGGCCCGGCTGCTCCTCGGGAAGGGCTGAACACCCCGCCATGCGTACGCTCTGCTCCTCGACCCTGATCGGCGAGTTCTTCATCATCGGATTCGCCGGTCTGGTCGCCATGAAGGAACCCGACCTGTCCATGACCACGGTGTGGACGGTGTGCGGGATCGCGATGTTCCTCAGTGTGCTGCTCTGCGCCATGGTCACCCGGCCCGGGGGCGTCGCCCTCGGCTGGGCGCTCCAGATCGCGCTGGTCGCGTCCGGTTTCTTCGTCCCGATGATGTTCGTCATCGGGGTGCTGTTCGCCGGCCTGTGGTGGACCTCGGTGCACTATGGGCGCAAGGTCGACGAGGCGCGGGCCCGGTTCGCGGCCCAGGCGGGGAGCTGACCGCCGATCCTGCTGACGCTGTGTGACAGGTTCACGGACAATCCCTGTAATCTCGTCCCACCGCACCCCGGCAGTAGTGCATCTCAGCAGTCCCTAAGGAGTCTCCCGTGAGCCAGCGCACCCTCGTCCTCCTCAAGCCCGACGCGGTCCGTCGTGGCCTGACCGGCGAGATCATCAGCCGTATCGAGCGCAAGGCGGGCTGGCGGATCACCGCGCTGGAACTGCGCACCCTGGACCAGGACACGCTGGAGCAGCACTACGGCGAGCACAAGGGCAAGCCCTTCTACGAGCCGCTGGTGGAGTTCATGGCGTCCGGTCCGGTCGTCGCGCTGATCGTCGAGGGCGACCGGGTCATCGAGGGCGTGCGCGCGCTGGCCGGCCCGACCGACCCGATCGCGGCCGCTCCCGGCTCGATCCGCGGCGACTACGGCGTCATCGTCCGCGAGAACCTGATCCACGCCTCCGACTCCGAGGAGTCCTCCGAGCGCGAGATCAAGATCTTCTTCCCGGGTCGCGCGTAACCGTTCCGAGACGACTGAGACGGGCGATCGAGGGAACGAGACTCCCCGAACGCTCGTCTCCGGAAGCGAACCCACACAGCATCTGCTGACAATGGCCAGGACCCTTCCGCAGTGTCCGA
Source organism: Streptomyces sp. NPDC005811 (assembly GCF_040630405.1). Lineage (NCBI taxonomy): Bacteria > Bacillati > Actinomycetota > Actinomycetes > Kitasatosporales > Streptomycetaceae > Streptomyces > Streptomyces sp. NPDC005811. Next base: position 28,828 of record NZ_JBEXXK010000075.1, read on the forward strand.
GAAGGCGCGTCTACGATGGAAGCCTTCACGTCACAGCACCCACTTCGCCCTACCTGAAAAGCCCTCAAAAGCTCATGGGAAGGCCAGTCGAATCCTGATGGGGAACTCAATGTCGTTCATCGGCCGTGACATGGCTGTCGACCTCGGGACCGCCAACACGCTGGTGTACGTCAGGGGTCGCGGGATCGTACTCAACGAGCCGTCCGTCGTCGCGATCAACACCAACACCGGTGGCATCCTCGCGGTCGGCGCCGAAGCGAAGAAGATGATCGGGCGCACGCCGGGCAACATCGTGGCCGTGCGGCCGCTGAAGGACGGCGTGATCGCCGACTTCGAGATCACCGAGCGGATGCTCCGCTACTTCATCCTGAAGATCCACAAGCGGCGGTATCTGGCTCGTCCGCGGGTCGTCGTCTGCGTGCCCTCGGGCATCACGGGCGTCGAGCGCCGCGCCGTCATCGAGGCGTCGACCCAGGCCGGCGCCCGTCAGGTGCACATCATCGAGGAGCCCATGGCGGCGGCCATCGGTTCCGGCCTGCCGGTCCACGAGGCCACGGGCAACATGGTGGTGGACATCGGCGGCGGCACCACGGAGGTCGCGGTCATCTCGCTCGGCGGCATCGTCACCGCCCAGTCCATCCGCGTCGCGGGCGACGAGCTGGACAACGCGATCATCCAGCACATCAAGAAGGAGTACAGCCTCCTGCTGGGTGAGCGCACGGCCGAGCAGATCAAGATCACCATCGGCTCGGCGTACGACCTCGACTCCGACGAGCACACCGAAATCCGCGGCCGGGACCTCGTCTCCGGGCTGCCCAAGACCGTCGTCATCTCGGCCGCCGAGGTGCGCAAGGCGATCGAGGAGCCCGTCAACGCGATCGTCGACGCCGTCAAGACCACGCTGGACAAGTGTCCGCCGGAGCTGTCCGGCGACATCATGGACCGCGGAATCGTTCTGACCGGCGGCGGAGCCCTGCTGCGAGGTCTGGACGAGCGGCTGCGCCGGGAGACCGGTATGCCGATCCACATCGCCGAGGACCCGCTGGACAGTGTGGCGCTCGGCTCCGGCAAGTGCGTCGAGGAGTTCGAGGCGCTCCAGCAGGTTCTGGACGCCGCGCCCCGCAGATGACATAACGCTTCGGTTCCGCCGTACGGGATGATCCCCTCTCGTGCGGCGGATCGTTGACATTCCGGCATAAGCTCCCACAAAGCGCCCTTGGCCATCCTGGCCCGGGGCTACCCGAATTCCTGTGTAGTGATTTCTCTATCGAGGAAGGGCACGGCCGCCGCACGTGAGGGACACACGAGAGAGCCGGCTGCTCCTGGTGCTGCTGATCGCCATCGCGTTCGCACTGATCACGGTGGACATCCGCGGTGGTGAGGACTCCCCGGTCGACGGTGCCCGGCAGGCCGCGGCCGCGGTCTTCGGCCCGATCGAGGACGGCGTGTCCTCGGCGGTGGACCCGGTCGGCAACGCCGTCTCGGCGGTCCGCGACTCCGGTGAGCGCCACGACCGGTTGGCGCTGCTGGAGAAGGAGAACGCGGCCCTCAAGGCGAAGCTCGGCAGCGACGACCGCAACCGCAGCCGGCTCGCCCAGCTCGACAAGATGCTGAAGATCGCGGGCGAGGGCCAGTACGGCATCAAGGGCGCCGAGGTCATCGCGATAGGAGCGGCCCAGGGCTTCTCCTGGACGATCACCATCGACGTCGGCGCGAGCGACGGCATCAAGCGCGACATGACCGTCCTCAACGGCGACGGGCTCGTCGGCCGGGTCACCACGGTCGGCCCGAACACCGCGACCGTGCTCCTCGCCAACGACCCCGACTTCACCGTCGGCACCCGGATGGAGGGCAACGACGAACTCGGCTTCGCCTCCGGGCAGGGCGACAGCCCGCTGCGCGTCGAACTCCTCAACGGCAAGGCGGACGTGAAGAAGGGCGACCGTCTGGTCACCTTCGGCTCGCAGGCCGACAAGCCGTTCGTGCCCGGGGTCCCGGTCGGCGTGGTCTCCCGGGTCGACCCCTCCGGCGGCGACCTCACCCGCACCCTCTACGTCACGCCGTACGTCGGCTTCACCAAGCTCGACGTCGTGGGCGTGGTCGTCGAGACCCCGAAGAAGGACCCGCGCGACACCGTGCTCCCGGCCAAGCCCAAGCCGGTGCCCACCCCGACGGTCACCGTCACCGTGACCCCGAACGCCGATGGCCAGCAGCAAGAGCAGCAGTAGGAGCTGACAACCCCCATGCGCGTCAACCGGATCCTGCTCTCCGTTCCGCTGGTCGTCGTCGCCCTGGTGATCCAGGTGAGCGTCCTCGCCCGCCTCCATCTCCCGGGCGCGGTCCCCGATCTGCTGCTCCTCACCGTCCTCGGCCTCGCCATGGTGTACGGCCATGTCGGCGGCGCCCTCATCGGCTTCGGCGCGGGCCTCCTCGCCGACCTCGCGCCGCCCGCCGACCACGCGGCCGGGCGGTACGCCCTGGTGCTGTGCGTGATCGGCTACCTCGCCGGGCTGGTCAAGCCGGAGACCGGCCAGATCAAGTCCGCCACCGGCCCGATGGTCGTGGTGGTCGCCGCCGCGGTCGGCTCCACCCTGCTGTACGCGGGCGTCGGCGCCCTCGTCGGCGACACGGCGGCCCGTCATGTCGGCCTGACCGGGCTGCTGTTCTCGGCCGCCCTGTACGACCTGCTGCTCGCCCCGTTCGTCGTTCCGGGCGTGATGTTCCTGGCCCGGCGGGCCGAGAACGATCCGCTCGCGGAGACCAACTCCGCGGCCAAGGGCTCGGACATCTCCTCGGGCTGGCTGTCCTCCGGGACCGGCCTGAAGATCGGCGGCCAGCGCGGCGGCCTCAAGCTGAAGGCGGCGAAGTCGCGGGCGACCCGGGCCGGGCGCATCAAGGGGGTCAAGCGGCTGTGAGAGCGCATGAGTTCACCCGAACGGGTCACTTTGGGCGGAACCCGGCCTCACAGGCTGATCGTTCATCATTCGTACGCACGCACAGCCGCGCACAGTCGTTCGTGGACTGAGAGGGGGAGGCAGCCGCAGTGACCAACATTCCCGAGACCGGCCGGACGCCACGTGTCCAGATCCGGCTCGTCGTGATCCAGATCCTCGTCCTCTCCCTCCTCGGCACCCTCGGCGGCCGGCTGTGGTACCTCCAGATCCGCGAGGGCGCCGCCTACGCCAAGGAGGCCTCCGGCAACCACGTCCAGCAGGTCGTCCAGCCCGCCGTGCGCGGCTCCATCCTGGACGCGCGCGGAGTGCCCCTCGCGGACAACGAGACACGGCTGGTGGTCTCCGCCTCCCGCACCGACCTGCTCAAGCAGTCGGACGACGGCAAGGCGGTCCTGACCAAGCTCGCGGGCGTCCTCGGCATGGACCCCACGGAGGTCATGCAGAAGGTCCGGCTGTGCGACGCGAAGACCCCCCAGCCCTGCTGGAACGGCTCGCCCTACCAGCCGATCCCCATCACCGACGAGGCCACCGCCAAGCAGGCCCTCCAGATCCGTGAGCGCGCCGAGGACTTCCCCGGCATCACCGCCGAGCCGGAGGCCGTGCGCCGCTACCCCGCGCCCGGCAAGTCCAACAGCGCCCAGGTCCTCGGCTACCTCTCGCCGGTCACCGACGACGAGATCACCAAGGCCCAGGACACCGACTCGCCCTATCTGCGCTCCGACCAGGTCGGCCGCTCCGGCCTGGAGCGCCAGTACGACAAGGAACTGCGCGGCAAGGCCGGCGTCACCCGCTACGAGGTCGACAACCTCGGCCGGGTCATCGGCCAGGCCGAGGCCACCCCGGCACAGCCCGGCTCCAACCTGGTCACCAGCATCGACTCCCGCGTCCAGCGCGTCGCCGAGTACGAGCTGAACAACGCGATGAAGGTCGCCCGCCAGCAGTTCGACAAGATCACCGGCACCAACTACAAGGCCGACTCCGGCGCCGTCGTCGTGATGGAGGCCAAGACCGGCCGGATCGTCGCGATGGCCTCCGCGCCCACCTACGACCCGAACGTCTGGGTGGGCGGCATCTCCGCCAAGGACTACAGGAAGCTCACCGGGAAGAACTCCGACTACCCGCTGCTCAACCGGGCCATACAGGGTCAGGCCGCGCCCGGCTCGACGTTCAAGGTGGTCTCCACGGCCGCCGCGGTCGAGGCCGGCTACGTCTGGGACGGCGGCTACCCGTGCACCAGCTCCTACTCGGTGGGCGGCCAGGTCTTCAACAACTTCGAGGGCGAGAACTTCGGCCCGATCTCGCTCGGCCGCGCCCTGGAGGTCTCCTGCGACACCGTCTTCTACGCCCTCGCGGACCGCGAGTGGAAGAAGGACGGCGGCATCAACCCCAAGAAGGGTGAGCCCAAGGACTACTTCTACAAGGCGGCCCACCAGTTCGGCCTCGGCAAGGAGACCGGCGTCGACCTGCCGAACGAGGTCACCGGCCGGGTCCCGGACCGCCAGTGGAAGCAGTCCTACTGGAAGGCCAACAAGAGCGCCTGGTGCAAGTACGGCAAGAAGAACGGCACATACGTCGAGAAGATCGCCTACGAGAACTGCCTCGAGGGCAACAAGATGCGTGAGGGCGACTCGATCAACTACTCCATCGGCCAGGGCGACACCCTCGTCACGCCGATCCAGGAGGCCGTGATCTACGGCGCCCTCGCCAACGGCGGCACCATGTACCAGCCGTCCATCGGCAAGGCGATCGTCAGCGCCGACGGCAGGACCGTCACCGAGATCAAGCCGAAGAAGGCGGGCAAGCTGCCCATCAGCAAGGCGACCCTGGCCGGCATGGACGACGCCCTCGCGGGCGTGGTCACCCGGGGTACGGCCGCCTGGAAGTTCGGCGGCTGGCCGCAGGACAAGATCGAGCTGCACGCCAAGACCGGTACCGCGGAGGTCTACGGCAAGCAGACCACGTCCTGGCTGGCCACCTACAGCAAGGACTACACGGTCATCATGACCATCGCCCAGGCCGGTACCGGTTCGGGCGCCTCCGGTGAGGCCGTGCGCCACATCTACAACGCCCTCTACGGCGTCTCCGCGGACGGCACGATCGACAAGAAGAACGCCCTGCTGCCCACCCCGCAGAAGGACCTGCCGACCATTCAGACGGACGGCACGATCAAGTCCCCGAAGGTCGCCAAGGACCCGGCCAAGGACCAGCGCGCCAGCCAGGAGCAGGCCCCCGAGCCGGACGCCTCGCAGCCCGCCGCGACCACCCAGCAGAACACCACGAACCAGAACACCCGCAGACGACGACGGCGGCGACGGGACGGATGCGGGGGAGCCGCGGGCCGGCGGTCGGTCGGCAGGAGGTCCCTCGCATGACCGGCGTGAACAGCTTCTCCGTCTCCGGATACGGGCCCGCGCGGGCCGGCTGGACCCGGGTCCTCGCCCGTGACTCGCTGGCCCGCCGGCTGGACTGGCCGATACTGCTGTCGGCCGTCACCCTCTCCCTGATCGGCTCGGTGCTGGTCTTCTCCGCGACCCGCAACCGCACCGAGATCAACCAGGGCGACCAGTACTACTTCCTGATCCGTCATCTGATGAACACCGGCATCGGCATCGCCCTGATGATCGGCACCATCTGGCTCGGCCACCGCACCCTGCGCAACGCGGTGCCCGTCCTCTACGGCCTCTCGCTGCTCGGCATCCTGCTGGTGCTGACCCCGCTGGGCTCGACGGTCAACGGCGCGCACTCCTGGATCGTGTTCGGCGGCGGCTTCTCGCTCCAGCCCTCGGAGTTCGTGAAGATCACGATCATCCTGGGCATGTCGATGCTGCTCGCCGCCCGGGTCGACGCGGGCGACAAGACGTACCCCGACCACCGCACGGTCGTACAGGCGCTCGGTCTCGCCGCCGTCCCGATGCTGATCGTGATGCTCATGCCCGACCTCGGGTCGGTCATGGTCATGGTGATGATCGTGCTGGGGGTGCTGCTGGCCTCCGGCGCCTCCAACCGCTGGGTCTTCGGACTGCTCGGCGCGGGCGCGGCCGGCGCGGTCACCGTCTGGCAGCTGCACATCCTCGACGAGTACCAGATCGCCCGCTTCGCCGCGTTCGCCAACCCCAGCCTCGACCCGGCCGGCGTCGGCTACAACACCAACCAGGCGCGCATCGCGATCGGATCCGGCGGGCTGACCGGCGCGGGCCTGTTCCACGGCTCGCAGACCACCGGCCAGTTCGTCCCCGAGCAGCAGACGGACTTCGTCTTCACCGTCGCGGGCGAGGAGCTGGGCTTCGTCGGCGCGGGCCTGATCATCGTGCTCCTCGGGGTGATCCTGTGGCGCGCCTGCCGCATCGCCCGGGAGACGACCGAGCTGTACGGCACGATCGTCGCCGCCGGGATCGTGGCGTGGTTCGCGTTCCAGTCGTTCGAGAACATCGGGATGACGCTCGGGATCATGCCGGTGACCGGTCTGCCCCTGCCGTTCGTGTCGTACGGCGGCTCGTCGATGTTCGCCGTGTGGGTGGCGATGGGGCTGTTGCAGTCGATCCGGGTGCAACGGCCGATGTCCGCCTGAACGAGGGTTTTCCCGCCGTTGGTCGTGAATTCAACGGAAGTTGACCCTGCCGTCGCGGCCCGACTGCGACTAGATTCATTTCATGGCGGAGACGAAACGCGAGATCGAGCGCAAGTACGAATCCGACGACAGCGGGCTGCCCGACCTGACCGGCGTCGCCGGGGTGGCGGGTGTCCTCGACAAGGGCACCGCCGAACTGGACGCGACCTACTACGACACCTCCGACCTGCGCCTGGCGTCGGCCTCCATCACCCTGCGCCGCCGCACGGGCGGCTCCGACGCCGGCTGGCACCTGAAGCTGCCGGTCGGCCCCGGGGTCAGGGACGAGATCCGCGCCCCGCTCTCCGACACCGTCCCGGACGAGCTGGCCGGACTGGTGCGCTCCCGGGTGCGCGAGGGACAGCTGGTGGCGGTGGTCCGGCTGCGCTCCGCACGGGACGTACGGGACCTCGTCGACGCCGACGGCAGACTGCTGGCCGAGGCGAGCGTGGACACCGTACGGGCGGAGCGGCTGTTCGGCGGGAAGGGCAGCGCCCAGTGGAGCGAGATCGAGGTGGAGCTGGCCGACGACGGTGACCCGGCCCTCCTCGACAAGGTGGAGAAGCGGCTGCGCAAGGCGGGCGTACGACCGTCGAAATCGGCGTCGAAGCTGGCCCGGGCCCTCGCGGAGACCAAGGGCGGACATCCGCACCCCGAGGACGGCGGCCCGGCCGAGCCCGTCACCGCCGGGGACCACGTCATGGCGTACGTCCGCGCCCAGCGCGACGCGATCGTCGAGCTGGACCCGGCGGTGCGCCAGGACGCCGAGGAGTCGGTGCACGACATGCGGGTCGCCACCCGCCGGCTGCGCAGCACCTTCCGCTCCTTCGGCAAGGTCCTCGACCGGGACGTCACCGACCCGATCGCCGACGAGCTGAAATGGCTGGCCGGGGAGCTGGGCGTGGGCCGCGACCACGAGGTGCTGGCCGAGCGGCTGACGGCGGCCTTCGACGAACTGCCGCCCACCCTGGTCGCCGGCCCGGTCCGGGAACGGCTGAAGAAGTGGTCGAAGGCCGGGGAGAAGGGGTCGAGGCGCCGGCTGCTCGGGGTGCTGGACTCCGCGCGCTATCTGACGCTCCTCGACACCCTGGACGCGCTCGTCGCCGATCCGCCGGTGCTGAAGGCGGCCGGGAAGAAGCCGGAGAAGGTGCTCGCCCAGGCCGTGCGCAAGGACTTCGCGAAGGTGTCCGCGCTGATCGAGGAGGCCGTGGAGCAGCCGCCCGGCACGGACCGCGACTTCGCCCTGCACGAGGCCCGCAAGAAGGCCAAGCGCACCCGCTACGCGGCGGAGACGTCCGTGCCCGCCCTCGGCCGCCCGGCGAAGGACCTGGTCAGGTCCATGAAGTCGCTCCAGAGCCTGCTCGGCGACCACCAGGACAGCGTGATGGCCCGCACGACCCTGCGCGAGCTGTCCGCCGTGGCGCACGCGGCGGGGGAGAACGGGTTCACGTACGGCGTGCTCTACGCCCGTGAGGAGCGGCGGGCGGAGCGGGTCGAGGAGGCCGTGCCGGGGGAATGGAAGGAGACCAGCGGCTCGATGGAGGTTTAGAGCGGCTTTGATCGTGATTTTCGCGGGCGGGGGAGTGCTCCGGGCGCGTTACGCTGGATGGCCACCCTGTCAGCTCACGAAGGTAACGCCGCGATGTCTGTCGAGTCGGTCTTCCCGCAGCTCGAAGCCTTGCTCCCGCACGTGCAGAAGCCGATCCAGTACGTCGGGGGCGAGCTCAACTCCACGGTCAAGCCGTGGGAGTCCTGTGACGTCCACTGGGCGCTCATGTACCCGGACGCGTACGAGGTCGGTCTGCCCAACCAGGGCGTCATGATCCTCTACGAGGTGCTGAACGAGCAGGAGGGCGTCCTCGCCGAGCGCACGTACAGCGTGTGGCCGGACCTGGAGGCGCTGATGCGGGAGCACGGCGTCCCGCAGTTCACGGTCGACAGCCACCGTCCGGTGAAGGCCTTCGACGTGTTCGGCCTGTCCTTCTCCACCGAGCTGGGCTACACCAACATGCTCACGGCCCTGGACCTCGCCGGGATCCCCCTGGAGTCCAAGGACCGCACGATCGACGACCCGATCGTCCTCGCGGGCGGCCACGCGGCCTTCAACCCCGAGCCGATCGCCGACTTCATCGACGCGGCGGTCATCGGCGACGGCGAGCAGGCCGTGCTCGACATGACGCGGATCATCAAGGAGTGGAAGGCCGAGGGCCGTCCCGGCGGCCGCGAGGAGGTCCTCTTCCGCCTCGCGAGGACCGGCGGCGTCTACATCCCGGCGTTCTACGACGTCGAGTACCTCCCCGACGGCCGTATCGCCCGTGTGGTCCCCAACAAGTCGGGCGTCCCGTGGCGCGTGTCGAAGCACACGGTCATGGACCTCGACGAGTGGCCCTACCCCAAGCAGCCCCTGGTCCCGCTCGCGGAGACCGTCCACGAGCGCATGTCCGTCGAGATCTTCCGCGGCTGCACGCGCGGCTGTCGCTTCTGCCAGGCCGGCATGATCACCCGCCCGGTGCGCGAGCGCTCGATCACGGGCATCGGCGAGATGGTCGAGAAGGGCCTGAAGGCGACGGGCTTCGAGGAGGTCGGCCTTCTCTCGTTGTCGAGCGCGGACCACTCGGAGATCGGCGACATCGCCAAGGGCCTGGCCGACCGCTACGAAGAGGACAAGATCGGCCTCTCCCTCCCCTCCACCCGCGTCGACGCCTTCAACGTCGACCTGGCGAACGAGCTGACGCGCAACGGCCGACGCTCGGGTCTCACCTTCGCCCCCGAGGGCGGCTCGGAGCGCATGCGCAAGGTGATCAACAAGATGGTGTCGGAGGAGGACCTCATCCGCACCGTCGCGACGGCCTACGGCAACGGCTGGCGCCAGGTGAAGCTGTACTTCATGTGCGGCCTGCCGACCGAGACGGACGACGACGTCCTCCAGATCGCGGACATGGCGATGAACGTGATCGCCAAGGGCCGCGAGGTCTCCCGCTCCAACGACATCCGCTGCACGGTCTCGATCGGCGGCTTCGTCCCCAAGCCCCACACCCCCTTCCAGTGGGCCCCGCAGCTCTCCGCGGAGGAGACGGACGCGCGACTGACCAAGCTCCGTGACAAGATCCGCGGCGACAAGAAGTACGGCCGTTCGATCGGCTTCCGCTACCACGACGGCAAGCCCGGCATCGTCGAGGGCCTGCTCTCCCGCGGCGACCGGCGCATCGGCTCCGTGATCCGCGCGGTCTACGAGGACGGCGGCCGCTTCGACGGCTGGCGCGAGCACTTCTCCTACGACCGCTGGATGGCCTGCGCCGACAAGTCCCTCGCCCCCTTCGGCGTGGACGTCGACTGGTACACCACCCGCGAGCGCACCTACGAGGAGGTCCTGCCCTGGGACCACCTGGACTCGGGCCTGGACAAGGACTGGCTCTGGGAGGACTGGCAGGACGCCCTCGACGAGACGGAGGTCGAGGACTGCCGCTGGACCCCGTGCTTCGACTGCGGCGTCTGTCCCCAGTACGACACATGGCCACAACTGAGCAACAGCGGCAAGAAGCTGCTGCCGCTCACGGTCAAGAAGGACGCTGCGACCAGCGGACACGCGCACGGACACGGGCACTGAGGTGAGCGAGGCGCTGCGGCGGATCGCTGAGGCTGTGACGGACGTCACGGAGGATGAGGTGGCTGCGGCGCTGGGCGCACTTGGGGCGCTGAGGGGGCGGCAACGTCGGGTGCTGGATGCTGCTAGAACGCCGCTGCCGCCGCCTGGAGGCGCGCCGGGGATCCTCTCCGAGGTGGAGTGGGTCTGACTCCGTCGACTGCCTGAGAACGGCCTCTGCGAACTTCTGAGCCCCCTCCTTGATTGGGAGGGGGTTCGGTCGTGGTTGGGATATGCCGATGTCGCGGCGTTCGTGCAGCAGGCGTTTACTTCGCAGCAAGAGCCCGACACGTTCGTCTCGATGCCGGGCTGCGGAATCGTCGGCTTGGACGCCGGGGCGATGGCGGAGTACGTGCCCTCGAAGACGTGAACCGGGTGGCTCCGAGCCCTGCGTGCTACTCCTCGAAGGAGAGAGGACCCACGATGCCCCCACGTATCGCCGTGCTCCTCGCGCTAAGCCGGGGCAGTGATACCTCGGCGAACACGTCCGGCAGCCGGCGGGCTCAAGCGGGGTCGTGCTCGTCGTAGAACTGGCCCCGGCACGGCGGGCAGCCCTTGCCTTCGGGAGCGTGGCACATCAGTTGATGCGCTGGGCCAGGCAAGACGGTTGCGCGCGCTTATCTGTGGGTGAGGACATCGGATCCAACGGCCAGCGAGCGAAATCATGCCGGATTTACGGCAGAGTTTCCGGAATTTAGCGAGTTGTCGCCGTTACCTGGCGACATGTGGAAGGTCTTCCTGGCCTGCCGGTCTCTGGAGCGTGCTTGTGTCGGACGCGGTCTCCGCTTTGAACCACCAAGGAGCACGGGTCTGCGAGTTCCAGTTTTTCGTGTGCCGCGCCTGGGATTTCTGCGTTGGGTAGGTTTCTGAAGCGGGGGATGACGGTTTTACCCGTTGGCTTCCATTTGGTATTTCTTTGGCAGATCTGTCCGGTTACGGTCTTTTAGGCGGTAGCGGCCCACTGAGCCGAACGAACAGCAAAGCCGTTGCAAATAAGAGGTCGATCATGGACACTGGTAGCTGCCGCTTAGCGCGGTCGTTCAAGCTTGCGATAGAGGACTAGTCGTTTACGGGGGTGTAGTGGAGAGCGACTTCGCGTGCCTGAAATTCCCCACTGTATCCTTCTATGGTCATTGGGGAGGGCGAAAATGGATGCGAGCCGAATAGGCAGACTGGGGACGGTCGCTGTGAGCGCGGCAGCAATCGTTCTCGGTATGAGTACGAATGCGTTCGCGGCGGATACTTTTCCCGGTACAAGCCACATGACGGACGTGCGAGTTGAATTCACGTCGTCGCGTTGGACGGAAGAGGCCTACACCGAGCTCCGCTTCACTGGATGCAACTCTGCGTCCGACCACTCGGTATCTCCCGAGATTATGCAGGATAATGATCTATGGCCTGACTACTACTACGGAGAAAAGACCTTTACGGCCTGCTTCGATGGTGGCACCAGCGCTGGCACTGAGTCTGGCCTGGAGCGCGGTAGGTACTATTTCCGCATTAATAAGATCGACGACTCCATGAGCGCGCTGAACCTGCTTGACGTGAAGAAGGTAGTGGTTGACTCTACGCTGGCTGACTAGGTCATGCTGGCAAGACACCCGCTGGTCGGATCCGATGGATCCGACCAGCGGGTACTTCTGTTGAGACGGAGATTTCCTTGCTGTCAAGATTCCGCCTTCGCGGAAATAGTGCAATATGGGTCAGCCCATTTTCCCTTGGGCTACCCATGTTCTATTATTTCTTTGGTGGTGGGCGTCCACCTGAAGTGAATTTTTCATATGCACCGACGGTGGTATCTTATCCCCTGGCGTTCACTTACTCTTTTGCATACGCTACGGTCTCCGCGCTAGCGGCTTGGGAAAGTGGCAAGCTCCGAGAGTACAGGATTTGGTATCTCGCTCCGACTCGTTCCCAGTACTTGGTGGCTGCTCGCTCATTGCTTGCGCCAATCGGGCTAGCGTGGCTGATGCTTTCACTTCCAGTAACAGTTGCCCTCATTGAAACACAGACGCTGCCAACTGTGGCGAGTTTGGGTCCACTCTTTATGGCAATGGTTTTGAGCGTGGCGCACGCAGTCATCGGTTTTGTAGTCGGTTCGCGAATTCCCGCGTTGATTTCAGTTCCCATTATGGCCACCGGGACTTGGGTATTTGTCGCATTCTCCGCCGCTAGCCCCCCTTTCTGGTTGCGTCACGTGTCGGGTCAGATTTCCTCTCATTTGATGTTCGGCGAGGCAATACCATCACGGGTGTTGCTTCCACCCCTCATTTTCGCTGGGGGAATTGCTCTCGGGGTGGCTCTGATCTGGTCTAGAAATTTTCACTGGATCGTGCGAGCGGGAATGGCTATAACGGTTTCAATTGCTGGCGTATCAACATCAATCCTTCTCACCGATGACTGGGGTCATACTCCGCCTCTTCTGACTGCCCAAGCCCCTATGAAGTGTGCAGGAAGCACGCCAAAGGTCTGCCTACCGGAAGCGATGAGTCAGTACCTTCCCAAAGTGCGCGCTGAAGTAAAGTCAACCTTGGGCGCGCTAAATAAGGCCGGAGTGAAGTCGCATCCTGCACTTGTGACTGACAGGGTGGAAGACGGCCGTTATCAGCGGAGGTCTACCCAGAATGAGTGGAAAGTTTCCTTCACTCAGGCTCTTCTTGTAAATGGCAATATCCGTTACCGTCTGGGCTTCGAGGCCATTAGCTTTGACTGTGAAAAACCGGACGTTGCTATAAGTCGTTCTGTTCGCCTGTGGGGCGCATCTATTCTGGGAGAAGCGGATGCGGAACGCCGGCGTGTGGCGGTAGAAAATACGCCATTTGATGGGCAGGATGAGGTTGAGGAAACGGTGCGAGACGTCCTCAGGATGAGGCAATCGCAGCAGTCCAGTTGGTACTATCGCAATCTCGCAAAGGCATGCGGCGGATAAAATGATTTGGTGGTTGAAGGTCCGTCGAGCGCGGACATACTTGGTCACTTCCATCGGATCTTTTGCGGCTCTACTCGTCTTGGTTGACGGCAGGGTTGCTTTCTTTCCTTCATTCTTGGGTGGAGTTCAGCATGCGGCTCTGACGCTTTTCGTTCCCATTCCTCTCTTGGCTACATTGATGTTCAGCCTTGAGTCACGAGTTGATTCGATTGAGAAGTCAGGGTTCCGCGGGCTAGGGATTCTCGATATCTCGCTGGTCTGCGTCGTGGTAGTGCTTGCTGTGTCAATAAGCCTCCTGCTCGGTCTTGCTATTGGTTCCCCTGCTGTCATCGCTGCGGGGCGCAACACGGCCTTCCTGTTGGGTCTTATGTTGTGTGCCCGCTGGGCTGTCGGGCAAGCCGCAGTAGTTGCCCCCGTGGTGTGGCTCATGATTGTGATGTTTTTCGGTTTCCGAACAGGAAATGACCCCTACCCCTGGTCGATACTTCCCGAGCCTCCAGACGCCATCCATGCCGCTGCCGGCGCTCTTATTTCTTTCGTTGGCGGACTGGCTTTCCTATTCCTTGATTCCAGGAGGATGTACGCATGAAGCTGACGTTCGACTCCTGCACGTATCGATACCGTCGCTGGAAGGCGCCCATCTTTCGAGATTTTAATTATGAGGTCTCGGGAGGCCTCACGATCCTCCTAGGTCCCAATGGGGCTGGGAAATCCACTATGCTAAAAATGGCGGCTTCTGTAATCCTGCCGCAGGGTGGCGAAGTGTCCTTCGACGGGATTTCGACTGCCCGAAAGGAATATAGGTCTACTGTTGGATGGATGCCTCAGGGGATCACGCCAATGTCGACCCTTACTGCTCGCGAATATGTTGCATATATCGGCTGGCTGAAGGGAATGAATCGCCGAGCTGCTTGGGATAAAGCGATGCATGCTCTGTCAAGGGTCGAAATGGCTAAAATGGCTGACGTGAAGTCAAATCAGCTGTCCGGCGGTCAACTGCGAAGGGTTGGCTTGGCTGCATCTCTGGCACATTCGGCGAAGCTTCTCTTGCTTGATGAGCCAACTGCCGGTCTGGACCCTTATCAGCGTCGGGTGTTTCGAAATATTCTGAATGAAGTTTCGGGAGAATCGCAAATTCTCCTGTCTACTCATGATGTGTCGGATCTAGCTGAGGAGGCAGACCATGTGTCTGTCATGGAGAGCGGCAGAATGCTCTACCACGGAGAAACTCGATCATTTCTTGCGCATGCGCCTGCTGAAGCCCCTGCTGGCCGCGTAGCTGAGGCCGCCTACACGGAAGTCTTGGGCGCAAGTGACCCCTTCTCTCGAAAGCATTAGGGTCGAATTTCCTGGATAAGTTTGACAACCGTAAGAAACGTGACTCGTGCAGTGGTCGTCCGCCGAAGTTCGCCCCAGTCGACTAGCGCGAGCAGCGTGCAGTCGAGTGTGGTATTAACCACGTCAAGAGGTGCAGGGCTGGGGCCACAACGACAAAATCGCAGTCCGCACCAGGCGACCGTGGTTTCCAGCGCCATCGGGAGACTTGGGCAGTGCTCCGGATCCGGTTCACGAACCCGGGGGCTGAGTCATGCATTAGCTGATTGGGCCGACTCGGGCCGGAGGATCGCCCGGCCGCACTCGTCCTACTCCCCTTGAACACGGCCGCATTTCCTGAACAACGTACGAATACGAGCAGTCGCGAGACTTTACAGTAGCTCGGGGATCGGTGTGGCTGGTACGAGTGCCTCTCGTGCGGCAGCTCTTTCCTAGATACGGTCGGAAGCGTGTCTGGCGTGCGCCGGGTTGGTCACCTGGGGGCGTGCGCTGGTTGATCGCGCGTGACTAGGGGAGCTGGTACGGGCATGGCGGTTGACGCTGCTTGCACGGATGAGGGGTTCACGTCGGCTGGGGCTGCGCGGGTGTTACGTGCTGCGTGCCGGGCGGCGGGGCTCGATGACAAGGGCGCGGAGTTGCTCCGCTTCGGGGAGAACGCGCTGTTCCGGCTGGCCTCGGCGTCGGTGGTCGCGCGCATCGCACGGGGGGAGGAATGGCTGTCCACGGCTCGCAAAGAGGTGGCTGTGGCGCGGTGGCTTGCGGATGAGGGGTTCTCGGCTGCGCGCATCGTTGAGGATGTGGAACAGCCGCTCTTGATCGACGGGCACCCGGTGACGTTCTGGCATCTGATCGTTGAGGGTGACCGGAAGGCTACGTACGGGGAGCTGGGTGGCATCTTGCGGGATCTGCACTCGCTGACCGTTCCCGCCAGCCTAGATCTGCCGTCGTTCGACCCCTTCGGGAAGCAGGAACTGCGGATCGACAAGGCGGTGATCCCGGAGGATGACCGGGCCTTCCTGCGGAAGCGGTGGCGGGACCTGCGGGACAAGTATTCGGAGCTGCGGTTTGAGTCGCCCATGGGGCCGGTGCACGGGGATGCGCATGTGCAGAACCTCATGGTTGATGATCAGGGGCGGGTGGTCCTGATCGACTTCGAGGCGTTCTGCTTTGATCATCCTGAGTGGGATCTGATGGTGACGGCTGTGGAGCATCACAGTCTTGGCTGGCAGTCCGATGCGCAGTACGGCGATTTCGTCTCAGCGTACGGACGGGATCTGTACGACTGGCACGGGTACGAGACCCTGCGTGGGCTGCAAGAGTTTGGGATGACGACGTGGCTCATGCAGAACGTTCGGGAGAACGAGGAGACCGCGGCTGAGTACCGGCGGCGTATCGCCGGCCTCCGGGATGATCAGGGCCCTCGGGACTGGCGGCCCTGGTAGGCGTTACTCGTCGTCCAGGCGGGCGAAGGCGTCGCGTACCTTCTCGTTGAAGGCTGCCACGGCCGGGCTCGTGGCGTGCGCGCCGATTTCGTGCTGGAAGTCGGTGACGTAGCGCTGGAAGCGTGAGGACTGAAGGGAGTCGCCGCCCTCGACTGCGAGGCTCGCAGTGGTGACGGCGGCTTCCAACTCGCCGTTGAGTAGCTGGCTCTGGGCGAGCACCATGCGGCAGAAGCCGAGGGTTCGGGCGTACTTCGGGTCGGTGCTGTCCACGGCGCGCTGGGCCTGGTCCACGGCTTCGCGGCGCATCTTGAGGTCGCGGAAGCAGTGGCAGAGTTCGCCCATGAGTTCTGCTTCGTCGAAGTAGGCGAGCCATGCCGGGTCTTCGGTGGTGTCGGCCTGCTCGAAGTGCCGTGCGGCCTCGTTCATCGCTCGGGTGGCTGCGATGCGGTCGCCGGCGTTGGACAGGGCGCGGGCTTCCATGGCGGAGTAGTTGGCCATGGCTCGTGGGGTGGCTCGTCCTTTGGCGCCCTCGACTGCGGCGCGGGCGAGTTGGATGGCTTGTGGGTGGTTGCCGAGGTAGTTCGCCTGGTGGCTGAGGTTGCCGAGGATGCGGGCGCCGAACATGCGGTCGTCGATGACCTGGGACAGGCGAAGCGTGGATGTGAGGTAGCGGTGGGCGAGTCGGTGGTTTCCGGTGTCGTACGCGGTCCACGCCAGTAACTGGGAGACCTCGGCGGCGGCGCCGAACAGGGCCGTTCCCACCTTCGCGCTGTAGCTCACGCTCAGCAGGGGCAGGACCTCGTAGCGGAAGTAGTGGCGCAACGCCCGGTGGCCGTGGCCTCCGCCGTATTTGAAGTCGAGCTGCATGAAGGTGGCGGCTGCGTCTCTGATCGCGCGCACGTCGCGCATGCCGACGCGCTGTTGTGCCGGCCGGTCAGCCTCGATGCCGTCGGGGCGGGCGATCATCCATGACAAGACGGCGGAGCTGAGGTCTGCGTCCGCGACGATCAGCCGGTCCGTGGTGGTCGCGTCTGCACGCTCCTGGGCGAGTCCGTCAAGGACGGAGAGGGCTTCGGGAAGCGTGCTGGGATAGCCGGTCGGCTCCGGTGCGCTTGCCTTGGTGTGGTCGAAGAAGCCGAGATCGCCGGGGGAGACTCGGCGTCCGAGCTTGACCGAGAGAACGTCGGCCATGATCGATGCCGTCTCCGGCTTGATGCCTGAGCCGTCGCGCCATCGCTGCACTGCGATGTGCGTTGTCCCGAGATTGATGCCGCGCTGGGTGGCGGCGTCCTGCATGCGCTTGGCCAGTCCCTTGTTCGAGACCTGGGCTTCGGCCATGACTGCGATCAGTTGCGCGTTCTGCTCCCGGCTCATGCTCCCCTGCCAACCCGAGAATGACGGCGAGTGTTCATCCTGTCACAGGAATTTCGCCCAAGGGGGTTCATTGGTGAACCCCCTTTGCCTTTGCCGGTGTTCACGTGAACCCCCTGGTGAACGCTGCCGGTCACGCTCCTCTGCCCGTGTACTGGCTTGCGTGATGCAAGCGGTGCCATGAGGGGTCGTACCGGGCCCGGAGAGGGACGTGATGGAGGCAAGAAGAGCCGAACGCCTTGCGCGCGAAGTGGATGCGTTCGATCACTGGTTCGCGGCGCCGGATCCGTCGGCTGGCGGGCACTTCCTGGCGGCCTCGCTGTTCGCCGAGTCACCGAACACGGCCCGGGTCGCTCGTGACATGACGGCTGTGTTCCTGACGGACGCGGGCGCGGCTGAGTTCGTGGATGACGCGCGGCTGGTTGTGTCCGAACTCGTCGGCAACGTGGTGAACCATGTGGTGCCGGAACGCGGCCTCGCTCGTCCTGGTGGTGCCCGGCGTATCGACCTGACGTTCAAGGTCTGGCCCAGGTGGGTGTTCGTCGGCGTCGCGGATGAGGACTCCTCGCCCCCGCTTCTGCCGCTGGGAGACGCCTTCTCGCCCGGTCTGGCGGGTGAGCTGTCGGAAGCGGTCCTGCCGGACAACGGCCGTGGACTGTTCATCGTCCAGCGTTTGGCCTCGTCGGTCTGGTGGCGTCCTGGCGATCAGGGCGGCAAGACCATCTGGTGCCGCTTCGACCGTGATGGCGGTGCCACCGAGCGAAAACCCTGCTGACTCCGGGCCGTCACCCCTGCAACTCCCACGCGATCGGGAGAGGACGACGGCCCGGCCCCGGCTGGAGGTGACCACTCCGGCCAAGAGGTGCGGCCCCTCGCCGGGGCTCTCCCAATCCCTCTGAGCGGGGGCCGCACCTCACAACCCAATACCGATACCGGGCCACCCCGTATGCCCTGGAAAGCGAAGGGTGGCCCGGTTGGGAACACGGCGGTTCCCGGTGCCTGATGGTACCGGGGCCGTCGTGCTGCGTTTCTGCCCCGGTCAAAGGAAGTTGACGATCCGTTACCTAGATCGGGGTCTGAAGTGAGCAAGGCAATCGGTACTGGCGAGAACGGGCCGGACGACGGGCCTGACGTGACAGAGGCGGATCTCGGCCTTTGGGTGCGTGGTGTGGACTACATGGCGGGCTGGCGGGTGGCGCGGGCGGCTGCTGATCAGGTGAACCTTGCTCTTCTCGCCGTGGAGTTCGAGCCGTCGCAGTTACGTGCGGTGGCTTCGACGGACGACGCGGGGCGCGGGGTGGTCCGTCTGGTGGGGGCGCCCGGTGCGGCCGTGCGTCTCGCGGGGCTTCTGGCGGGGCTCGTCGACCGTGACGGCGGTGCGCTGTGAGGGGCGTTTCCGCTGGTGAGTGGTGCACGTGGGCACGTCGCCGGCTGGAGGGATTTTGGGCGGGAGCTGCCATGGGGCGAGTGAACAGGGGGCCTTACGCTGCTCAGGCGAATCGGGCAGGTGGTGCACCTGCCCGGTGTTGTGCCCGATTGGCCCCCTGTTCTTCGAGGCTCGCCCCATGGTGGCTGCCTAAAATCTCTCCGGCCGGCGACCCCCGGCCCCGTGGGCTCCGGCCCTCGGCGGCCGTTCGTCGCCTCGACTCCTGGGGCGTGCTGTGGTGTGGGGCGTCCGGCGCTCGGCCGGGACCGGCGGTCACGCCGCACGCCCGGCCGGGGCGGCCGGGCGTCCCGGCGCGCCGCAGGCGCGCCCTTGAGGAAGTGAAGGCTGTTTCGACCGATCCGGCTCGCCGCTCACGCCTTGGCGCGTCGTGCGGGCTGCTTGTCGGCGGTGAGCCGGTAGGTGAGTTCGGCGCGGTCGGCACCGATGCGGAGTTCTTCGAGGATCAGGGGCCGGTCGTCGGTGTCGTGGGTGACGCGGGAGAGGTGCAGGATCGGGGTCGCGTCGGGGAGCTGGAGCGTGGTGCGCTCGTCGGGCAGCGGCATCCGGGCGCGTACGGTCTCGGACCAGGTGAGCTTGTGGCCGTCCTCGGTGAGCTGGCGGTAGAACGCGGCCGGGCGCTTGCACGGCTCCTCGGCCAGCATCGGAACCGCTTCCGCGATGGCGAACGGGATCAGCGTGCGGTGCATCGCGCGGGTGCCCGTGCTCGGGTCGAACAGCAAGCGGTCACAACAGTACAGGGCTTCCTCCTCGCCGAGTTGGAGGAGTTGGCCGGTGGCCTTGGTGGTGTGCGTCCGGTAGGCGCTGGCCTCCTCGGTCTCCTGCCAGACATCGCCATTGGGCATGACGAACCGGCCGTCGGCGGTGCGGCTGATACTGCGCTGGATCGTGAGGGACGGCTGTCCGTCGGAGCGCACGAAACTGCCCTTGCCGTGCCGGACATCGATCAGCCCTTCGGCGCGAAGTGCTGCGATGGCGTTGCGGACGGTCGGACGGGACACGGCGTAACGGCCCATGAGCTGGGCTTCGGACGGCAACAGAGACTCGGGTGCGAACTCGCCCGACAGGATCGCTTCGCGGATGGCGGCGGCCACCTGCTGGTAGAGGGCTCCGGGGCGCTGGATCTCCGACATCTGGGCATCTCCGACGGGTCGGGGTTGTAGGAACGTCGCACATGCGGCGTCACTCGTCAGCATAAGTACTTGCACACTCGCCGTACAGCACCCCACACTCATCACTCGTAAGGACAAGTGACGTCGGGAGAAGTCTGACGTCCTGACTGGCCAGGGAGGCCAACGAAATGCAGTCCATTCCCGTGGACACGGCGCGACTCGGCGTACTGCGGTGCGCCATCGCTCCGGAAGTGAAGATCAGCAACTCCGAGACACAGGAGGTGAAGAAGGACCGGGACGGCAACCCCGTCTACACCGTGGCCGTGACCGTGCGGCAGGACCGGCGGCGGATCTCCGTCATCGAGATCGCCGTGAGCGGCCAGCCGACCGGGATCGAGGAAGGGCAGATCGTCAAGGTAACCGGGCTGGTGGCGTTCATGTGGTCGATGGGCGACCGGCACGGCGTCAGCTTCCGCGCCGATGCGATCACGCCCGTGCACGGAACTCTGGCGGCGGCGCGCAAGGGCGGTGAGGCGTGATGGAGCCGTACATAATCGCCCTCGCCCTGGTCGTTCTCGCCTGGATGCTCGTCGCCGGTGACCTGGTGCGCCGGCACCGCCCGCTCTGGCACTGGTATCTCATCGGCTACCCGCTGACCGCCTGGCGGGTCGTCTCCACGTGGCGGCGCGTCGCCGTCCTCAACGACCTGGCCGTGTCCCGGCTCCCGGCGCGCACGCTCGTCGGTCACCTGCTGGTCAAGGGTGACCCGGTGCGGCCGGTGGCTCCGCGCTGCTCCTTCCCGCACGTCACCCCCATGGGGTTGTCCGTGCTGGTGCGGCTGCACGCGGGCCAGACCCCCGCGACCTACCTCAAGGCGGCGGACGCGTTCGTCCACGCGTGGAAGGTCCACGCGGTGCGGGTCACCTCGCCGGAACGCGGCCTCGTGCTGCTGACCGCCATGGCCAGTGATCCACTGGAGCGGCCGGGCTTAGAGGTCCTAACAAAGGCGTTGTACGTGCCGGTAAGTGATCAGGCAGGTGGCGAGGCTGAGGAAGGCCTCGTGGATGTCGTCGCGTCGTTCCCAG
>NZ_JBEXXK010000076.1:0-47863 GCF_040630405.1 Streptomyces sp. NPDC005811
GCCGCCCGCGGGGCCCGTTTCACCACCGCCTTCACCCGGCGCGGCCTGGCCGGCGAGTACAACCTGCCCCATGTCCTGCCGCGGGTGATCGGCCTGGAGAACGCCCTCGACCTGCTGCTGTCCGGCCGGGTCTTCGACGCCGACGAGGCCAAGGCCCTCGGCCTCGTCAGCCGGGTCGTCGAACCCGAGGACCTGCTGGACACCGCCCGCGCCTACGCCCGGGACATCGCCCGCAACTGCTCCCCGCGCGCCATGGCCGTCGTACGCCACCAGGTGTACGGCGACCTGGACCGCACCTTCACCGACGCGCTGGCCCGCTCCTACTCCGCGATGGAGTTCTTCGCGGGCTCGCCCGACTTCCGGGAGGGCGTGGCGAGCTTCATGGAGAAGCGGGAGCCGAAGTTCGAGGGCCTGCCGTCGGACTTCGACCCCGACGAGGCCACCCGCGACGCGTTCCTGCCGTACTGACCGAGGAGGTTTTCGAGGATGACAGGGCAGCCGTTCCCCGTCGAGGCCGGGCACATCATGATGTTCGCCCGCGCCATCGACGACGAACATCCCGCGTACCAGGGCGAGTCGGCCCTCGCCCCGCCCACCTTCACCATGGCGAGCACGCACTACGACCCCGACTACCACCTGCGGCCGAGGCCGGACGAGGAGTGGTTCGGCTCCGGTGGCGGCCCCGGTGTGATGGCCGAGGGCGGCGGCGGGCTGCACGCCGAGCAGCACTTCGAGTACCACCGCCCGGTGCGCGCCGGCGAGACGCTGTACGCGCACACCGTCCCGGGGCGCAGCTGGGAGAAGCAGGGCCGCAGCGGTCGGCTGATGTTCAGCGAGCGCGTCACCGAGTACCGGGACGCCGACGGCCGGCCCGTCGTCAGCGCCGTGACCGTGGCCGTCGTGCCCGAGGGCCCCGCCACCCCGAAGGATGCCCGATGAGTCTGAGCAGCAGTGACATCAAGGTCGGCGAGACGCGGGAGAGCGTCCTCGTCGAGGATCTGAAGCGGACCCGGATCGTGCAGTACGCGGGCGCCTCGGGGGACTTCAACCCGCTGCACACCGACGAGCGGTTCGCCGTCGAGGCCGCGGGATATCCCGGTGTCTTCGCGCACGGCATGCTCACGATGGGCATGACCGGCCGGATCCTGACCGACTGGGTCGGCCCCGAGTCGCTGCTGCGCTACGGCGTGCGCTTCAAGGCGCAGGTCTGGCCCGGCGACACCCTGACCGCCACGGCCACCGTCGAGTCGATCGAGGACACACCGGACGCCCCGGTCGCCCACTTCTCCCTGCGCACGGTCAACCAGCACGGCGTCGAGGTGGTCACCGGCACCGCGGCGGTCCGCCTGGAGCCCTGACCCGGTGACCACCGCGCAGCAGTCCGGGCGGGCGGCCTCCGTGCAGCGGTCCGGGCAGGAGGCCACCTGGACCGCCATGGTGAGCCGTGCCTACGATCACGACCGTCCCGCCGTCCGTTTCGGCGACCTGAGCTGGAGCGGGCGCGAGCTTCTCGATCGGGCCGGGGGCGCGGCCGACTGGCTGGACTCGCTCGGTCTGGAGCCCGGGGCTGCCGTCCCGGCCCTGGTCGCCACCTCCGCCGACGCCCTCGCGCTGGTGATCGGCGGGGCCGGTTCCGGGCACCCGCTCGCGCCGCTCGGCGTCCGCATGACCGCGCACGAGATCGCCGCCGTGGTCAAGGGGATACCGGCGCCGACCCTGCTGGCGCAGACCGAGTTCGGCGACCTCGCCGGACAGGTCGCCGAGCTGTCCGGCCGACAAGTCGCCATGGTCCCCGAACTCCAGAGCACAGTAAGGGCGTTGACGGCCGGCCCGGACCAACTCGCCGCCGTACTGCACACCTCCGGCACCACCGGCCTGCCCAAACCCGTCCCCATGACCCAGCGGCGGCTGGCCGCCCGGGCCCGCGTCAACGGGCGGCTGTGCGAGCTGGACCCCGACAGCTTCTACGGCGGCAGCGCCCCCTTCCACCACATCGCGGGCCTCGGCAACATCGCCGTCGCCCTCGCCGCCGGCGCGCTGATCACCGGCCTGCCCCGCTTCAGCGTCGACGGCTGGACCCTGCTGCGCGACCTCGGCACCACGCACACCAGCATGGTCCCGGCGATGCTGGAGACCCTGCTGGCCGCGGGCGAGGCACGGCACCCGAGCCTGCGGACCCTCCAGTACGGGGGTGCGCCCGTGCGCCCCGGCACACTGCGGCGGACGTACGAGGCGATGCCCGGCGTCCGCATGCTCAACATGTTCGGGCAGACGGAGGGTTCGCCGATCAGCGTGCTCACCCCCGAGGACCACCGGGAAGCGGTGGCGGGGCGGGCCGAGCTGCTGCGTTCGGTGGGCCGGCCCGCCCCCGGCGTCGAGGTGAGGGTCGACAGCGCCGGACCGGACGGCGTCGGCGAGATCCACGCCCGCGCCGACCATTTCTTCCGCGTCGACGCCGAGGGCTGGCTGCACAGCGGCGACCTGGGCCTGATCGCCGACGACGGCTGCCTCTACCTCCTCGGCCGCCGCACCGACATGATCATCCGGGGCGGTGAGAACGTCCACCCGCTGGAGGTCGAGACGGTCCTGAGCACGCATCCCGGTGTGGCGGACGCCGCGGTGACCGGCGTACCCGACGAGCGGCTCGGTCAGACGGTCGTCGCCTTCGTCGTGCCCGCCGACCCCGGCGCCCCGCCCGACCCGGCGGCGCTCAGAAGCCATGCCAGGGCCCGGCTGTCCGGGTTCAAGGTCCCGGTGCGCTGGTGGTTCGTGGACGACCTGCCGCGCAACGCCAACGGCAAGGTCGTGCGCCGTGACCTGCGGGAGTCGTACGAAGGAGAGCCACATGCCTGACCCTGTCGACCCGATCCGCCTCGACACCCTCCTGGAACGGATCCGGCGGGAGGTCGAGCACGGCCCCCTGCCGTCCGCGCAGGTCGCCGTCGCCCACGACGGGCGGCTGGTGGCCTTCGAGACCTACGGCGACGCCCACCCCGGCACCCGGTACGTCCTGCAGTCCGTCGGACGGTCGATCGTCGCCGGCGCGGTGTGGAAGCTGATCGGCGACGGACTCCTGGACGTCGGTGAGCAAGTCGCCGCGATCATCCCGGAGTTCGCGCCCAACGGGAAGGAAGCGGTGACGGTCGAGCAGGTGCTCACGCACACCGCCGGCTTCCCCTTCGCGCCCCTCGGACCGGCCAAAGCGGTGGACCGGGAGCAGCGGCTGGCCGCCTTCGGACGCTGGCGGCTCGACTACCGGCCCGGCACCCGCTTCCAGTTCCATCTCACCTCGTCGGCCTGGCTGATCGCCGAGATCGTCGAACGGCGTACCGGTCTGGCCTTCGCCGACTACCTGCGCGCACGGATCGTGGAGCCGCTGGGTTTGTCGTCGATCGAGCTGGGGGTGCCCGTGGACCGGCAGCCGGGCTCCGTGGCCCCGATGCTCGCCACCGACCGCAGGGACGACACGCAGGAACCCGACCCCTGGGGGCCGTGGTACCTGTCCGACCCGAAGGTCCTGGCGGTCGGCGAGCCCAGTCACGCCCTGGTCGCCACCGCCGCCGACGTCGCCCTGTACTTCCAGGCGCTGTTCCACTCGGGCCTGTGGAAGCCGGAGGCGGTCGCGGAGGGCGTGCGGATCCGGTTCACCGGCCATCCCCACGGGGAGCGGATCTACGGGGGCGGCGGAGGACGGCGTACGAGCATGGGGCTGTTCGTGACCGTGGCCGGTCCCGACGCCGGCAGCAACCTGCCGTCGGCGGGCTCGCCCGCGCTCTTCGGCAGCGCCGGAGCCGCCTACCAACTGGGCTTCATGGACCCGGAGTCGGGCCTGTCCTTCGCGTGTCTATGCAACGGCTACCCGCTCGCCGGCTACGACCACTCCCCGCACGGCACCGCCCTGCTCGCCGACATCGCGAACCTGGCGGCGGGCCTGGTCGGTTAGGGTCCTTGCCCTACCGGCCGGGCCCGCCGCCAGGCGGGGTCCTGCGAGGCTCAGCGGCTGATCAGCTGCTGGGCGTTGTTGAACATGATGTCGTCCTGCGCGGACTCGTCG
The DNA here is from genome assembly GCF_040630405.1 of Streptomyces sp. NPDC005811. NCBI lineage: Bacteria > Bacillati > Actinomycetota > Actinomycetes > Kitasatosporales > Streptomycetaceae > Streptomyces > Streptomyces sp. NPDC005811. Next base: position 4,055 of record NZ_JBEXXK010000076.1, read on the forward strand.
AGCTCCGCGATCAGCTTGCGGAAGTCGGCCGGGGCGGCGAGGCCCTCCGCGTGCGGGAAGTCGGAGCCCATGACGATCGACTCGTGGTGGCCGAGACGCCGGACGACGTCCACGATGTCGTCCTCGGGATAGGGCACCACCCGGACGTGCTTGCGGAAGACCTGGCTGGGGCGCTCGTCCAACTGGCCGCCGATCCAGGGGCCGTTGCGGCCCATGCCCCGGCTCTTGTCCATGTGGCGCACGAAGTGGGGGACCCACTCGGAGCCGAACTCGGAGACCAGGATGTTGATGTCGGGGAAGCGCCCGAAGAGGTTGTCGAAGATGAGCGCGGACAGCGTCTCCTCGATGGGGCGCTGGCCGTAGGTGTTCTGCCACTGCCAGGCGGACATCCGGAAGTGGATCGGGTTCGGGTCGAAGCCCCAGGAGGGGGCGACCTGCGAGTTGTAGTAGAACTCGCTGATGTGGTAGCAGACGCTCGCCTTGGCCTCGTTGACCAGCTTCCAGAACGGGTCGAAGTAAGGGTCGCCCGGCGAGCGGCCGTACACCGGGCCGGTGGGCAGCAGGATGAAGCGGGCGCCCTGCTCCAGGACGTACTCCAACTCCTTGACCGCGCTGGGCAGATCACGCAGCGAGAGCAGGGCCGGGGCGTAGATGCGGCCCAGGTGGTCGAAGCCCCAGGCCTCGTTCATGTAGCGGTTGAAGGAGTGGTAGTTGGCGTAGAGCGGCTCGACGCCCTTGACGTACTCCTCGGCCACCAGGGCCCAGCCGCCCGGATACATGATCGTCTGGTCCAGGCCCTGCTCGTCCATGACCCGCAGCCGTGACTCGCGGTTCTGGTACGACTCGTGCATCGGCTCGAACTGGTACGTCTCCTCCGGATTGCCCGAGGCCATCGCCTTGAGCATCTCCTTCAGCGAGCCGGGACGGTAGACCTGCCCGAACTCGGGCTCCAGACACACGACGATCCGGTCCCCGGCGAGGATCACCTCCCGCCCGTCCGGCAGTGTCACCGGTGCGACCGCCGCACCGAGGAACTCCTTCGGAAGGTAGCGGGTGAAGGAGTCCCGCTCCTCGTACATGTGCTGGTCGCAGTCGAAGATGCGCTTGCGGTGTTCGGCCATGGCCGTCGCCTCCGGGCCCCAGGTTCTGTTCGATGCAGCCTATTCAGTGCTCCTTCTATAATTATCTAACTGTTTCTCGGAGGCAAGGGGTTCGCGCGGACGGGCTCACCGCGCGCGGCCCGGCAGGTCAGTCCATGAGCTCCAGCACCGTCTTGGGCCCGGCGGCGTTCACCACGTCGTCCGCGCTGGAGATGTGCCGCTGCCAGAGCTTCTCCGCCTCGTCCGCCTTTCCGGACTCGATCAGGCCGATCAGCCGCACATGCGCCCGGTGGCCCTTGAGGGCCTGCGCCTTCTGGGTCTCGGCGTCCGTGGCGGCCGCGGTGTACGAGGCGTTGGCCCGGTCGATGATGTTGCGCACCATGCCGCACAGCAGGATCAGGGTCTGGTTGCCGGTGAGCTCGACGAGCAGGGCGTGGAAGGCGTCCTGCGCCTCGACCAGGGCGAGCGGGTCGTCCAGGACCGCCTTCTCGGCGGCCACCGCCTCCCGCAGCCGGCTGATGTCGGACGCGCTGTGCCTGGCGGCGAGCTGGCGGGCGCAGGGCGGCTCGATGAGCGCCGCCGCGCGGTAGAGGTCGCCCAGCGTGGCGCCGCGGTACTCGAGGATCAGGCCGGCGAAGCGGGCGGCGACCTCCGCGTCGGGCGCGCTCACCCGGGCGCCGCCGTGGGCGCCGCGGCGCACCGTGATGAGGGACTCCGACTCCAGGACGCGGAAGGCCTCGCGCAGGGTCGGCCGTGAGATGCCGAACTGCTCCATCAGTCCCGACTCCGGGGGCAGTGCGTCACCCGGCTTCAGTTCGCCCCGGACGATCTGGCGGCGCAGGTGAGCGGCGACCAGTTCGGCGGTCTTGGGTACCCGCACCTGGCGTCCGACGCGGCTGCGGGCGGGGGCGGGCACGGCCGCCGTTTCACGTGCGCGGGCTGCCTCGGCCACGGCGGGCTCCTCATATAGCAAAATGAATCGTCTTAGTGCATCGAGGGTACCAGGTCAACAGATGGTTGATCATGTCTTCGAGGGACCGGGTCTGGCGCCGGCGCCGCTCCTTGAGTTATAGATGATTCATCTATCTGTTAAGTCCGGCCCCCGGCCCGTGGGAGTGACCTCGATGACCGAGCAGGCGACCCCGGTGATCCTCACCGAACTCACCGACGACGGGGTCATGATCCTCACCCTGAACCGGCCGGAACGGCACAACGCCTGGACGCTGGAGATGGAGCTGCTCTACAACGAGCTGTTCGACCGGGCGGAGACGGACCCGCGGGTGCGGGCGGTGGTGCTGACCGGTGCCGGCCGCGGCTTCTGCCCCGGGATGGACATGAGCGTGCTGGACGGCGCCTCCTCCGGAGTCCGGCCGTGGCCCACCGGACAGCTGCCCCCGCGCACCCGCCCCATGACCCTCCCCAAGCCCGTGGTGGCGGCCGTCAACGGTGCCTGCGCGGGCATCGGGTTCAACCAGGCGGTGATGTGCGACGTCCGGTTCGCCGTGCCACAGGCCAAGTTCGCCGCCGCCTTCAGCGCCCGCGGACTGGTGGCCGAGGACGGGGTGTCCTGGATCCTGCCCCGGCTCGTGGGCCACGGCAACGCCGCCGACCTGCTGCTGTCCTCGCGGCGGATCACCGGACCGGAGGCCCTGTCGATGGGCCTGGTCAACCGCCTGGTCGAGCCGGACGACCTGCTCCCCGAGGCCCTCGCCTACGCCACCGCACTGGCCCGCTCGGCGAGCCCCTACGCGATGTCCCTCATCAAGCGGCAGCTCGCCGACGACCAGGCGCGGACCTTCACCGAGAGCAGCGAGAGGGCGGCGGAGCTGCTGGCGGTGGCCAAGCGCGCCCCGGACTACCGGGAGGGCGTGCTCAGCTTCATCGAGCGCCGCCCACCGGCCTTCCCCGCCCTGGGTGAGGACGCGCCGCAGCTGGAGGCGACCTCGTCATGACCCGTACCGACCTGCCGCTGCACCGCCGCACGATCACCGTCACCGCCTTCGAGGAGGGCGACGGCGAGATCTCGGTCGAGGCGGAGCTGCGCGACGAGCGCCCCTGGGAGCGGCCGCCGGGCGGCACCGTTCACCGCATGGTGCTGGCGGTGCGGGTGCGGCTCGCGGACATGGTGGTCGTGGCGGCCGAGGCCGGCATGAAGGACTTCCCGCACGCCGAGTGCCCGCGGATCGCGCCCGCCTTCGACGGTCTGGTCGGGCTCAGCGTGGCCGGCGGCTACAACCGGGCCATCCAGGAGCGGTTCCGCGGCGTGTCCGGCTGCACCCACCTGTACGAACTGACCCGCGCGCTCGGGCCGGCCGTCGTCCAGGCCGCCATCTCCGCCCGCAACCGCGCGGGCGGCCAGGCCTCCCACGACCCGCGCGCCACCGCCTGGGTGCTGAACAGCTGCCACGTCTGGGCGTCGGACGGCGTCGGCCTGCGCAAGATCGACGCGGGCTGGACACCGGGCCCCGGTCCGCGTCCGGTCCCGGAGCTCGGCGTCTTCGAGGGGTCTAGGGATTCGTGAGCCGGGGCTCGCGCGGCAGCCCCAGGACCTTCTCCGCGAGGATGTTCCGCTGCACCTGCGAGGTGCCCGCGTAGATCGTTCCCGAGCGGGCGATCAGGTACGTCGTCGACCAGGACGCGGAGGAGTTCGCCGCGCCGGGGTCGTCGGCTCGGTACGTGCGCAGGGGCGGCCGGCCCACCGGCACCTGGCCGTGCAGGCCCATGATGTCCATCGCCAGATCGGTGACCTCGGTGTGGTACTCGCTCCAGTACAGCTTGGCGATGGAGGACTCGGGACCCGGCTCCGCGCCCTTGAGCCAGCCGGTGAGGATCCGGTAGCCCAGGCAGCGCATGATCTCGACCTTGGACCAGCACCACGCGATCCGCTGCCGGATCACCGGGTCCCGGTCCTTGCCGTACCGTCGCGCGAGTTCCACGAGGCGCTCCACCTCGGCCCGGAACAGGATCGGGTTGGTCGCCGCCTCCTCCCCGCGCTCGACGCCCAGCAGGCTCTGGGCGACCGTCCAGCCGTCGTCGACGCCGCCGACCACGAGGTCGGCGCGGGTGCGGGCGCCGTCGAAGAAGACCTCGTTGAAGTGCAGCTGCCCGCTCATCATGCGGAACGGCCGCACCTCTACGCCGGGTTGGTCGAGCGGCACCAGGAGGAAGGAGATGCCCCGGTGCTTGGAGGCCCCGGGGTTCGTCCGCGCCAGAACGAAGATCCAGTCGCTGTGGTGGGCGCCGGAGGTCCACACCTTCTGGCCGTCGATCACCCACTCGTCGCCTTCGCGCACGGCCCGGGTCTTGAGGGACGCCAGATCCGAGCCCGCGTCCGGCTCGGAGTACCCCTGGCACCAGGTGTCCTCGCCGCTGAGGATGCGGGGCAGGAAACGGCTCTTCTGCTCCTCGGTGCCCCAGCGCAGCAGCGTGTTCGCCAGCATCTTCACGCCGAAGGTGTCCTGCGGCAGCCCGAACGGCACACCCGCCAGGGCGAGTTCCTCCATCAGGACGACCTGGTGCAGCTTGGACAGGCCACGGCCGCCGTACTCCTCGGGCCAGGTCAGGGACAGATGGCCGCGCTCGACGAGCCGCCGGCGCCAGTCGCGGGCGAAGGCCCAAGCGGCCTCCTCGTCCAGGGCGCCGATGCCGCTCCAGCCGGCCGGCAGCGACGCGTCGAGGAAGGCCCTGACCTCGGCGCGGAAGGTCTCCGTCTCCGGGGGATAGCTGATGTCCACCTGCGTGCACTCCTCGTCCGGCGCTGCCCGCACAGCTGATCGCTGTATTGATTGTTTCAGCATAATAGGTTATCTATTTAACGCGGAAGAGAACGAAGAGGTTCGAGTCGGAAGCGGGGCTGACATGGGACTGCTGGACGGCCGGAACGCGGTGATCACCGGCGGCGCACAGGGCATCGGCTTCGAGATCGCCGGCGTCCTCGGCGGCGCGGGCGCGCGTGTCGTCCTCGGCGACATCGACGAGGGCGCCGCGGCCGCCGCCGCGCAACGCCTCGCCGACCGGGGCGTGGCCGCCACCTCGCTGCGCTGCGACGTCACCGACGAGGACGAGGTCGCCGCCCTCGTGGCCCACTGCGCCGCCACCTTCGGCCCGCTCGGCGTCATGGTCAACAACGCCGGCATCACCCGGGACGCGACCCTGCGCAAGATGCCCCTCGCCGACTTCCGCGCCGTCCTCGACGTCCATCTCACCGGCGCCTGGAACGGCACCCGGTACGCCGCCGAAGCCATGCGCGCACAGGAGCAGGGCGGCAGCATCGTCAACATCTCCTCCATCGCCGGCAAGGTCGGCAACTTCGGCCAGACCAACTACAGCGCCGCCAAGGCCGGCCTGGTCGGTCTGACCAAGGCGTCCGCCAAGGAGCTGGCCAAGGCGGGCGTCCGCGTCAACGCCGTACAGCCCGGCCTGATCCGTACCGCCATGACCGAGGCGATGCCCCGGGCAGCCTGGGACGCCAAGCTCGCCGAGATCCCCCTGGGCCGCGCGGGCGAACCCGCCGAGGTCGCCCAGACCGTCCTCTTCCTCGCCTCCGACATGGCGAGCTACATCACCGGGGCCGTGGTCGAGGTGACCGGCGGCCGGTACATGTGAGCCCGCCGAACCCGCTGACGAAAGGCATGACCGATGCGTGACGCGGTGATCTGCGAACCGATCCGGACCCCGGTCGGCGGCTACGGCGGAGCCTTCCGCGACGTCACCGCGGCCGAACTCGCCGCCACCGTCGTCCGGGCCCTGCTTGACCGCACCCACATCCCGCCCACGGCCGTCGACGACGTGCTCCTGGGTCAGTGCTACCCCAACGGCGAGGCCCCGGCCATCGGCCGCGTGGCGGCGCTGGACGCCGGACTCCCCGTGGAGGTGCCCGGGCTCCAGATCGACCGCCGCTGCGGCTCCGGACTGCAGGCGGTCGTCACCGCCGCCATGCAGGTCCAGACGGGCGCGAGCGACCTCGTGCTCGCCGGGGGAGTCGAGTCCATGAGCCGGGCCGAGTTCTACACCACCGACGTCCGCTGGGGGGTGCGGGGCGCGGGCACCACCCTGCACGACCGGCTGGCCCGCGGCCGGGTCACCTCCGGCGGCGTCAACCACCCCGTCCCCGGAGGGATGCTGGAGACCGCCGAGAACCTGCGCCGCGCGTACGGCATCCCGCGTGAGGAACAGGACGAACTGGCCCTGCGCTCGCACCGGAAGGCCGTCGCCGCCCAGCGGGAGGGCCGGTTCGCCGACGAGATCGTGCCGGTCACCGTGCGGACCCGGCGGGGCGAGACGGTGGTCGACACCGACGAACACCCGCGCGCCGACTCCTCGTTGGAGAAGCTCGCCGGGCTGCGACCGGTGCTCGGCCGCCAGGACCCCGAGGCCACCGTGACGGCAGGCAACGCCAGCGGTCAGAACGACGGCGCCGCGCTCTGCGTGGTGACCCACCCCGAACGCGCCGCCGAACTCGGCCTGCGCCCGCTGGGCCGCCTGGTCTCCTGGGCCGTCGTCGGCGTACCGCCCGAGACGATGGGCATCGGACCCGTGCCCGCCACGGCCCGGGCCCTGGAGCGCGCGGGTCTGAAGCTCGCCGACATGGACCTGATCGAACTCAACGAGGCCTTCGCCGCGCAGGTCCTCGCCTGCACCCGTGAATGGGCCCTGACCGAGGCGGACTTCGAGCGGCTGAACGTCAACGGCTCCGGCATCTCGCTGGGCCACCCCGTCGGCGCCACCGGCGGCCGCATCCTCGCCACCCTGCTGCGCGAGCTCGACCGCCGCCAGGCCCGCTACGGCCTGGAGACCATGTGCCTCGGCGGCGGCCAGGGCCTGGCAGCCATCTTCGAACGCACCGCCGACGCCACTGGAGGACGCTGACATGGCCGGACTGATCGCTTACGGCGCCCATGTGCCGTACCACCGCCTGGCCCGCGCCGATGTCGCCGCCACCCTCGGCACGGCGCCCGGCCGCGGCACCCGCGCGGTCGCGGGCTACGACGAGGACACCACGTCCATGGCGGTCGAGGCGGCCCGCGCCGCCCTGGCCCGCGACGGACTGCGCGCCCGCATCGGCCAGCTCTTCCTCGCCACCGTCGCACCCGCCTACCTCGACAAGACCAACGCGACCGCCGTGCACGCCGCGCTCCGCCTCGACGAGCACGTCCTCGCCGCCGACATGGCGGGCTCGGTCCGCTCCGGCCTCGGCGCGCTGGTCACCGCCGCCCGCTCCCCGATCCCCACCCTGGCCGTCCTGTCCGACCTGCGCACCGGCCTGCCCGGCGGCGGCGAGGAGGTCATGGGCGGTGACGGCGCTGCGGCGTTCGTCTTCGGCGGCCACCGCAACGGAGCGCCCGTCCTCGCGGAGCTGCTGGCCCACGACACCGTCAGCGACGAACTCCTCGACCGCTGGCGCCTGCCGGGCGCCCCCGCCTCCCGCGTCTGGGAGGAACGCTTCGCCGAGGAGATCTACGTCTCCCTCGCCGACAAGGCCCTGACCGCCGCCCTCGACCAGGCGGGACTCGACCGCGGCGCCGTCGACCACCTCGTCGTCTCCGGCCTGCACGCGCGCGCCTGCGCGACGGTACGGCGGACCGCCGGCACCCGTCCCGAGGCGGTGACCCCGGACCTCACCGACGCCGTCGGCAACGCCGGCACCGCCCAGCCCGGCCTGCTCCTCGCCGACGTCCTCGACCGCGCGGCACCCGGCGAGATCATCGCCCTCGTCGTGCTCGGCGACGGGGCCGGAGTCCTGCTGCTACGCACCACCGACGCGCTCCCGGCCCACCGCAGCGCCCGCCCGGTCGCCGCGCAGATCACCGCGGGCAGCGCCCCGATGCCGTACGCCACCTACCTCTCCTGGCGCGGCCTGCTCAACCGCGAACCACCTCGCCGCCCGGACCCCGAGCCGCCCTACGCCCCGCCCGCACACCGCCGCACCGCCTGGAAGTACGGCTTCGTCGCGGCCCGTTGCGAGAAGTGCGGCACCCGGCACCTCCCACCGGACCGGGTGTGCACCGGCTGCCACAGCGTCGACGCCATGGCCGACGAGCCGATGGAACACGTACGCGGCACGGTCGCCACGTTCACCGTCGACCGGCTGGCCCACACGCCCAGCCCGCCGATGCTCGTCGTGGTCGTCGACTACGACGGCGGCGGACGCTTCCGCTGCCAGCTGACGGACGCCACCGAGGCCGACGCCGTCATCGGCGCCCGGGTGGAGATGACCTTCCGGCGCACGGTCACCGCGTCCGGCATCCACAACTACTTCTGGAAGGCCCGCCCGGTGCGCACCGGCGAGACCGAGGAGACACAGGGATGAGCTCACACGGAATCCGGGACCGGGTCGCCATCGTCGGCATGGGCTGCACGCCCTTCGGCGAGCACTGGACCCGGTCGGCCGACGACCTGCTGGTCGACGCGGTGGGGGAGGCGGTGACCTCGGCCGGCGTCACCCTCGACGACATCGACGCGTTCTGGTTCGGCACCCAGGCCTCCGGCGTCTCCGGTCTGACCCTGAGCCGCGCCCTTCGTCTGCCGAACAAGCCGGTCACCCGTGTCGAGAACATGTGCGCCACCGGCTCCGAGGCCCTGCGCAACGCCTGCTACGCCGTCGCCTCCGGCGCCTACGACGTGGCCATGGCGGTCGGCGTGGAGAAGCTCAAGGACTCCGGCATGTCCGGGCTGTCCGGGACCGCGATCCCGGGCGCGGGCGACGACAGCCGCGGCGAGATCACCGCCCCCGCCAACTTCTCCCTCCTCGCCCCCGCCTACGCCGCCAAGTACGGCCTGCCGGAAGAGGAGTTGAAGGACGTCATCACCCGCATCGCCTGGAAGAACCACGTCAACGGCGCCCGCAACCCCCGCGCACAGTTCCGCAAGGAGGTGCCGCTGGACCGCATCCGCTCGGCCCCGATCGTCGCGGGCATGCTCGGCGTGTTCGACTGCTCCGGCGTCTCGGACGGCTCGGCGGCGGCGATCGTCGTACGCGCCGAGGACGCCTACCGCTACACCGACAGGCCCCTCTTCGTGAAGGCGCTGTCCTTCGTCGCCGGCCCGGCGGACGGGCTCCTCGACCCCGAGTACGACTTCACCACCTTCCCCGAGGTCGTCGCCTCCGCCCAGGAGGCCTACCGGCAGGCGGGCGTGACCGACCCGCGCACCGAACTCGCGCTCGCCGAGGTCCACGACTGCTTCACCCCCACGGAGCTGGTGCTGATGGAGGACCTGGGCTTCTCCGCACGCGGACAGGCGTGGAAGGACGTCACCAGCGGGGCCTTCGACCTCGACGGCTCACTTCCGGTCAACCCGGACGGCGGTCTCAAGGCCTTCGGCCACCCCATCGGCGCCTCCGGACTGCGGATGATGTTCGAGGCGTGGCTGCAACTGCGGGGCGAGGCACCGCCGGAGCGCACGGTGCCGTCCGTGGCCCAGGGACGCTCGCTGGCCCTCACCCACAACCTGGGCGGCGGGCCCGGCGAATGCGTCTCCTTCGTGTCCATCGTCGGCAGTGAACTCACCGAATAGGAAAGGCGGTTCGGACATGGGACGACTCGACGGCAAGATCGCCGTCGTGACCGGGGCGGCGTCGGGCATCGGCGCCGCCTCGGCACGTCGGATGGCGGCCGAGGGCGCGCACACGGTGGTCGCCGACCTGGACCTCGACGGCGCACAGGCGGTGACGGAGGAGATCCGCGCCGCCGGCGGGTCTGCGACGGCGATTCAGGTCGACCTCGGTGACGTCGACAGCGTACGGGCCATGGTGGCCGCGGCGGTCGACACCTACGGCGGCCTCGACGTGCTGCACAACAACGCGGCCGCCACCCGCCTGGCCGCCCGCCGTGACCTCGCCGTCGCCGAGGCCGACCCGTCGGTGTGGGACGACACGATGCGGATCAACCTGCGCGGCACCATGGTCGCGATCCAGGCCGCCGTCCCGCACCTGATAGCCCGGGGCGGCGGTTCCGTCATCAACACCTCGTCCGGGTCCGGCCTCTCGGGCGATCTGCGCAACCCCGCCTACGGCGCCTCGAAGGCCGCGCTCATCAACCTCACCCAGTACGTCGCCACCCAGTACGGCAAGCAGGGCGTGCGCTGCAACGCCATCGCGCCCGGGTTCATCGTCACGCCCGCGAGCGCCGGTTCGGCCCACGGCGCGATCCGTGAGGCGATGCTGCGCCACCACCTCACCCCGCGCCTGGGCCGGCCGGAGGACGTCGCCGCGGCGGTCGTCTTCCTCGCCTGCGACGAGTCCGCCTTCATCACCGGGCACACCCTGCGCGTGGACGGCGGGCTACTCTCCCACCAGCCGTACGTCGCCGACCTGCGGGACGCCTGACGTCCGGGCCGTCGCCGGAGACGCTCGTCACGCGAGCGCCTCCGGCTCCAGGTCGCCCAGGTAGGCCGCCCGCACCGCCGGATCCCGGCGCACCACCTCCGGCGTGCCCGCGCAGATCCGACGGCCGAAGTCCAGCACCACGATCTCGTCGCAGACGCTCATGACCATGTCGACGTCGTGCTCGACGAGCAGAACCCCCATGCCCCAGTCCTCGGCCAACCGCCGTACCAGACGGGCCAGTTCCCGGGTCTCGTCGTCGGACAGCCCGGCGGCGGGTTCGTCGAGGAGCAGCACGGCCGGCGACGCCGCCACCGCGCGGGCGATGGCCAGCAGCCGCCGCTCCCCGTACGACAACTCCGCCACCGGTCGGTCGAGGCTGTCCTGGAGCCCGAACTCCCGTACCGCGACGAGCACATGACCAGGGAGCGGATGGCTGCCGGGGCGGATCAGGTCCGTGAGGTACGCCCACGGGCCCGGCCGCTCGCAGGCCGCGGAGAGGTTGTCCCGGACGGTCATGTCCTCGAACAGCTCCAGCGACTGGAAGGACCGGCTCAGTCCGGCCGTTGCCCGCCGGTGCACCGGCAGCCGGGTCACGTCCCGTTCGGCGAGACGCACACTGCCGGACACGGCCCGGGTGAAGCCGGTGACGGCGTCGATGGCGGAGGTCTTGCCGGCGCCGTTGGGCCCGATGAGCCCGACGATCCGGCCCGGCTCGACGTCCAGCGAGAGTCCGTCGACGGCGACGACACCGCCGTAGCGCACGGTGAGGTCCCGGACGTGGAGCGCGAGTGGCGCCGCGCGGGAGACGTCCGCCACGGCGGCGGGCTCACCCTCGCCCGCCGCCGCCGTGTCCTTGCGAGGCAGGCGGTTGCGGACGCGCGCCGCGGGTCTGCCGGCGTCCTTGCCGATGCCGTCCTGGTTGCCCACCAGTGTGAGCACCAGGACGACCCCGCCGATCAGCGGCATCCACGCGCTCAGCCCGGGCAGCACCCAGTCCCCGATGCGCGCGCCGACCGTGCCCACGGCGAACATCGCTCCGAAAAGCGGCCCCACGAGGAAGCCGACACCGCCGATGACGGCCAGTCCGAGCGCGGTGATGGAGTCGAAGCTCGCGAAGTCGGAGAAGACCACCGAGGTGGAGCGGAAGCCGGTGAGCACACCGGCGAGGGCGGCGATGGCCGCGGACAGACCGAAGGCGTAGAGCTTGGCCGCGCGGACGTCGATGCCGAGCGCGGCGGCGGCCCGCTCGTTGGCCCGTACGGCGACGAGCCGTCGGCCGGTCCTGCCGCGCCGTACGTTGGCGACCACGAGTGTGGCGGCGACGAACAGCACCAGCACCACGGCGGCGTAGCGCTGCGGGTGGTCGACGCCCGAGATGCTGATCCCGAAGAGGGTCTGGTGTCCCACCGCGATGCCGTCGCTGCCGGGGGTCGTCGAGAGATCGGTGTTCTGGAAGACCATCGCCTCCAGCGTGGTGCCGAGGCCGAGCGTGATGATGGCCAGGTTGACGCCACGGGTGCGGACCGCCGGGAGGGCGAACAGCAGGCCGATCGGCACGGTGCCCAGCACGCCTGCCACCAGGGCGAGTTCGAAGGGCCATCCCCAGTCCGCCGCCGCGTGCCCGGCGATGAAGGCGCCGGTGCCGGCGAGGGCGTAGGCCGCGAGCGAGACCTGGCCCGCGTACCCGGTGACCACGACGATCGACAGGATGATCAGCGAGAGCACCAGGGTGCTGGTGATCGCGTCGGCCCACAGCGGTGTGGACACGCCGACCAGGACCAGCCCGACGACGGCGGCGACCGCGAGCGGCAGGGGGCGCACCTTGCCGCTGCCCAGCGCCGGCAACCGGTCCAGGAAGGTGCCGCGCAGGGGCAGCGCCCGGCCCCGTGCCACCAGCACCAGGGCGATGAACAGGAACGGTACCGACGAGGCGAGTCCCGTGACGCCGGAGCCGAACCGGGTGAGCTCGGACTGCACCAGGCCGATGACCAGACCGCCCGCCAGCGTGACGGGGAACGAGGAGAACCTGCCGACCAGGGCGGCGGCCAGCGCGCTGAGCAGCAGCGTGGTCAGCCCGGAGACCGACAGGCCGATGACCGGCACGATCAGGATGCCGGTGAGTCCCGCGAGCGCCGAGCCGAGGGCCCAGTTGCCGGTGGCGATCACGTCGGGGGACCAGCCGAGCGAGGCGGCGGCGTGCTCGTTCTCGGCGACGGCGGTGGTGCCCAGGCCGAACAGGGTGCGCCGGTAGAGGAGATGGAGGAGGACGGTGACGGCGACCGCGATGCCCAGCAGCCAGACACGGTCCTCGGAGATCGTGGCCCCGGCGATCGTCAGCAGCCGGGTCGGCAGCTCGCCGGGCACCAGTTGCAGGCTGTCGCCGTAGCGTTTGACGGCGACGGCGGTGAGCACGATGAACACCGCGAGCGTACCGACCAGCCGGGCCAGGGTGGAGGCCCGGCGCAGCGGCCGCAGCACCAGCAGATGGGTGAGCACGCCCAGCAGCGCCGAGGTGAGCACCCCGCACGCGACGGCCGGCCAGTACGGCATGCCGTGGTTGACGGCGAGCTCCCACTGCACGTAGGCGCCCGCCATGCCGATCGCGCCGTGCGCGAGGTTCAGGACACCGGAGCCCCGGTAGACCAGCACGATGCCGTGCGCGGTGAGTGCGTACAGAGCGCCGAGCCCCAGGCCGAGCAGGGCGAAACGCAGGATGTCGTCCATCGGGGGAACCTCCCGGAGGTCAGCCAGACAGCGCATTTATTTAAATAATTATGCCGAGAGTACTTCACTAACCCAAAAACGCACCCCATGCTGTTCGCCAACTCGACGACGAGCCCGCGGAGGGGCCATGAACGACTCACGCCGACGCAGAAGTGCCGCAGCGACCTGTCTCGCGGTGACCGCAGCCCTGCTGGCGGCAGGCTGCGGGGGCAAGGCGTCCAACAGCTCGACCCAGGCCTCCCTGAAGGGCGCTCCGGTCAAGGTGATGGTCTGGAACCCTGAGGACACCCAGGGCAGCGCCCAGCCCGGGGTGCGGCTCACGGCCGAGGCCTACGAGAAGTGGATCAACGCCAACGGAGGGATCAAGGGCGGCCCGCTGAAGGTGCTGACCTGTAACGAGAAGAACGACCCCGACGAGGCCGAGAAGTGCGCCCAGCAGGCGGTGGCCGACAAGGTGGTCGCGGTCGTGGGGTCGTACAGCCTCGCGGGCGACCGCTACATGCCGATCCTGCAGAAGGCCGGCATCCCCTACCTCGGCGGAACCGGCGTCTCGGCCGCGGAGTTCTCCAACCCGCTGTCCTTCCCGGTCAACGGAGGCACCCCGGCGGTGTTCGCGGCGCACGGCCGCCAACTGGTGCAGGAGGGCTGCAAGAAGATCGCCGGCGTCCGGTACGACCTGGCGGCCGCCGCGATCGTCTCGCAGTTCCTCACCCTCGGGGCCACCTCCGCCGGAGGCGCCGTGCCCAAGGACATCAAGGTGCCGCTCACCGCCACCGACCTCGCCCCCCAGGTCGCCGCCGCCACCAAGGGCAGCGACTGCGTGAGCGTCATCCTGGGCACCGCGTCGGGCCTGTTCGTGAAGTCGTACGTCCAGTCCGGCGCGAAGACGAAGCTCGGCAGCGTCGTCGGCAACCTCACCCCGCAGCTGGCCGCCAGTACCGGCGGAAGCAGCGGCCCGCTCGAGGGTGCGGCGATCACCGGCTACTACCCGCCTGCCTCCGACCCGGCCTGGAAGGACTTCCTCGCGGCCGCCAAGGGCGACAAGGACATCGACACCACCAACGGCGCCAACGAGACGACCTGGGTGGCGTTCAAGGTCTTCACCGAGGCGGCCAAGCAGCTTTCCACGATCTCGGCCAAGGCCCTGGTGCAGGAGCTGAACACCACCACCGGGATCGACACCGGCGGTCTGACCCCCGCGCTGACCTGGAACGCCTCGACAGCCCTGCCGATCAAGGGCCTCGACCGCATCCACAACACGACCGCCACCGAACTGACCATCCGCAACGGACAGATCGAGTGGGCGAAGGCGGGGTCGACCTTCGTCGACATCCGGAAGGTGCTGACGGCCACACCGGCCGGCTGACCGAAGGGGAACGTCCGTGCACGACACCGAGCCCTTGATCCAAGCCCGTGTCCTCAGCGCCGGCTACGGCAGCCGGCCCGTCCTGCGGGACCTCGACCTGGAGGTGCGCCCCGGCGAGGTCGTCGCCCTGCTCGGGCCCAACGGCTCGGGCAAGACCACCACCTTGCGGGCGCTGTCCGGGGAACTCGCCCCGATGGGCGGCGAGGTGCGCTGGCTGGGCCACACCGCCCGCACACCACCGCACCGCCGCGCCCGCCAGGGCCTGGCCTACGTCGGGGAGCGGGCGGTCTTCACCGGCCTCGACACCGCGGACAACCTCCGGGTCGGCCGGGTCACGCCCGAGCAGGCCCTGGCACTCTTTCCCGAACTGGAGAAACGCCTGAAGACCGGCGCGGGCATGCTCTCGGGCGGCGAGCAGCAGATGCTGTCGCTGGCCCGCGCGCTGAGCCGCTCGCCCCGGCTGCTGCTCGCGGACGAACTGTCCCTCGGGCTCGCCCCCCTCGTCGTCGACCGTCTGCTGCGCGCGGTGCGCCGGGCGGCCGACCGGGGCCTCGGGGCGCTGCTGGTGGAACAGCACGTGCGCAGGGTGCTGGACATCGCCGACCGCGTGTACGTCCTGCACCGCGGCCGCGTGGCCATGACCGGCACCCCGGGGGAACTCCGCGGCGACCTCGACGCGATCGAGTCGTCGTACCTGACCGCAGGGACGACTGCGGAAAAGACAACCTGAGCAACCGATTGAGGTGGGTGCTGTGTCCGGCGCACGCGCGCAGATCCGATCCCTGGTCCTGTCCGGCGACACCTTCGACCAACCAACCGAAGAACTACGGGAGTTGCAGCTCGAAGCCGCGCGGGAGGCCTTCACCGCCCACCGCGAACGCATCCCGCTGCTGCGCACCCGCGCGGAGGAGACCGGCGTCCGCGAGGTCACGGCCCTCGACGACCTCGTCCCCCTGCTCTTCTCGCACACCAGCTACAAGTCGTACCCCGTCTCCCTCATCACCGCCGGCCGCTGGGACCGGCTGCTGCGCTGGTACACGACCGTCTCCACGGTCGAACCCGGGGACGTCGACGTCGACGGCGTGCGCGACATCGACGAGTGGACCGACCGCATCACGGCCGCCGGCCACCGCCCGTACATCACCAGCGGCACCTCCGGAAAGGTCTCCTTCCTCAACTGCGCGGCCGGCGACCTGAGTTTCCTGCACGACATCCTGGAGCACCTCACCTGCTGGCCCGACCCCCTCCCGCCGAAGCCCACCCGCCGCGGATACCTGCTCGCCCCCGCGAGCGGCCCGATGCGCTCCATCGACGGCTTCCGCTGGCACGCCGAGATCTTCGCCCGCCCCGGCGAGACCCGACTGCTCACCGACGACCCACTGCGGGTGTCGGACCTGATGAGCAGCGCCCTGCTGCGCCGCAGGATCGCCGAGGGCACCGCCACCCCGAAGGAGATCAGCTCCCACGAGACCGCCTCCGAGGCCCGCGAGGCGGAGCTGGACGCGGCCGTGAGCGCGATCGTCGACGACATAGCCGCCCACCGCGACGAACCGCTGCTCATCGCCGGCATGAACAACCAACAGTTCGCCCTGATCCAGGCCCTGCGCGCCCGCGGCGTCCCGGACGGCGGCCTCCACCCGGACACGCTGGTGCTCAGCGGCGGCGGCAACAAGGGCCGCGCCCTGCCCGAGGACTACCAGCAGCAGTTCGCCGCCTTCTACGACGGCGTGCGGCGGGTGCGCAGCTACGGCATGACGGAACTCCAGGGCTCCTGCCTCGCCTGCGAGAAGGGCCACTACCACGTGCCACCGTGGGTGATCCCGCTGGTCCTCGACCAGCAG
The DNA here is from genome assembly GCF_040630405.1 of Streptomyces sp. NPDC005811. Taxonomy (NCBI): domain Bacteria; kingdom Bacillati; phylum Actinomycetota; class Actinomycetes; order Kitasatosporales; family Streptomycetaceae; genus Streptomyces; species Streptomyces sp. NPDC005811. Next base: position 20,411 of record NZ_JBEXXK010000076.1, read on the forward strand.
GGCGAAACCCTGCTCAGCCCCGAACAAGGCGTCGTGGAAGGCCGGTTCGCCTTCCTGGACGTCTCCCTGGAAGGCCGCTGGGGCGGACTGATCAGCGGCGACCGGGTCCTCGTCGACTTCTCGCCCTGCGACTGCGGCCGGCCGGGACCCGCCGTCCTGCCGGACATCCAGCGCTACGGCGACCTCGGCGGCGACGACAAGATCACCTGCGCGGCGACACTCGACTCCTATGTGCGAGGGATGATCCACGGATGAGCGGCACGACCCTCGACAGCACCGCGCCGGCCCCGGTGGCCGTGGTCCACGTCATCCGCGGCGAGGTCGACGAAGGCCCGCACGTCGCCCACGGCCGCCCCGGAGCGGCCTTCACCGCACCGGCCCTCGACCTGGACCGCCTCGTATGGCCCCGCACCGAACCGGGGCCCGCCTTCCAGACACCCACCGCCGAGATCGTCGACCTGCTCGTGGCGACCGGCGACGCCCTCAAGGCGGACCGGGACGGCCTCCTCGCCGAAGCGCTGGAGCGGATGACAGCCGTCAGCCCTCTCCCCGCCGAGGTCCTCGAACGCGCCTACGCCGTGCTGTGGCGCAGCTTCCGACGCACCGCCCTGCACGCCCAGATCGACCACGAACTCGGCGGCGCCGACGTGCTCGACGGCTGGCGCGAGGTGCGCCTGCCCGAGGGCAGGATCGCGGCCACCCGCGCCTACCCGCCACGTCTGGTGCACGTCATCGCCGGCAACGCCCCCGGTGTCGCCGCGATGTCCGTGGTGCGCGGCGCCCTCACCAAGGGTGTCAACCTGCTGAAGCTGCCCTCGAACGACCTGTTCACGGCGACCGCGATCCTGCGCACGATGACCTCCGTCGCCTCCGGCCACCCCGTGGTGCGCTCGTTCTCCGCCGCCTACTGGCGCGGCGGCGACGAGGCGGTGGAGAGCGTGCTGTTCCGCCCCCAGTTCTTCGACAAGCTGGTCGCCTGGGGCGGCGAGGGCACGATCCGTGGGGCGCTGCGCTATGTCGGACCGGGCTTCGAGCTGGTCTCCTTCGACCCGAAGACCTCCATCTCGCTGATCGGCCGAGAAGCCTTCGCGACCCCCGAGAGCCTGGCCGAGGCCGCGGAGGCGGGAGCCGCCGACGCCACCTTCTTCAACCAGCAGGCCTGCGTGGCCAGCCGCTTCCAGTTCGTCGAGGGATCACCCGAGGACGCCGACCGCTATGCCGCCCTGCTGTGCGAACGCCTCGGCATGGCAAGGGAGTTCAGCTCTGCGGGCGGCCCGCGCGTCGCCTCGGAACTCCGCGAGGAGATCGACGTGCTGCGCTCCCTCACGCCCGACTACCGGGTGTGGGGCGGTTACGACGGCGCCGGTCTGGTCATCCGCTCCCCGGAACCGGTGGACTTCCACCCCGACGGAAAGATCGTCAACGTCGTCCCGGTTCCCACGCTGACCGACGCCCTCGCGCACGCCGGGGTCGCCACGCAGACGGTCGGGGTGTACCCCGACGCCCGCAAGGCGGGGCTGCGCGACGCTCTCGCCTGCGCCGGCGTCCAGCGCGTGGTGTCCCTCGGCGGGGCGGGCGGCATGCCACCGGGCCTCTCCCACGACGGCTTCTACCCGCTGCAGCGGCTCATGCGCTGGGTGAACGACGAGTGACCGCTGAGGCGTCCCGCTACCGCACGTACGCGGGAGGACGTCGATGCCTACCTCCCAGGTGAACCGGGTGAAAACGCTCAAGAGAGCCATGCCCCACCGGTCAGGCTCTGGCGGTGATCGGGGTAGGCGGAGCGGATGTTCGGCAGGGATGGCTGGCCGGAGCTCACCGTCCTGCCGTCGGCCGAACTGATCGGCGGCTTGACCACTCACCTTGACGGAACTGCGGACAGAGCCTTGCACTCGGTTCCGGTTTGCTCGTCGGTGGCTGTCGTCGGTCGCGACCATCATGGCGTTGTGGCCGGGCGGGAAGCCGTGCGTCGGGAGGTAGCGCTGCGTCCGACCACCGATGCCAATGCGCTCCAAGCGGTGGGCCGGATACAGCCGGGCCATGCAACGGCATCTCCGTGATGGACCTGCACGCCTTCACGGAGGAACTGCCCCAGCCCGTCCGTGACGCGCTTCCGGATGGCAGCCGCTCCGCAGGCAGGCCGATCACTGTCCGCAGGCGTCCGCGCCGGTGGGTGCGCGATCACGTCTGGGCGGCTCATTTGCCCGAGCTGACAGGCAAAGGTCAGAAGAGCCGGACCAGGTTGTCGACGACATAGGTCGGCTCGCCCTGGGTGAACAGGTTGGGTGCCGGTGTCCCGCTGAGATACGCGACGTTGACGACCCACTTCAACTGCAGCCGCTCGGGGTGAAGCGTCCGTTGAACCGCGAGCGTCCGCGTTGCCCGGGTTCGAGTATGAATAGTTGACGGGGCCCGTATGCCGGCGACCGCCTGGTCGGGGGCGAGACCACCACGCGCAGTCGCTCTTCGGCTTCCGTCAGGAACACCCCGCGGGTGACTGGGGCGACAGCATCACAGGCCGCGATGGCCTCACGTGTCTTCCCTGTCACACCGGCGACGCCCCAGTGAAGCTCCGCGCTGATGTCGGCCCCGGAGCGGACCGGCCCCTCGCCGGGCTCCTCGGCCCGAGATGTGTAAAGGTCGGCGAGTCGGTCCAAGGTGCGGATGGTACGAGAGGCCGTGAAACCGTCGCGCTCGTGGGCGTCGACCTCGTGGACGAGCAGACCGGCCGGACCAGGCGCATGCACCGGGAACACCTCGGGTACCGCGTTTCGGCGGGCCGCCGCGCTGCCGCCCCTGGACCGCTTGGTCCAGTAGGTAACGACTCGCTGCACGACAATCATCCGGTCAGTGTCGCCGCCGACGGCAGGCTCTTGTCAAACTTGTTGGATCGACTCCGCTCCTACGAGGCCGTGCTCGAACACCGCAACGCACAACCGAACGACGAACCGCGAGACTGACTCCCCGGCAGGGCAACGCAGGCGGATGGTGCTCCTCGATGGGTCTGCTGGCCAAATTCAGGGCGAGGACGGCCTGGACGAGGCAGGTGATCCGGGTGGTCGAGCACCGGGGCGGAGGCCCACAGCAGCCGGCCGAAGGGATCGGCGAGGACCTGCACGTGTCGGGCCGGACCGCCCGAGGTGCGCTTGATCAGCGCGTCGAAGGTGCGGTCGGAGAGGATCTTGCTGAGGAAGACCCTGCTGATGCAACAGTCCGAGGCTGGCGACGTGGTCACCGGCCTCGCTCCGCGCCCGCCAGACGTGGGGAACGGGCCATTCAAATCCTGCAGCTGACTCGGGCGGCGCACGGCACTCCGCGGGGACGGTGGACGAATCCGCCCGAGTCGGGTACTCGAACGGTGGATGGGTGCTCAGTTGCTCGGGATGATGGACGTCGGCGTTTCCTGGCGGGCGATGAGGCCGGAGGCGGTCACCGCCGCGGTGCGGCGTACCAGGTCGGTGAAGTCGATGCGCATGCCGGCCAGTTGCGGGTCGGAGGCGTAGGCGGCCTGCACCGCCTCTGACGGGCGGCTGCACGGCCAGGCCGTCATCGCCATCAGGAGAGTGGTCTCCACCAGAGCCACCGAGCCCTCGATGCCGAGCTCCGGAAGGTGCCGGTGCACGAGTCGTACCAGCGTCTCGATCGACTGCCGTGCGGCGAGCTTGTGGCCGACGGCGACTTCGACGGAGATGTTGTGCTCCAGCGCCGCGGCCTGCGCGCTGAACAGGTCGCACAGCACCGGCCGCTCGGCCATGGAGGCGGCCAGGAGCTCGGCGAGGTGGTCCCCGCGCTCACGCGGCGTGCCCTCGCCGGGCGGTGCGGTGCGCTCCAGTGCGGCGATCCAGTCCTTCACCTCGGCGTCCAGAAGAACGAGAAGGACGGCCTCCCGCGACTCGAAGTAGCGCAGCACGTTCGCCTTGGCCAGCCCGACGCGTCGGCTCAGCTCGTTCAGGCTCAGCTGCTGGACCGGCATCTCGGTCAGCATCCCGGCTGCGGCCTCAAGGATCTGCTGGCGCCGCTGGGCGCGCTGCTCGTCGGTACGTGCTCGCTGAAAGGCCATGTCCACATATTACATACCGCCGGTACTTTGCTAAGTGACCGGAGGTACGTTATCGTGGAGCGGAGACAAGATACCGGCAGTACTTTATTGGAGTGCGTCATGTACCAAGTCCCCGACCAGCACGGAAAGCTCGCCGTCGTCACCGGCGCGAACAGCGGCACGGGCAAGGCCGCCGCCACCGCCCTCGCCGCAGCGGGGGCCACGGTGATCATCGCGGTGCGCACCGTCGCCAAGGGCGAGCAGGCCCGGCGCGACATCCTCGCCGCCCACCCCGGCGCGCAGGTCGAGGTACGCCATCTCGACCTGGCCGACCTGGAGACCGTCCACGCCTTCGCCGACGGGGTGATCGCCGACGGCAGGCCGTTGGACCTGCTGCTGAACAACGCCGGCGTGATGATGCCCCCGGTACGCCACGAGACCGAGGACGGCTTCGAGCTGCAGTTCGGCAGCAACTTCCTGGGCCCCTTCGCCCTCACCGTCCGCCTGCTCCCGCTGCTGCTCAAGTCACCCGCACCGCGCATGGTGACGATGAGCAGCGGCCAGGCCGCCCGCGGCACCATCGACTTCGACGACCTCAACGCGACCAGCGGCTACAAGCCGATCCCCGCCTACGCGCAGTCCAAGCTCGCCGACCTGCTGATGAGCCAACACCTGGCCGACCTGGCGGTGCAGAACGGGTGGCCGCTGCTGTCCGTCGGCGCACACCCGGGCAGCGCCCGCACCAACATCGCCGCCAACGGCCCGACCATGGGCGGCCGCCCGCCGCTGCTCCTGCAGATCCTCGGCCGCATCGTGCCCTCGCAGGACGCCACCGGCGGCGCCCAGCCGCTGCTGCGCGCGGCCACCGACCCGGATGCGAAGCAGGCCGCCTACTACGGGCCCCGCTGGTCCATGGTCGGCCCGCCCGTCGTGGCGAAGCTGCCGCGTACGGCGGCTGACAAGCAGGTCGCGGCCCGGCTGTGGGCCGAAGCCGAGAAGCTCACCGGCGTCTCCGTGCCCGCCGGCCTCTGATCCTCACAGGCCCGGCCCGTTCCGCACCCCGTCAGCCCACGACCCCGTCGACAGGACGTCATGCCCGCTCAGATCGGCGCGCACCGCGCTCGAGCTCTCGCCGGAAGCCTCCTGCTCATACTCAACCCGCTCCTGTACCTCACTGCGGAAGGAGTGAGCGCCGCGGCCTGGAGCCATCCCGCCTACCGCTACAGCTTCAACGCGATCAGCGACCTCGGCGTACCCAGCTGCGGCGACCTCGCCGGACATCCCGTCTGCTCACCGCGGCACGCGGTCATGAACACCGCCTTCCTCACCCACGGCGTCGTGTTCGCCGTCGCCGCGATCCTCCTCACCCCGCTGCTGGCGGAGCGGCCGGCGCGCCGGGTCCGCGTCCTCGGCGTCGTCACCGGGGCCGGCCTGCTGCTGGTCGGCACCTTCCCCGGCTCGCCAGAGGCGGTCGCTGACGGCACCATCGCCCTGCACACCTCCGGCGCCGCGCTCGCGATCTTCGGAGGCAACCTCGCCGCGATCGGCGCAGGCGTTGGCCTGCGCCGGGCACACCGGCGCCTCGGCACTGCACTTCTCGCCCTGGGAGCCGCCGGGACGCTCAGTGTGCTGGTCATGTTCGTCTGGGCGGCGATCGTCGCCTCCTCCGGAGTCATCACGGGAGTGGCGGTCGCCGAACGCACGTCGGTCTACACGATCATGACCGCCGAACTCCTCGTCGGCATCGCCATGTTCACCTCGATACGACGGCGATCGACACAGCTTCGGTGCCGTCGACAGGAAAGGAGCATCACAGCATGAAAGTAGTGGTCTTCGGCGGGAGCGGCCTCATCGGCGACGGTTTCCTCCAGGAGAGCCTGCGGGCCGACGACGTCACCGAGGTCATCAACGTCGGACGGACGCCGTTGAGCCTGACGCACCCGAAACTACGGCAGGTCCTGCACCGCGACTTCCTCGACTTCACCGCGATCACCGAGGAGTTGAACGGAGCGGATGCCTGCCTCTGGGGCCTCGGCGTCTCCTCCGCCGGCCTGAGCCCGCAGGACTACGAACGCATCACCCACGACTACACCATGGCCGCGGCACGCACCCTCGCCGCCGTCAACCCGGAGATGACGTTCGTCTACGTCTCCGGCGGCGGCACCGACAGCACCGAGCAGGGCCGCAGCCGCTGGGCCAGAGTAAAGGGCCGCACCGAGAACGCGGTCATCGCCACCTTCCCCAACGGGTACGCACTGCGCCCCGGATTCGTCCGACCCTCCCACCAGCAACGGTCGAAGACCACGGCCTACCGATGGGCCAACACCCTCGTCACCCCGCTCGCTCCGCTGCTGTGCCTGCTACGGCTCGCGCCCGTTCTCATGACCAGCACCGAGCAGCTCGGCCAAGTCGCACTGCACCTCGCCCGCCACGGCCACTCCCACCACGTCCTGGAGAACCGCGACATCGTCACCGTGGCCACGCAGGCAGAGATCCATACGTGAGGAGGATGAGGGAACACCAACGGGCGGGAGTTCATGGCGCGGGTGGTGAACGTCGGCTGGCTCACCCTGCCGGGCAATGCCCCTCCCCGGCCGGGGCGCATCGCAGTTCACGGGGCCCCGAGGATGACAGGCGTTAGTCCCGTAGTACTAAAGGGCCGCGCCGGAATGGGAACCGCAGGGGGCACAGCGGGCCCGTATCCGCTCCTAGCGTGAGATCACGGGTCCGTCAGGCCCCAGCTCACGCAATGACCTCTTCTCCTGGTGGGAGTAATCCGTGGCCACCTTCCTGTACCGGCTCGGCCGGCTGGCGTTCCGGCGACGACGCCTCTTCGCGATGTTGTGGATCGTCGTCCTGGCCGCCGTCGGTATCGGCGCCATGAACGCGTCCGGCTCCACGTCCGAGGGCCTGAGCCTTCCTGGCACCCAGTCCCAGCAGGCGATCGACCTGCTGCAGAAGGAGTTCCCGCAGGCGTCCGCCGACGGCGCCACCGCGCGGATCGTCTTTGAGGCACCAGCCGGACAGAAGTTGACCTCGGCCGCCAACAAGACCGAGATCCAGTCCCTGGTGGCCAAGCTGACCAAGTCGCCGCAGGTGTCGAGTGTCTCCGACCCCTTCACCGACGGCCTCAGCAGGTCCGGCACCATCGCCTATACACAGGTCTCCTACAAGGTCGCCCAGGCCGACGTCGGCTCCGCCGCACACGACGTGCAGGCCGAGGTTGTCGCGCAGGGCGAGAAGGCGGGGCTGACCGTCAGTCTGGGCGGGAATGCCGTCAAGGACACCGCCTCCAGCCAGCTCGCCGAGCTGATCGGCCTCGCGGTCGCCGCGGTCGCCCTGGTGATCACCTTCGGCTCTCTCATCGCGGCCGGGCTGCCCCTGCTCACCGCGATCGTGGGCGTGGGCATCGCCATTCTGTCGCTCACCGTCGCCACCCAGTTCTTCGACATGGCCTCGCAGGCAACCACCCTGGCTCTGATGCTGGGACTGGCCGTCGCCATCGACTACGCCCTGTTCATCGTCTCCCGCTACCGCAACGAGATCCGCGACGGCCACGAACCGGAGGACGCGATCGGACGGGCCCTGGGCACCGCGGGCTCGGCGGTCGTCTTCGCCGGCCTGACCGTGATCGTCGCACTGAGCGGTCTGAGCGTCATCGGCATCCACTCGCTGACCTCGATGGGTCTGGCGTCCGCGTTCGCGGTGGCCGTCGCCGTGGTGATCGCGCTGACGCTGCTGCCCGCCCTGCTCGGCTTCGCCGGCGAGCGGATCACGAGTAACCGGCTGTCGACCCGCCGTATGAAGGACCTGGAACGCGGCGAGGGTGATGCGGGAGGCGTGCGCTGGGCGAAGTTCGTCACCCGCAACCCGGTCAAGGTCCTCGCGGTCTCGGTCGTCGGCCTCGGGCTGCTCGCGCTCCCCGCCACGTCGCTGCGCCTGGCCCTGCCCGACGACAGCATGAAGCCGCCGGGAAGCACCCAGCGCATCGCGTACGACACTCTCAGCAAGGGCTTCGGGCCCGGCTTCAACGGCCCGCTCACGGTGGTCGTGGACGCGCGCGGCAGTGACGACCCGAAGGCCGCGGCCAAGAAGGCCACCACGCTGCTGGGCGAGCTGGACGACGTCGCCGGCATGAGCGACGCCTCCTTCAACAAGGCCGGCGACGTGGCTCTGATCGGCGCCATGCCGAAGAGTGCCCCGACAAGCCAGGCCACCAAGGACCTGGTGGGCTCCATCCGCGGCCAGAGCGCCGCTCTGCACGAGGACACCGGCGCCACTTTGATGGTCACCGGCTTCACCGCCGTCAACATCGACGTCTCCGCCAAGCTGTCCCAGGCCCTCATTCCCTACCTGGCCATCGTCGTCGGCATGGCCCTGCTCCTCCTGCTGCTCGTCTTCCGCTCGATCCTGGTCCCGCTCAAGGCAGCCCTCGGCTTCCTCCTCAGCGTGGTCGCCACCCTCGGCCTGCTGGTCGCGGTCTTCCAGTGGGGCTGGCTCAAGGATCTCTTCGGCATCGACCAGACCGGCCCCATCGTCAGCATGCTGCCCATCCTGCTGATCGGCGTCGTCTTCGGACTCGCCATGGACTACGAGGTCTTCCTCGTCACCCGCATGCGCGAGGAGTACGTCCACGGGGCCGACGCCACGAAGGCGATCGTCCAGGGCTTCAGGCACAGCGCCCGCGTCGTGACCGCCGCCGCGATCATCATGATCTCGGTGTTCTCCGGCTTCCTCCTCGACGACGCGGCGCTCATCAAGTCCATCGGCCTCGGGCTCGCCTCCGCGGTGCTCTTCGACGCCTTCGTCGTCCGCATGACCATCGTGCCCGCCGTCATGGCCCTCCTCGGCCGCCATGCCTGGGCTCTGCCCGGCTGGCTCGACCGGGTCATGCCGAACGTGGACGTCGAGGGCGAGAGCCTGCGCCACGCGCTGGCCGCCGAGCAGGCGAGCACCGCGCCCGAGCCCGTCCTGGCCGGCGTGGCCGCCACGACGCACGGTGGCATGGAACACAGCGGCATGGAACACAGCAGCGCCCCGTCCAGCCTCGACTCCGGCTCCCGCGGCCCGGGCGCGGCATCCTCCGGGTCGCCGGTACCCCGGCATCACCGCGGGCGGGCTCGCAGGCTGCCCGGTAGCCCGAACCGTCAGACGTACGGCGAAACGCCGGGGGAGACCCGGACGCCGCCGCGTCAACCGCGGACCCAGGGCAAGATACGAGGACTGTCCCAGCTCAAGCAGCGTTTCACACGCGGCAGCGACGCCACCTCCCCCGACCCGACCGACGACCATGCACCGGGCACGAGGAGGCGGCGGAGGAAGCCCACCGAGAACAACTGACGCCGACCGGCCGCAGCTGCAACTGCCGTCCGGCCGCAGCTACAACTGCCGTCCGACCGTCCTTCACCGGCGCCCCCGGAAGGCGGTAGCCGCTAACCCGTTCGCCGGTCTGTTCCCCCCGGACCGGCGAACGGCCCCAAGACCACGAAGGGTGCACCGTGACCCCGCCGAGCGCCCCCTCTCCCGCCCCCCGCCCCGAGGAAAACCGCCTTCTGGCGAGCCTGACCGGCGACCCCGAACAGAGCGTGATCGTGTCGGTCGTCGCCCGGCTGGCCGCCTGGCGGCGCGCCGACCGAGCCCATCCCCGGATCCGACGGTGGGGTGTCCCGGTCCTGTGCACCCTGGCCGGCGCCGACACCTTCCTCAACCCCTACAACGTCGGCGATCCCAAGCTGCCGCTCATCCTCGCCTTCGCCATCCCTCTGCTGTGGCGCGAACGCCGACCCATGCTCGTCTTCGCCCTCACCACCGCCGTCTCCATCGCGGCCATCCCCTTCGGCGTCCTGACCGGTGCCGAATGCGCCCGGGTCGTCGCCCTGTTCAACGTCGGCCGGTTCTGCACCCCACGCCAGGTGGCCGCAGCCATCGGCATCACCACCGTGCAACTCGCCGCCTGGGCCTACTTCTTCTCGCGCGGCGGCCAACTGGCCTACGCCACACGCCCCGACGTCATCACCCTGATGGCGATGGCGGCCATGGCCTCCTTCGCCACGCTGGGCCTCCTTGTCCGCCTGGCCCACGCCTACATCGACGTGCTGAAAAGGGAACGGGACCAGCAGGCCCGTCTGGCCACCGCACAGGAACGTGCCCGTGTCTCCCGCGAGATGCACGACATCCTCGGCCACACCCTCGCCGTCATCGTCGGCCTCGCCGACGGCGCCGCCGGACTCACCGAGGCCCAACCCGAGCGGGGCGCCCGGACCCTGCGCCTCATCGGTGCTGGCGGCCGCGACGCCCTGGCCGAACTACGCCGCCTGCTCGCCGTCATCAGCGACGACGGCGAGGACGACAAGCAGGGGAACCGTACGGCCGGCGCCCCGCTGGCCCCTCAGCCCAGCCTCGCAGACCTCGCCCCCCTCCTGGAACGGATCCGCAGCGCCGGTCCCACGGTCGCCCTGGACACCCGAGGGGACCTCACCGGCCTGGCCCCGGGCCTCCAGCTCTCCGTCTACCGCATCATCCAGGAAGCCCTCACCAACGCCGTCAAATACGCCGCCGCCGGCACCTCGATCCAGGTATCCCTCAGCGCCGCTCCCGACGAGGTGCACATCACCGTCGAAGACACCGGCCCCTCCCACGCCTCGGGAACAGGCCGCCCATCCACTGGCGGCGGCCGGGGCCTGCTCGGCATGCGCGAACGCGCCGCCCTCTACCAGGGCAACGTCACCGCCGGCCGCAATACCGAGGGCGGCTGGACCGTCCAAGCCCTCCTGCGTCCCAGCCCGCCCGCCGACTCCCCGGAGAAGAATCCCGCATGACCACCGTCCTCATCGTCGACGACCAGGCCCTGCAGCGCATGGGCTTCAGCATGCTCATGGAGCAGCACCCCGACATGACCGTCGTCGGAGAGGCCGCGAGCGGCGGCGAGGCAGTCCGGATGACCGCCGAACTGCGCCCCGACGTCGTACTGATGGACGTCCGCATGCCCGGCATGGACGGCATCGAGGCCACGCGCCGTATCGTGGAGTCCGGCGGTCGCTCCCGCATCCTCGTCCTGACCACCTTCGACCTCGACGAATACGCCTATGAAGCCCTCCGCGCCGGCGCCAGCGGGTTCTTGCTCAAGGACGCGCAACCCGAGGAACTCGTGGCAGGCATCCGTGCGGTGGCCTCCGGGGATGCCGTCATCTCCCCGGGCCTGACGCGCAAGCTCATCGACGTCTTCAGTGACCGTCTCCCCGGCCGATCCCCACAGCGGCAGAGCCGCCTCGCCGACCTGACCGAGCGGGAACGCGAGGTCCTCACCGCAGTCGCCTCCGGCTGGACCAACAGCGAGATCGCCGACCGCCTCCACCTCGCCGAGTCCACCGTCAAGTCCCACCTCAGCCGCATCTTCACCAAGATCGACGCCCGCGACCGCGTCCAGGCCGTGATCTTCGCCTACGACACCGGCCTCGTACGCCCCGCCTGAACTGCCCCCACACCACCGCGTTCCCGCAGCCGAGCACCTACGACGACGAACAGGACACAGAGATCGCACCGTTGACACGGACCGGCACGGGTGTGGCCCTGGCGCGCGGAGTACTGATCACCGCCGTCGCCGTCGGACGCACTCGAATCCGGCCGACGACAAGCGCCCTCCGAAGGCGCCCGTATCGCCTCCGCGGTGAGGACGGGGAAGATCTGCCAGGACTCCAGCCGTGCCATGCCGTGTTGGACGGGAACCCGGGCCTTGCGGTGGGGGTGGAGGCAACCGGACCGTATACCTCGCGCTGGTCGCGCAGGAGGGCCAGGTCGGCTGTTGCCTCGCCACCGTCGGCGAACATCACCGCCAAGGCGACCGCCACCGGCCGGGATCGTGGCCGGTGCCGCGCGGCCGCAACCGGTGCAGCGCATTGGCGAAGGAGCCGGTCGGTAGCCGCAGATCGAAACAGCCCCGCGCCCCTTCCGGGGCGGCGCGCCGGCCGCCGACTACTCCCCAGGGAGTAATCCGCACCCGCTGTCGCCCCCGGCAGTACGCGTCACCTCGCCCTCCCGCCCGACGAAAGCCGTGGTTCTCACCGGAAGTCTGGGGACCGAAGCAGATGTCACCCGGAGGGAGTTCGGTCAATGAGGGCCGGAGAGAAAACCGCTACGACGAGGCTGGGGCCGGGGCGCGGGCGAGCCGTTCCATGGGCGGTGCTCGGGCTGTGGATCGCCGTGATCGCGCTCGTCGGGCCGTTCGCGGCGAAGCTCGCCGACGTGCAGCACGACAAGGTCACCGACTACCTGCCGGCGAGCGCGGACTCGACGCAAGTGGCGCAGATCCAGGAGAAGTTGCCCGGGGGCGAGACCACGGAGATGGTGCTCGTCTACCACCGGGACGGCGGGCTCAGCGCCGCCGACCGCGAGACCGCGGCCGGGCAGGTCGCGGAGATCACCCGGCAGCACGAGCTGATCGGCGGCGCTCCCCAGGGGATTGCGTCCAAGGACGGCACGACCCTGATGTACCCGGTCGCCAGCAACGAGCCCGGGGCGAACGAGGAGCAGCGGGACAAACTCGTCAACGACGTCCGCGAAGTCGCCCAGGACGAAGACGGGTTGAGCGTCGATGTGGGCGGCACCGGCGCGCTGGCCACCGACTCCGGCGCGGTCTACGACTCGCTCGGCGGACCGCTGCTCTACACCACCGTCGCCGTCGTCGCCGTACTGCTGATCCTGATCTACCGCAGCCCCGTGCTGTGGCTCGTGCCCCTCGTCGTCGCCGGGATCGCCGACTACATGTCGATGGGCGTCGCCTACGGCCTCAACCAGGCCTTCGGCACGACCGTCTCGGGGCAGAGTTCGGGTGTGATGACGATCCTCGTGTTCGGGGCGGGCACGGACTACGCGCTGCTGCTCGTCTCGCGCTACCGGGAGGAGCTGCGGCGCATCGAGCGACCGTACGAGGCCATGGTCGCCGCCCTGCGCGGCTGCGGTCCCGCAGTGCTCGCCTCCTCCGGCACCGTCGCCGCCGGACTGCTGTGCCTGCTCGCCGCCGACCTCAACAGCAGCCGGGGCATGGGCCCGCTCGGCACCGTCGGTGTGCTGTGTGCGCTGATCGCGATGCTGACCCTGCTCCCCGCCATCCTCGTACTGGTCGGACGGCGGGTGTTCTGGCCGCTGGTGCCCGCCTTCGGGAGTACGCCCAAGCAGCGGCGGAGCCTGTTCTCGGCGATGGGCAGCTCTGCCGGACGCAGGCCGCTGACCGTACTCGCGAGCGGTGCCGTACTGCTCGGCGCCCTCGCCCTCGGCTCACTCGGCCTGCCGGGACCGCTCAAGCAGGAGGACTCCTTCGTCAACAAGCCGGAGTCCGTCGTCGCGATGGAGACCCTTGCCAAGTCCTATCCCGGGCAGGGCAGCCAGCCCATCGACGTGATCACCCCGCAGGAGCGCGCCGACGAGACCCTCGCGACCGTCCGCGGCACACGGGGCGTCGGCAGCGCGGAGAAGGGTCGTACCGGAGACGGCTGGACCGAGATCTCCGTCTTCGCGAAGAGCGCACCCCAGTCGGCGGGGGAGACCGCCACCATCAAGTCCCTGCGGGACGAACTGAAGGGCTCCTACGTCGGCGGGGACAGCGCCCAGCAGATCGACCTGGAGGACACCAACGCCCGGGACACGAAGATCGTCGTACCGCTCGTCCTCGTCTCCGTGATGCTCATCCTGATCGGGCTGCTGCGGAGTCTGGTCGCACCGCTGCTCCTGGTGGTCGCGGTCGTCGCGGTGTGGGGCGCCTCCCTCGGGATCGGCGGACTGGTCTTCGAACCGCTCCTCGGCCTCAAGGGCACCGATCCCGGGCTCGGACTGCTGTCCTTCGTGTTCCTGGTCGCCCTCGGCGTCGACTACGGCATCTTCCTCATGCACCGGATGAGGGAGGAGTCCCTGGCGGGAGCGGAACCGGCCACGGCGGCACTCACCGCACTGCGCACCACCGGCGGCGTCATCGCCTCCGCCGGACTCGTCCTCGCCGCGACCTTCACCGTGCTGACGAACATGGGCCTGGTGCAGCTGGTCCAGCTCGGCTTCGTGATCGCCGTCGGCGTCCTGCTCGACACCTTCCTCGTACGGACGTACCTGGTGACCAGTGCCAGCGTCGCCCTGGGCCGGAAGGTGTGGTGGCCGGGCGTGCTCTCACGGGAGCCCGTGCCGGCCGAACCGACCGAGCCGCCACGGCAGCCGGAAACCGTCGGCGCACCCTGAGCACGTCGATCGAACGCCTCGATCGAACGCCTCGATCGAGCACCTCGATCCGGCGGGCCCGCCCGGGCGCCTCTCCTTCCGGAGGGGCGCCCGGGTTCCCGCACGAGTACCGGAAGATGGAGCCGTGGAAGAACGGGGAACGACCACAGGGGTACGCGACCGGTCCCGTCGCGTCGAGCGCATCATGTCCGCCATCCACCGCGAACCGCTGACCGCACCGCACCGCACCCGCAACGACGCGGTCCTCGCGCTGGGCGTCGCCGTGCTCGCCGCAGCCATCGCACTGATGGGAGGCGAAGGGATCCGGCCCGACCATCTCAGCTGGACGCTGCTGCTCGCCGGGCACGTGCCCCTCGTATGGCGGCGGCGCAGTCCGTTGGCGGCCCTGCTCGGGGTGGTGGCCTGCATGGCTCCGTACTACGCCCTCGACTACAACCCCGCCCTGCCCGTCCCCGCGACCGTCCTGGCGCTCTACACCGTCGCGGCGACCGGCGCCGTACGCCGCACGCTGCTCACCGGTGTCGCCGTCCTCGGCCCGACACTGATCAGCAACGGCCTCACCAACCCGGAGGGGGCGCTGGAGTCCCTGGAGATCTCCGGCTGGATCATCGCGGTCCTGTTCATCGGTATCGCCGTCCGCTACTACCGCTTGTACGTCGCCTCCATCGTCGAGCGGGCCGAACGGGCCGAACGCACCCGGGAGGAGGAGGCCAGGCGCCGCGTCGCCGAGGAACGGCTGCGGATCGCCCGTGACCTGCACGACCTGCTCGCCCACAGCATCACGCTCATCGGCGTGCAGACGTCCGTGGCGGCCCATGTCCTCACGGCCGACCCCGAGCGCCTCGACCGCAAGGCCGTCGCCCAGGCACTGGACGACATCGCGGGGACCTGCCGGACCGCCCGGGGGGAACTGCGTACGACGCTGGAGGTGCTGCGGGCGCATGACACGGTCGTGGGAGTGGGGGCGGATCCGGGAGCGGGGGCCGGTTCCTTGTCCGGTTCTGTTTCCGGGGCCGAGGACATGCGGGGGCCGCTGCCCGGGATCGACGGACTGGCCGGTCTCGTGGAGACCGGCCGGGTGGCCGGGGCCAAGGTCGAACTGTCCGTCCGCGCGGACGGCATACCGCCCTCCGTGGGCGCCGCCGCGTACCGGATCGTGCAGGAGGCGCTCACCAACGCCGTACGGCACGGTGGTCGCGAGGACCTCACCGTGCGGGTGGGTCTGTGGACCGCGGACGGCGCACTGCGGGTGAGTGTCAGGGACGACGGGACGGGCGGAGACGCCGCCTCGGGCGGCGAGGTGGGCCCGTCCGACGGCACGTCGGGGTTCGGGCTCGTCGGAATGCGGGAGCGGGCCCGTAGCGTGGGCGGCACACTGGACGCCGGTCCGGGGCCCGCCGAGGGCTTCGAGGTGACCGCCACACTGCCGCTGTCCCGGGAGGACGAGGTTCGATGACCATCCGCGTACTACTGGCCGACGACCAGAACCTCGTACGGGCCTCCTTCGCGATGCTCGTCTCGTCGGCCGGGGACATGGAGGTCGTCGCCGAGGCGGGCACCGGGCGGGAGGCCGTGGCGCTGGCCCGGTCGGCGCGGGCTGATCTCATCGTGATGGACATCCGCATGCCCGACCTCGACGGGATCGAGGCGACCCGGCTCATCGCCGCCGACGAGGATCTCGCGGGGGTGAGGGTGCTCGTCCTGACGACGTACGAGACCGACGAGCACATCGTCGAGGCACTGCGGGCCGGGGCGTCCGGCTTCCTCGTGAAGGACATCAGGCCGGCCGAACTCCTAGACGCCATCCGGACGGTGGCCGCGGGGGAGTCCCTCCTCTCGCCCGGTCCCACCTCGCGGCTGATCGCCCGCTTTCTGCGCGCGCCGAACACCGCGACGACATCCGCGGTGGGCGGGCCGAGCGGGCTGTCCGAACGGGAACGGCAGGTGCTCGCGCTGGTCGCGCGCGGTCTCAACAACTCCGAGATCGCCGACGCGTTGGGACTCAGCCCGCTGACCGCGAAGACCCATGTCAGCCGGATCATGGGCAAGTTGGGGGCGCGGGACCGGGCACAGCTGGTGATCGTGGCGTACGAGTCGGGGCTTGTGATACCTGGGACGGTCTGAGTTCGGGCCGACTTCGGGTCGGGTTCAGGTTGCGTTCCGGGGGTCGGTTGTACGGTCCCTCAACTCCCTGTGTTTGCAACGGCATTGCTCTGTCCCTCGGTGCGCACCAGCCTGCGCGTTTCGCTTACGGCGGTGTCCGATTCTGCGTGCACCCCACCCGGTCGCGCCCCAAGCTCGTCGTGTCGGCCGATGGCCACCGGGCACGACCCCGGCCGGATCGCGGTAGATCTCGCGATCATGCTCGCAGACGGCGGCGAGGCGATAGCGGACCTGGCCCTGTCGCCTCCACTCCGACCGCCTGGCGCCTGCTGGCGGGCATCGATTCGGCTGCGCTCGCGTGCCTGCACTCGGCCGGAGCCACCGCCCGGGAGGTCGCCTGGCTGCGAGCCGCCGAGACCACGGCAGGGATAGCCGCAGCCCGCGCGGGCGGACGCGACCTGCCCGGTCTTGTCCTGGACCTCGACGCCACCCTGGTCACCTCCCACTCCGAGAAGGAGCAGGCAGCGGCGACCTACGAGCGCGGCCTCGACTACCACCCGCTGCTGTGCTTCCTGGACAACACCGGCGAAGCCCCGGCCGGAGTGCTCAGGCCCGGCAACGCCGGTGCCAACACCGCCGCCGACCACATCACCGTCCTCGACCAGGCGCTCGCCCAGATCCCCGACGCCCATCGCCACGGCACACGGATCCTCATCCGCGCGGACAGCGCCGGAGGAGCGAAAGCCTTCCTGCGCCACATACGCACCGTCTACTCGCACGGGATCCTCGCCTCCTTCTCCGTCGGATATCCCGTCACCGAGCCGGTCCGCCGCACGATCCGAGCCCTGCCCGAGCAGGTCTGGCATCCCGCACTCGAACAGGACGGCACCCAGCGCGAGGGCGCGGAAGTCGCCGAGCTGAGAGCGTCCGCACCCGGGCGCCCGGCTAACAGCGGCAAGACCACCGGCATCGGCCGCTTCCGCAGACCTGCCGGCCTGGACTCAAACCCTGCTCCTGGACGGCGAGTTGGCCAGCACCGAGCCGAAGAAGCTCCGCTACCGGCCTGTGCACACCGCCGCCCGCATAACCTGAGGCCGCCGCCTCCGCCTACGGATCTCCGCCACCTGGCCCTGGCGAAACGAGCTGACCAGCGCATTCACCCGCCTTGTGAACCTGCCCCAGCCATGCCCACCTACGACAAGCAACCGACCGCACCCCCAGACCGGCTCAGCCACCCGACGCGAAACAGGGACTAGCTGGTGACACGTTCGTTGATGACGCCCGACCTCCTACGCCTTGTTTTCGCTGGTCAAACGCATTTGGTGAGCCAAGGTAGTCCTCCGAGTACTAGTTACCAGGGGGCCTGGTAAGGCGGTCCGTGGGCTCTCGGCACCTGTTGGAATTGGTACCGGCGAAAGGGCGCAAGGCGGAAAGCCGCATGAATCCCGATCGCGGTATTTGAATCCGTCTTCCCAGAATCATTGAGGAGTGTTCGCGATTTATCACATTGCTGTCTACTTCGATGTCAAGCCCGGTCGCGTCGACGAGTTCATAGCAGCCTCGCACCTGGACGGGCGCGAGTCCAACGCCAACGAGCCGGGGACGCTGCGGTTCGAATTGATCGCCGACGAGAACATCCCGAACCGGTTCTACCTCAACGAGGGCTACGAGAGCCTCGAGGCGTTCAACACCCACGCCGCGGGCCCGTACTTCAAGCAGTTCTTCGACACCATCGTCCCGCTCGTCGAGGGCGGCGAACCGACCTGGCTCATCCGCGGCAACCGCGTCGAGGACCCGTCGGTGTGACGGGCGCACGCCCCAGCCCGCCGGTCTCCCCAGTCAGGAGCAGTGATGTCCACATGTCCACACTCATGCTGATCGCCAGCTTCCAGGCCAAGCCCGGATACGAAGACCAGCTGCGCGATGAGCTCAACGCCATGATCGAGCCGTCAGAGGCGGAAGAGGGCTGCCTCGGCTACCGGCCGATGTCGGACCCGAACCGCCCGGGCGCGATGGTCTGCCTGGAGGAGTGGGCTGACGAGGCCGCACTCCAGTACCACTTCACGACGCCGCACTTCAAGCGCATCAACGACGCGCTCGGAACCATCCTGGCCGAGCCGTTCGGTCTGCGTCGGCTCACCGACCTGCCCGACGACGCAGGCAACTGAGCGGGGCGTTCGCCCGGCGCGGCGCACACGCCGGGCGAGCGCCCGACCACACCCCACCCTTCCCCCTCCCACTGATCTGGAGCAACCATGTACCACGTCGCTGTCTACTTCGACGTAAAGCCCGGTCGCGTCGACGAGTTCATCGCGGCCTCGCACCTTGACGGGCGCGAGTCCAACGCCAACGAGCCGGGGACGCTGCGGTTCGAGCTGATCGCCGACGAGAACATCCCGAACCGGTTCTACCTCAACGAGGGCTACGAGAGCCTCGAGGCGTTCAACACCCACGCCGCGGGCCCGTACTTCCAGCAGTTCTTCGACACCATCGTCCCGCTCGTCGAGGGCGGCGAACCGACCTGGCTCATCCGCGGCAACCGCGTCGAGGACCCGACGCAGGCAGCGACCGTCGTCGGCGACAGCGCGCTGGCCTTCCGCTACGCCGACCACGTCGCGCTGCGGGTCGGCGACTACGACGAGTCGATCGCCTTCTACACCGAGAAGCTCGGCTTCGAGCTGGTCAAGGAGTGGACACTCGGCGCCGCGGCGCCCGGCATGCGGTTCGCCTACGTCCGACTGGGCGAGTTCGAGATCGAGCTGATCGGAGACGGGCAGCCCAGCCCGGCCGCCGAGCAGAACGACATCGGCGACCACCTCGGCCGCAGCGGATACATCCACCTGTGCCTGCGCGTGGCCGACGTGGACAAGAGCGTCGAGGAACTGCGCGGGCGCGGGGTCACCGTCTTCGCCGAACCGTTCGTGGTCGACCCGATCGGCCAGCGACTGGCGATGATCAAAGACAACAGCGGCAACGTCATCGAGCTGGCCCAGGCCGTCGCCGCCTGAGCCATCCGGCTCGTCCGTCTCGGACTCGGTCGCGCCGTCCGAGCCGGACGAGCCTCCCGGGCACACGTCCAGCACACCTGCCCACCGCCCCTGCCAGGGGGCCATTTCAAGCCCTGACCAGGCAGGTACTGTCAGGGCCACCCTGGAACCGCCGTACCGGTGTCGGCGGCGCCACACTGGGAGCATGGACCGCAGCAAGGAGATCGCCGACTTCCTCCGCACCCGCCGGGCGGCGATCAGCCCGGACCAGGCCGGGCTTTCCTCCGACGGGCGCGTCCGCCGTGTCCCGGGCCTCCGCCGGGACGAAGTCGCCCGCCTGGCGGGGGTCAGCACCGAGTACTACACCCGCCTGGAACAAGGACGCGCGGGCAACCCCTCCATCGAGGTCGTCGAGGCCCTGGCCCGGACCCTCCAGCTCGACCCGTCCGAACGCGAGCACCTGGCCGACCTGCTGCTGCCCGACCCGCACGCAGCACGCCGCACCCCCACCCGGTCCCCTCGGGTCCGGCCCGGCCTGCATCTGATGCTGGAGACGCTGAGCCACGTGCCGGCGTTCATCCTCGGAAGACGCACGGACGTGCTGGCCTCCAACCACCTCGCCAGGGTCGTCCTCACAGACTTCGACGCCCTGCCGGCCACCCGGCGTAACCTCGCCCGCTACTACCTCCTGGACCCGCAGGCCCGCGAACGCGTCGGTGACTGGGGCAAGATCGCCTCGGAGACGGTGGCCATCCTGCGGCTGGAGGCCGGCCGCTACCCGGGCGACCGCCAGCTCGCCGACCTCGTCGGAGAACTCACCCTGCTCTGCCCCGAGTTCACGACGTGGTGGAACGACCACACGGTCCTACGCCGCACCCATGGCGCCAAGCACTACTTCCACCCGGTCGTCGGCGATCTCCACTTCTCCTACGAGTCGTTCCAGGTCCCCGGAGACACCGAGCAGACGCTATGCGTCTACAACGTGGAGCCCGGCTCCGACACCGCCCAGGCACTCCAGCTCCTGAGCAACTGGACCGCACCCGAGATCACCACCCCACCCGCCGGCTGACAGTCCCGGTCTGGCGTGATTGCGCTCCATGGGCTGCAGCCGCAAGGCCCTGGCCAGGCTCGCGACGACCTACGCAGAGGGGGCTTTTGGCGCGGCCCTGTTCCAGACTCACCGTCCGCATCGGTGCGCGTGATCCCGAGCGCGGCCGGGCTGCCGCCGACGCACTCGGCGCCCGTTTCGTGCAGATCCGGTACTTGTCGTGGTCGCAGCCGTGGTCTGCCTGGAGCGCGTCGGGCCTTCCGGCCGTGGCCGGCCGACGAGTCCGGTCACGGCCGGAACCTTGCCCAGCAGGGGCAGCGGCTGGGTAACGTCGTTTGCGGTTTCCGCCGGTCAACGACATCGCGAGCGGGATGCCCTGGCCTCGGTGAGGAGGTTGGTGCTTGCTGCCCGGTCGTGCGCGGTCGACTGGGCTGACCCGCCTTTGGGCCGCGCCGGGCTGTCCTGACGTGGGAGGAGGCGCGCACCGCCCGCGACCAGTCCAGCTTCTTCAGCAGCACCAGGTGCAGTTCGTCCCACACGCCGGCCTGGTTCCACGCGGCCAGGCGCCGCCGGCAACTCAATGCCGGACCCGAAGCCCATGGCTGCCGTGAGGTGCCACCGGCAGTTACGCGTGAATTTCCCCACCAGTCGCTGGTTCAGCGTCGCTTTCCGGTCTCGGGGGCGGTGACGTCCTGGCTGGCGCGGCGCATGGCCTCGTACAGCGCAGCGTCTTCCGGCGGGTCCGGCAGTTGTCCGCGGGCCGGCGCCTGGAAGGATTGGATCATCCATGCCACCAGGCGGCGCCAGGCGTCCGGGGCGGCGTCGCCGGTGGCGCTGAGGACACCGGCGTTGGCCATCAGCAGCAGCACGAGGTCCCGGCTGGTGAAGTCCTCGCGCAGTTGTCCGCTGTTCTTGGCGCGGCCGATGAGTTCGAGGAAGCCCTCGTACGCCTGGGCGTGGTGCTGCTCCAGTTCCGGGACGCCGGGAAAGCTCATGGTCAGGACGTCGGCGAAGCCGCGGTCGGCGGCCTGCATCGCGCAGACGTCCTGGATGTAGCCGGTGAAGCCATGCCACGGGTCGGGGTCGGCCAGGGCCTCGGTGGTGGCCTGCGCATACGCCTTCATGCGGTCGACGAAGACCGCGGCGACGAGATCTTCCTTGCGGGGGAAGTGGCGGAAGAGGGTGGCGATGCCGACCCCCGTCTCCCGTGCGACCGAGGCCATCGACGCGTTCAGCCCGTCGCGCCCGAAGACCGTGCGCGCGGCGGCGATGATCCGTCCCCGGTTGCGCTCCGCGTCGCTGCGCCTGGACTGACCTGCGGAAACGATCGCGGCGGCGCTGGCTTCGGGGTGCGGGTCTCGGGGGCTCATGGCGATCAGACTAGCAAACCGGAATGCCTTATCCGATTCTCGTGTTACGGTGGGCAGCGAACCGGATAGGGCTTTCCGGAAACGAAACGGATAGCCCTATCCATCTCCCTTCCAGTGAAAGGCTCTCTCATGCCCACCATCGCAGTCGTCGGTGCCGGCCCTCAGCTCGGTCTCGCCATCGCACGCACCTACGGCACCCACGGCTACGACGTCGCGCTGATCGCCCGCAACCGGGCCAAGCTCGAAGAGCTGGCCGGCGAACTGGCCGCCGAGGGCGTCACCGCCGCCGCCTTCCCCGCCGACGTCCTCGACCGCACCGCCCTCACCCAGGCACTCAAGGACGCGGCCGCACACTTCGGCGGCATCGACGTCCTGGAATACTCCCCGGTCGGCGGCCTCCAGACCGCCATGACCACTCCGGCCGCCACCGAACCGGCCGACGTGCAGCACGAGATGGAGTTCCAGCTCTATGGAGCCATCGCCGCCACCCGTGCGGTGCTGCCCGCCATGCGTGAGGCGGGCGGGGGCACCCTGCTGTTCACCACCGGCGCCGGCTCCGTCGACCCCGTGCCGCAGATCGCCAACGTCAACGCCGCCGCCGCGGCCCTGCGCAACTGGGTGATCAACCTGCACAAGGAGCTGGACGGCACTGGCGTCCAGGCGGCGCATGTCGCCATCAACGTGTCCATCGGCACGCCGGCGATCCCCGGATTCCCGACCGCCCAGCCCGAGGAGATCTCCCCGGTCTACTGGGACCTGCACACCACCAAGCGCGACCAGGCCGAACTCGTCTTCAGTCTCTGACGATCCCCCCAGCCGCCCGACCTCCTGGCCTGCCGGTATCTACGCCGCGCACCTGTACTGGGACCCGTGAGAGCGCTGCGGCGGCCAGGCCGAAGCCGTCTTCCACAGCCGCCCCACCAAGCCCCCAGTTCCGGAACACGGCAAGGACTCCGGCATGGCCGGCACGCTCAATGGGAAGACAGCTCTCCTCGCCGGATCCAGCCGCGGCATCGGCCGGGCGACCGGCAGTGGCCTCGCCCGCGAGGGGGCCCTGACGGCGGACGGGCCTTTGCCGACGGCGCGAAACCGGGCGCGTCCGGCGCCGTCGATCAGCTGTTTGACCAGCTGGAGGCCGGACTGCGCGAGTACACCGGCGAGAACGTCCTGGACATCCTGGTGAACAACGCCGCCGCGACGACGCCCGGCGATGCGCCGGAAGACGTGTCCGCCGAGCAGATCGACGAGAGCTCCGCAGTCAACGCCAAGGTTCCCTTCCTCCTCGTCCAGCGGGCCGTCGGGCTGATCCCGGACGGCGGACGCATCGTCAACATCTCCCCGCGCACTTCGCCCGGCACCTCGCCCCTCGGCCGATCACGGTCAACAGCGTGCTCCCCGGCGCCGGGTCATGAAATCCACCCAGCCCAAGGACAAGCTCGTCGAGAACCTGTCCTGGGTGACCGACTTCTCGCCCGGCACCGTCCGCTTCACCGGCGTCGCCACCGTGCTGACGCCACTGGCCGCTGTCGGCCTTGGCACAACGAAGCTGCCCGCATGACCGCCCCGCGGTCCGGCTTGCGTCCCATCTCGTTCGATTCGAAGGAACCATCATGCCGAGAATGTCGTTCATCGAGGCGTCCCGCACGTGTCTCACCACGAAGTACGCCACGTTCTCCGGTCGCGCCCGGCGGTCGGAGTACTGGTGGTACTCGGTGCTGTACGTGATGGCCACTGCCGTGATCGCAGCGACCATCTGGGCAGCGGAAGCCCCGCTGCTGAGCGTCCTCCTGCTGCCGTTCATCGTGCCCATGCTGTCCGTCTCCGTCCGCCGGTTGCACGACACGGGCAGGGCCGGCTGGAGGATGCTCATCGCCCTGATCCCGGTCGCCGGGCCCGTCCTCTACCTCGTGGGCATGGCCGTGGACAGCGTTCCAGGTGCCAATCAGTACGGCCCATCCCCCAAGGCAGGCCACTGAGAGGACCGCACGGTGGCCGCCCCGATGCCGAAACCTCCGCCGGTCACGATGAAGATCTTGCCCTTCCGGCCTTCCACCCTGCTTGGTGATGGTGATGTGGATCGGGAGTGATGGTGCGCACGTCGAGGCCCAGCGCGTCGCCGAGGACGGTTTCCAGGGCGGGAACGACGAAGTCCTTGCCGTGCTGCGGGGTGCCGGAGGCGGGGTCGGCGTCGCCCATGGCGAAGGTCTTCCCGGGGATCATGATGTGGTCGAGCCACGCCTTGAACACCGAGGGCATCGAGTAGTTGTACATCGGGACGGCGAACAGGTAGGCGCCCGCGCTCGTTTGACGCTCTGCGCGCCCCTCACGCCGCACCGCACGGCTCGCCGAGAAAGCCGCACTGACCCGGTACCCATCTCGATTCACTCAGGGTGCGTGGGGCACGGTCAGCCGCGGCGAGTGGCACGGGTACCGGCCACCCAGCGGCATGGCTGAGATGGGCGCCTGTTGTGCAAAACGTTTTGGGTCCTTAGCGTCTGCTGCCAACGAAAGGACGGGCGGCATGCGACGACTGATGGTGACGTCCTGCGCGGTGCTCGACGTGCCCGAGCAGGGGCCCTGCCAGGTGCGGGACGACCAGGACATCCGCGTCGAGGACGGCGACATCGCGTGGATCGGCCCGGCGGGCACCGGCCCCCGGTATGCCGACGCCGAGATCCTCGACGGCTCGGGGCTTCTCGCCGTGCCCGGTCTGGTGAACGCCCACACGCACAGCCCGATGGTCCTGATGCGCGGAGCGGCGGAGGACGTCAGCGTCGAGGCGTGGTTCAACGAGCGGGTATGGCCGATGGAGGTCAACCTCACTGCGGACGACGTCCGGCTGGGTGCCGAGCTGGCGTGTGCCGAGATGCTGCTCTCAGGGGTCACCGCGTTCGCCGACCACTACTTCCACGCCGAGCGCATCGCGGAGGCCGCCGTCGCAACCGGCATCCGGGCCGACATCGCCCCCACCTACTTCAGCAGCAGCGGCCGGGAAGCCCTGGAGCGCGCTGCCGAGACCGCCGTCGCCCTGCACGGTGCGGGTGGCGGACGGGTCAGGGCGTCGCTGGGGCCGCACGCGCCGTACACCGTGGACGAGGACGACCTCGCGCGGATCGCGGCCCTGGCCCGGGAGACGGGACTGCGCGTCCACATCCACGCGGCCGAGCACCTGGAGCAGACCACATCGAGCCTCGCCCGGCTCGGTGTCACGCCCGTCGAGGTGCTGGAGCGCACCGGAGTGCTCGACGCCGGGGCGCTGATCGCGCACGGGTGCGGGATCACCGAGCCGGACCTGCCCCGCCTCGCGGCCTACCGGGACCGGACGGCGGTGGCCTGCTGCCCGAAGGTGTATCTGAAGCACGCCCTGCATCCGCTCACCCCGGTGAGGGACCTGCTGGCCGCCGGTGTGCCCGTCGCCGCCGGCACGGACGGCGCGGCCGGGCACAACACGCTGGACGTGTGGGAGGCCATGCGCCTGGTGGCGCTGACGCAGAAGCAGGCGGAACGGGACGCCACCTGGATGACGGTCTCGGACACCGTCCGGGTGGCCACCCGGGGCGGAGCGAGGGCGCTCGGTCTCGGGGACCGGATCGGCGCGCTGGAGGTGGGCAGGGCGGCCGACATCGTGCTGATGGACCTGCGCGGCCCGCACTGCCGTCCGCTGCACGACCCGGTCGCGGCGCTGGTCTACAGCGTCCGGGCGAGCGACGTGCGCGACGTCGTGGTGGACGGGCGGGTCGTCGTACGCGACGGCCGTCTGCTGACGGCGGACGTGCCCGGACTGCTGGCCGGGATCGAGGCGAGGGCGTCCGCGCTCCTCGACACCTCGCACGGACGGGCGGTGCAGCACTATGACCCGTGAGCCGGGGGACGACGGGCGCCGCAGACGGCGGCCCGCGTCGATCAAGGACGTGGCGGCGGCGGCCCGGGTGAGCCCGACGACCGTCTCCCACGTCCTCAGCGGCAACCGGCCGGTCGCGGAGGAGACCGCGGAGCGGGTACGGGCCGTGGTGAACCGGCTCGGCTATGTCCCGGCGTCCACGGCCCGCAGTCTCCAGGCCGGTGCCACGAACGTCATCGGCCTGCTGATCCCCGACATCACCAACCAGTTCTTCGCGGAACTCGCCAAGGGCGTGGAGGACGCCGGCCACGACCTGGGCTACGGCGTCATCCTGTGCAACACGGAGTTCGATCCGGCCCGTGAGGACCATTACCTCCAGCTGCTGCGCAACCGTTTCATCGACGGGATGGTGTACGCGGCGGGCTCGATGCCCTCCCGGGACCGGCTGGCCTCGCTGCTCGGCCGCTTCCCCATCGCCCTCGCCGACGAGGTGGTACCGGGCCTGCAGGACGAGACGGTCCTGGTCACCGCCGACCACCGCAGGGGCGGACAGCTGATCGGCGAGCACCTCAGAGAGCTGGGCCACCGCCGGGCACTGGCGGTCAGCGGGCCGGCGGACCTGGTCAGCAGCGTGGAGCGGATCGCGGGCTTCCGGGAGGCGTTCGGGACGGACGGGGTCACAGAGGTCGAAGGGGCGTTCGTCGAGCGCTCCGGTTACGACACCGTGGCGGACGCCCTGCGCAAGGCCGGTCGGCGGGGGCGTTTCACGGCGGTGTTCGCCGCGAACGACCTCATGGCCCTGGGCGCCGTCGCCGCCGTGGAGGACGCCGGGCTGCGTGTCCCCGACGACGTGTCCGTGGCGGGGTTCGACGACATCATGCTCGCCGGCCGGGTGCATCCGTCGCTCACCACGGTCCACCAGCCGGCCTACGACATCGGCCGGACCGCGGCCGCCCAGCTTCTCCAGTACGTCCACCGGGGCGAGGTACCGCCCGCCTCCCGCCACATCCTGCCCGTGCGGCTCAAGCCCCGGGCCAGCACGGCCGCGGTGCGCTGACCCGCACCCGCCCTGTCCCTCCCGCACAGACCATCACCGCACAGGCCATCACCGCACATGAAGCAAGGAGTCACGATGCCGCATGTCCTCGTCGTGGGTGAGTCATGGTTCACCCACTCCGTCCACCAGAAGGGGTTCGACTCCTTCCACACCAGTGAGTACGTCGAAGGAGCGGCGGTCTTCCTCGACGCGCTGCGTGACCGGGGCCACCGGGTGACGTATGTGCCCGCGCACCGGATCGACACGGAGCTGCCCGACTCGGTCGAGGGCTTCGCCGCGTACGACGCCGTGGTCATCAGTGATGTCGGAGCCAACAGCTTCCAGCTCACGCCCCCCACCTTCGCGCACTCCCTGCCCACCCCGGACCGCACCGAACTGCTGCGGGCCTACGTCGAGGGCGGCGGGGGTCTGCTGATGGTCGGCGGCTATCTCACCTTCACCGGGATCGACGCCAAGGCCCGCTGGGGGCGTACCCCGCTGGCCGCGGCCCTGCCGGTGGACCTGTACGACCGGGACGACCGGGTGGAGCTGCCCGCCGGGGCGCGGCCCCGGCGGGTCGCGCCCCATCCGGTGGTCGACGGGCTGGGGGAGCGCTGGCCGGATCTGCTCGGTCTCAACGAGGTGGCGGTTCGCGAGGGCGCCGACCTGCTCGCCGACTGCGCCGGCCACCCGCTGCTGGTGGTCGGCCGGTACGGGGCGGGGAGATCCGCGGCCTTCACCTCCGACCTGGCGCCCCACTGGGCCCCGCCGGGCTTCCTCGCGTGGGACTGCTATCCGGTGCTGTGGG
>NZ_JBEXXK010000077.1:0-47459 GCF_040630405.1 Streptomyces sp. NPDC005811
CCCCGTGGGGGCGGGGGCCGGATCCGGCCCCCGCCCACTCGGTGGATCACGCTGTCGCCCGGCTCACCTCCGTCACCGGTTCGGCCGTGCCGGAGAGGACGGCGACGGCGTGCGCCACCGAGGCGAGGGTGGCGTGGCGGTGCCAGCCGCTGAAGGAGCGGCCGGAGTAGTCGCGGATGCCGACCCGTTCGGCGATCTCGCTGAAGTCCCGGTCGACCCGCCGGGTCAGCCGGCTCAGCCGCAGCAGCTGCGCCGGATGCAGGTCGGTGATGTCGGTCAGCCACAGCTCTCCGGGCCAGCGCCCGCCGTTCTCGCCGACGCCGAGCAGCACCAGGTCACGGCCCCCGGCCGGACGCCGCGCACCGGGCCGGGGCAGTCGCACCCGGACGGCGGCGGTCAGCCCCGCGTGCACGGCCCTGCCACCCGGCTCCGGCCCGCGCTGGATGAGCGGCTGACGCAACGGCCTTACCGCCCTCATCAGTTGATGAGCCGTCATCTCGTTGTCGACGACGGTCCGCGGAAGTCCCGGGTCGACCGCGGTCACCTGCGCATGGGCGCTGACACGCAGCAGCATCGGCGCGCCCGCGCTCTGCAGCCGGCGCACCAGGCTCGGCACGTCGGACTCGCGCGCGTCCATCACGGCCGGGCGCACGGGCAGCCCCCAGTCCCGGGTGATGGCGAGATACGCCTCCACGGAGCACTGGTCCATGGTCTCGGCCGACATGTGCTCCGGGATGGACGCCTGTCGCCGCCGGGTCGCGTCCTTCAGCCAGGTCTCGGGCAGGTGCAGCCGCCAGTTGACGGGCGTGCTGTGCTCCTCGGACACCGCCCAGACCCCCACCGCCTGCTGGGCGTTGAGCATCTGCCCGCGGCTGGGGTCGAAGCGGCGTTCCACTCCGACCGAGCTGTCGCCGGCCTTGGGAATCACCATGGGCCCCAGCACATAGGCGCGGGCCGGGGAGATCTCCTCCAGGTGGTGGGCGAGGGCCCGGCGGACCGGGCTCCAGTCCCAGGTGGAGCCGCTGATGAAGTGGTGCAGGCTCTGTTCGGCAGCCTCCCCGCCGAACAGCGAGGAGATGTTCCGTATCGACTTGCGGCCCTCGACGCCGAGCAGACCCAGGACGTACTCCACCCCCCGGCGCCGCTGGTCGCTGCGCGGGAGGGACTCGAAGAGCACCTGGCCCAACTCCCCCAGCACACTCTCCTGCGACGTCTCCTGCGCCCGGCGGAACGACTCCCCCGGTGTGGTGCGCTTGTGCAGCCTGGTCTGCATTCCATCCCACCTCGCCACTCGGTCCCGGCTCTCTGTCAAGGAGCCTCGGACCAGGCGTCAAAGGAGCCGCCAAGGCAGGGAAAACGTGCAGGTCAGGGTGCGGACCGCAGGAGGAACGGGCGGCGCGGTGCGCGGACCGGTCAGGATCCGTGCGCGGCCTCGGCACCCGGCGGGCCGGGCGGTGCCCAGGATGGCGGGCGGAGATGGTGTCGGTTTGTTCGCTCACCGCGGCGGGACCGGTCACGGCCGGCCACGGTGAGCGAACTCATTTCTCGGAGGTCCCGTGTCCCGCTTCGACTCCCAGTTCGCCGAGCGGCCCGGATTCGCGCGCATGTTCCGTCCCGACGCCCTGACTCTGGGCGTGTTCTTCCCGCTGGAGTCGTACGACGGCCCGGTGGCCCGGATGGACGTCGTGGAGCAGACCGAGCGCGCCGTGCAGGCCGAACGCGCGGGCTTCGCGGCCCTGTGGGTGCGGGACATCCCGTTGCTGGACCCGGCGTTCGGCGACGCGGGGCAGATGTACGACCCCTGGGTGTGGCTGGCCCACACGGCGGCCCGCACCTCGCGCGTGGCCCTGGCCACCGGCTCCACCGTGCTGCCGCTGCGCAACCCCATCGACACGGCGAAGTCCGCCGCCTCGCTGGACCGGCTCAGCGGCCGGCGGCTGGTGCTGGGCGGGGCGACCGGGGACCGGGGCGTGGAGTTCCCGGCGTACGGCCTGGACCGCGACGACAGCGGGGAGTTGTTCCGTACCGCGGTCTCGACGCTGCGGCGCCTGTGGGCGGAGGACTTCCCCGCCGTCGACTCGCGTTACGGCGCCCTGCGCGACGCGGGTGTGCTGCCGAGGCCGGACGGCGGCGCCGTCCCGGTCCTGGTCACCGGGCACAGCCGGCAGAGCGTGCCGTGGATCGCCGAGCACGCCGACGGCTGGCTCATGTACCCGCGCCCGCTGATCCAGCAGCGCCGCACGACCGCCCTGTGGCAGAAGGCGGTGCACGAGGCGGGTCAGCCGGGGAAGCCCTTCGCCCAGTCGCTCTACCTCGACCTCGTGGAGCGCCCCGACGCCCGGCCCAGCGCCATCCATCTCGGCTACCGGACCGGCCGGCGCTATCTGCGCACCCACCTGGAGGGCCTGCGGGAGGCCGGCGTGCACCATGTCGTACTGAACCTCAAGTACGGTCGCAGGCCGGCCGCCGAGGTCCTGCAGGAGCTGGCCGAGCACGTCCTGCCGCACTTCCCCGCCCACGAGGCGGCCACGCCGGCGGCCTCGGCCGCCTGAGGCCCGGGGAGTCCGACCGTACGCACGTCAGCCGGAGGATGCCGTCAAGCGGCCTCCTCCGGCTGACGTGCGCCGCACCGGCCGCAGACGGACGCGTGCCGTTCGTGCTCCTCACCCGTACGCCGCCGTCCGGGACGCACGGCCCCGCACGGCGGTTCGAGGCTGATCTCCACTCCCGCGGGCACCATCAGCCAGCGGGCCGGTACTGTCGCGTACTCCTCTTGCCGCACGCCGCCTCCTCGGTCGGAGCCATGCCGTACCGGCGGACCCGGTCGGACCGACAGACAGCTTCGGCCCGGCCGGCCCAGCCGGGGTGAAGGCCCGGTCAACGGCCGTGGTCGGCGGCACCGCGCCCCGCCCGCCAGGGCGCCCATTCCGCCGCGGTCAGCACCCCCGACACGGAGCGGTCGCCCAGGTCGCGGTCGGCTCCGGGCAGGACGTGGAGTTTCCCGTGCTGCGGGGACGGCAGCGCCAGCCGGATCAGGTCGGGCACCCGGAACGCGAGGACGGCCGGGTCGCCCTGGTCCACCGGCACCACCACATGGTGGTCGCACAGCCGGCCCACCAACGACTGGACGGACCAGGTGTCGCCGCCCAGCAGCCGCCGGGCCAGGGGGATGTCGAAGGGGGCCGTCCCGGTCGCCGCCAGCAGCGCCAGCGCCCGGCGCAGCGAGCCGGGCAGCCGGGCTATGGCGCCGGCCGCCCGGGCCAGCACGTCGCAGGCCTCGTCGTGCAGTTCCGCCGCCAGCTGACCGTCGTCCACCAGCGCACCGGCCAGGTCGGGCAGCGTCCACATCGGGCGGGACGCGAACTTCTCGCCCACGGCGCGCAGGGTCAGCGGGAAGTTGCCCATCAGCCGGGTGACCTCGGACAGCACGCCCGGTTCGGCGACGCTGCGCTCGGCCCCCGCGACCCGTGCGAAGAAGTCGGCCGCGTCCCGGGCCGACAGCGGCCCGAGCCGCAGGGTCAGGGCGCCGGGCAGGCCGGGCAGCCGGACCCGGGAGGTCACCAGCGCGAGGCTCGCGCCGCCGGCCGGCAGCAGCGGCAGTACCTGGTCGGTGCCGGCGGCGTCGTCCAGCAGCACCAGCAGCGACCGCCCGGCGCTGAACGACCGCAGGAGACCGGCCAGTTCCTCGCTGTCCTCGGGCAGCCGGGCCGGGTCCTCGCCGCAGTCCCGCAGCAGCCCGCGCAGTACGGCGGCGGGCCGTCGCGGCCGGTCCTCGTCGTCGTGCAGCCGGACGTGCAGCACCCCGTCCGGGAACCGGCCGGCGATCCGGTGCGCCGCGTGCACGGCGAGCGCGGTCTTGCCCACCCCGGCCGGCCCCAGGACCACGACGACCCGCGGGCCCTCCCCGGCCGCCCCCTCCTCGGTGAGGGCGGTCAGCTCGGCCAGTTCAGCGGTGCGCCCGGTGAAGTCCGGGGCGTCCAGGGGCAGTCGGCCCCGGGCGGCGGGCGCGGAGGGTGCGGCGGAAGCCGTGACGGGTGCGGGTGCGAACTCCGGCACCGGCTGGGGCAACACCTCGCTCAGCACGTCCTGTTGCAGCTTCTGCAGCCGCTCGGAGGGTTCGATGCCCAGCTCGTCGACGAGCGCGCGGCGCAGCCGTGCGAACGCCTCCAGGGCCGTGGCGCGCTGCCCCGACCGGTGCGCGGCGAGCATCAGCTGCGCGGCGAACTCCTCGTTGAGCGGATGGTCACCGGTGATCTGCTGCAACTCCCCCACCAGGCCCCGGTGGCGGCCGAGGAGCAGGTCCGCGGTGATACGCAGCTCCAGTGCGCCGAGCCGGGAGTCGGCGATCTGCGCGATCTGCGCGGCGAGCAGCGGTCCGGTCTCCAGACCGGCGAAGGGCTCCCCCCGCCACAGCGCGAGCGCCTCGCGCAGCACGGCCGCCGCGGTGCGCGGATCGCCCTCTGCGAGCGCGCTGCGGGCGCGGACCACCTCGTGGTCGAACTCCCACAGGTCGAGCTCGCCGGGCTGGAGGTCGATCCGGTAGCCGCCCGGCCCGGTCCGCACCCGCTCGTAGGAGTTGACGGGGCAGCGCAGCGCCTTGCGTATCTGGTAGACGTACGTCTGCACGGTCTTGCGGGCCAGCCGCGGCGGCTCGGACTCCCACAGCTCCTCGATCAGGGCCGAGGTCGACACCAGGCGGTTGGCGTTCAGCAGCAGTACGGCCAGGGCACGCCGGGCCATCGGAGCGGTGGGGGTGCGGTCCTCTCCCTGCGCGCGGATCTCGAGGGGGCCGAGCACCCCGATCCGCAGCGCGTCGCCGTCCGTGGCGGCCCCCGCGGTGTCACTCATGACCTCTTCCCCCTTCTCCGGTCGTGCCGACCGTGCCTCGCGCGGGACGTCCGCGGCATGACGGTCGATACGATCCTGCGTTTCGTACCACTCCCGCATCCGGGATCTGCGAAGTTTCCCGATGCCGGTCCTGGGGATGTCCTCCACGTCCACCGCGACGACGTGCGCCACGTGCAGGCCGAGGCGGCCGGCGACGCGGGCCCGGACGGCCACCGCCGCGTCGTCCGGGACGGTGCCGGGGCTCGGGTGGTAGAAGACCGCGAGTTCCTCGCCGCCTTCGCCGGTGACCGGGGAGGCCACGGTGTGCGACGGGGTGACGAAGTCCAGTTCCTCCACGACGGCCTCGATCTCGTGGCTGTGCCGGCGCACCCCGTCGCACTCGACGAGGTCGTCCGCCCGCCCGGTGACCGTGAGGACACCGTCCTCGACATAGGCCAGGTCGCCGGTGCGGAACCAGCCGTCGGGGGTGAAGGAGCGGTGGGTCTGCCCGGCGTCGTCGAGGTAGCCGCGGGTGACCGAGGGGCCGGTGACCTGGAGGTGGCCGACGGTGCCGGCGGGCACCAGCCCACCGCGGTCGTCGACGCAGCGCACGGCGGTACCCGGCTGGGGGCGCCCGGCGGGCACGGGGCGCCCGTCCTCGGCGGTGAGGTCGGAGAGCCGGCAGTCGACGACACCGGCGGCCGTCTCGGACATGCCCCAGCCGGGGAACATCGCGTCGCCGGGCAGCCCGAACGGGGCGAGCAGCGCCATGAACCGCCGCACCACCGCGGCGCGTACCGGCTCCCCGCCGTTCATGACGTAGCGCAGCCGTCTCAGATCCCAGCTCCGGCCGGCCAGCCGGTGGGCCTGGCCGTTGACGAGGGAGAAGGCGAAGTTGGGCGCCCAGGTCGTGCAGGCGCGGTGCCGGTGGGCGAGGTCCAGCCAGCGCAGCGGGTCGGCGAGGACCCAGTCCGGGCGGGCGTGCACCTGGTAGGCGCCGAGGTAGACGTCGCGCACATGGAACAGCAGCAGCCCGCCGGCGTGGTCCAGCGGCATCCAGTTGACCGTGCGGGTCGCCCCGCCGAGCCCGTTGACGCGGGCGGTGGCGGCACTGCGGGCGAGGATGTTGCGGTGGCTGAGCATCACCGCCTTGGGCACTCCGGTGGAGCCCGAGGTGAGCAGCAGGGCCGCGAGGTCGTCGGGGCGGGCCGGGTGGCGGTGGTGGTCGGGGGCATCGGCGCGCAGCAGCCGCGGGTGGCCGAGCCAGGCCCTGGCCCAGCTCGGGTGGGCCCGGGTGGCGGCGAGGACGGCCTGCTCCCGCCCGGTGACGACGCGGGGACGGCCGTAACGCTGCCAGACCCCCTCCAGCAGGCCGGGCGCGGCAGCGCGGGCGGCCGGGGTGCTGCCGGTCCCGACGAGCAGCGGCACGAACCCGCCCAGCACACAGCCCCAGAAGACGGCCAGCAGCTCGCGCTCCTCGGCGATGTGCAGGACGACCTGCTCTCCCGGACTCACTCCGGCCTCCCGCAGCCCGGCGAGCATCCGGGCCGCCTCGTCCAGCAGCCGCGGATAGCTCCAGTGGGTCTCGCCGCCGTCGCCACCGACGAAGCACACACCCTGGCCCTGGGCGGCGGGGGCGAGGGCGGCCCGGATCAGCGCGTTGCCGAGCGTGCCGCACTCCGGGTGCGGGGCGGGCCCGCCGTCCAGCAGGGAGCGTCCGGTGCCGGTCATGAGGCACGCTCCCGGCGGTACTCGGTGGGGGTGGTGCCGTAGCGGTCGCGGAACTGGCGGCTGAAGTGGGACGCCCCGTACAGGCCGGCCCGTTCGCCGATCAGCGCGACCGGCAGATGGTCCAGTGCGGGGTCGGCGAGTTCGGTACGGCAGCGGGCGAGCCGTTCGTCGCGGATCCAGCGGGCTGGGCTGATCCCGTGTTCCTGGAAGATCTTCTGCAGGTAGCGCAGCGAGACATGATGCTCGCGGGCGATCGACGCCGGGCTCAGGTCGGGCTCGGCCAGCCGCTCGCGGACATGGGCCTGGATGTGCAGCATCAGCGTCTGCCGGGCGATCTGCGGGTCCTCGGCGACCTCGCGCATGCGCTCCGCGAAGAGCGCCGCGGTCAGCCCCACCACACTGCCGCCGAGCAGATCGACCGCGGTCTCGACCTGGCTGCCGTGCCGGCCGAGCCCTTCCAGCAGCGAGGACAGCAGGGCGGCCAGGCCCTCGGCCCCGGACCACGGACGGGCGGTCAGGGGTTCGGCCTCGGGGGCGGTCAGGCCCACGAGCCGGTGCGTGACCATGACGTCGACCAGCCGGAAGTTCTCCGGCATGACCACCTTGTAGGGGCGTGTGCTGTCGAAGCAGACGAGCTGCGGGGCGCGTACGGTGCCGTGCCGGCCGTCCTGGAAGACCCAGACCTCGCCGGTCATCGGCCGCACGACGCGCAGACAGCCCGCCGTCCGGGTGTCTATCTGCCGGTTCGGCCGGATCAGTTCCGCGGGGCCGCTGCCCTTGACCAGCGCCACCCGGACCCCGCCGAACTGGTGGGTCCTGGTGGTGCCGTCGAGCGGCTCGTCGTGCTCCCGGACGATCTGCACTCCGCCGCGGCCGGGGGGAGCGGACCCGGCCGCGGCGCGCACCGGCTCCAGTTCATCGAGACGTACCACCGCGTCTGCCTCCATCCGTGCGTCCTGTTCTCACCCTTCAAAGAAAACATACCTGCATGCCGGTATCGCAATGGTATTGGAGAGTTCGATGACGCACGGCCCGGGGCCGGCCCCGGCGATGGACTCGGGACGGAAGGACCCTAGCTAGGGACGTGGTGGCGAGGGGGTGGTCCTGCTGTGGGTGGGAGGCAGGAGGGTGGTGGCGTGGGCGGCCGAGGCGAGGGTGATGTGACGGTGCCAGCCTGCGTGGGAACGCCCCTCGAAGTCGTACAGCCCGACACGGCGGCCGGCACCGCTCGCGCCCCGCGCGACCTGTGCGGGGACGGCGGTCAGCCGCACCAGGGCGACCGTGTCCAGGTCGGTGAGGTCGGTGAGCCAGAAGGCGGCGTCCAGCGGGCTGACCGGGTCGCGCAGCGCCAGCAGAAGCTGACGGCGCCGGGGCCCCGGGCCGTCGGCGGCCCGGCACGGCACCTGCGCGACCTCACGCCGGCCGGTCGCGGGTCGAGGCGCGGGCACCCGGCTGAGCAGACCGCGCGGCAGGGCACCGGCCAGCTCGCGGGCGGTGCCCGGGGGCCCGGTGGCGCGACCGTCGACGCCGAGCCGGGTCAGCAACTGGGCGGCGCTGATGCGGAGCAGGTAGGAGAAGCCGTGAGCGCCGAGCCGGGCGGCGACCTGACCGGCCGGGGCGTGGCGGGCGTCCAGGAGGACCGGGGGGTGGGGCGCCGCTCCGGTGCGGGCGGTGTCCAGGAGCATCATCAGCCCGGCCGACACCCCGTCCAGCGCGACCGCGTCGGCGGGGATGCCGGCCTGCTCGCGCAGCTGCCCGTCGCCCAGCCAGCGCGGGGTGAGCTGGAGGTGCCAGTCGACCGGACAGCCGCCCCGGTCCGAGGCGGCCCACAGTCCGAAGGCCCGCTGCGCGCTGACGGTCCGTGCGGTGCGCGGGTCGGCGAAGTGGTCGACGCCCACTCCGCCGCGTCCGGCACGGGGCACCGTCGCGGTGTGCACGACCCAGGCCCGGGGCGGCAGCGAGCCGCCCATGTGCCGGGCGAGGGCGGCCCGTACCGGCCGCCAGTCCCACGTCGACGCGCTGACCAGGTGATGCAGCCGCTGAGCGTCGGCCGGATCCCCGGTGTGCGAGGCGATGTTGCGGATGGTCTTGCGCCCCGTCGCCTCCAGCAGCCCCCGGATGTACAGCTCCGCGCTGCGCCGCTGGTCGCGGCGGGCGAGAGAGCGCAGTACGTGATGCGCCAGGTCGGCGACGGGATCGGGGGTGGCGGTGGGCCGGGGACCCCACCGGGGTGGGGCGTGCGCGGCCGCGGGGACGGTCATCCCGAGATCCGGGCGTACGCCGCGTTCAGGAGGTCGGGGTCGGGGTCCTCCAGCAGGGCGGGGCGGCCGAGGGCGTCCAGGACGACGAACCGGAGGCGGGTGCCCCGGGCCGGTCCGTCGACGGCGAACGCGGCACGCAGGCGCTCCCAGGCATACCGCGGATGCGAGGTCGGCAGCCCGACAGCCGCCAGCACGGACCGGTGCCGTTGCACATCCCCGGCGTCCAGCCGCCCCGCCTCACGGGCGAGTTCAGCCGCGAACACCATGCCGACGGACACCGCGTGCCCGTGCCGGACGCGGTAGCGCTCGGTGTACTCGACGGCGTGGGCGAGCGTGTGGCCGTAGTCGAGGAACACGCGCGCGTCCCCGGCCGACGCGTCACCGGCCGCCGCGCCCCCGGCGACCACCGCGACCTGGGCCCGCAGCGCGCCCTCGATCAGTTCTCCCGCCCGCTCGCCCGTCGGGTCCGTCGCGGCGCGTGGGTCGGACTCGATCAGGTCGAGGAGGGCGGGGTCGGCGATCAGGCCCGTCTTCACGATCTCGGCGAGGGAGCCGGTGTACTCGGCGGGCGGGAGGCTACGAAGGAGGTCCAGGTCGCACACCGCGCCGACGGGCGAGTGGTGGACGCCGGCCAGGTTCTTGCCCTGGGGCACGTTCAGGGCGGACCGGCCGCCGACGCCCGCGCGGACCATGCCCGCCGGGGTGGCCGGGGCCAGCACCAGGGAGATGCCGCCCTGCCAGGTCGCCGCCAGGAAGCCGGCGAGGTCGACCGTGGCACCGCCGCCCAGCGCCACCACGGCGTCGGCGGCGGTGAAGCCGGACTCGCCGAGCTGCGACCACAGGTAGACGAGGACACCGGCGTCCTTGGCCGCCTCACCGGGCGGCACCACCAGCGGCAGCACCTGGCGGCCGGTGCGTTCGAGGTCCCCGGCGATCCGGTGGGCGGCGCCGGCCAGCTTCGGCGGGTGCACGATCGCGACGCGCAGCGCCCGGTCGCCGAGCATGCGCCCGGCCTGCTCGTGCAGTCCCCGGCCGAGAACGACGGGGTACGGTGCCGGGCCCGCCGACCTCAGGGAGACGGACGTGGGGGACGAAAAGGTCGGGAAGGTCAAGGCAGTCCTCATTCGATGGTCAGATGGTCGAGATAGGCGCGGTGGTTGCGGGCGGTCTCCGGCACGCTGTCACCGCCGAACTTCTCCAGCGCGACGTCCGCGATCACGAGGGCGGTCACGGCCTGGGCGACCACGGCGGCGGCCGGTACCGCGCACACGTCGGAACGCTGGTGGTGGGCCACGGCCGCCGCACCGGTGGCCACGTCGACGGTGGCCAGGGCCCGCGGCACGGTGGCGATCGGTTTCATCGCGGCCCGTACGCGCAGGGGTTCCCCCGTCGACATGCCGCCCTCGACGCCGCCGGAACGGCCGCTGGAGCGACGTACCCCCGCGCCGGTGGGGACGATCTCGTCGTGCGCGGCGGAACCGGGGGCGGCGGCGAGCGCGAAGCCGTCCCCGAACTCGACGCCCTTGATGGCCTGGATACCCATGAGGGCACCGGCCAGCCGGGCGTCCAGCCGCCGGTCCCAGTGCACATGCGAGCCGAGACCCGGCGGAAGGCCATGGACCAGGACCTCGACGACACCACCGAGGGTGTCCCCGGCCCGCCGCGCCCGATCGACCTCGGCGACCATGGCGGCCGACGCGACGGCGTCGTAGCAGCGTACGGGGTCGGCGTCGAGCCGCCCGGTGTCCTCGGGACCGGGCAGCGCGGGCGAGCCGGGTCGCTGTCCGCCGAGCGCCACGACATGGCTGACCAGCCGGATCCCGTACGCCTGTGCCAGGAAGGCCTCGGCGACGCTGCCCAGCGCGACCCGGGCCGCGGTCTCCCGGGCGCTGGCCCGCTCGAGAACGGGCCGGGCGTCGTCGAAGCCGTACTTCTGCATGCCGGCCAGGTCCGCGTGGCCGGGGCGGGGGCGGGTGAGTGGGTCGTTGCGGGCCTGGCCCGCCAGTACGGCGGCGGGCACCGGGTCGGCGGCCATCACGTTCTCCCACTTCGGCCACTCGCTGTTGCCGACGCGGACGGCGACCGGGCTGCCGAGGGTGCGACCGTGCCGCACCCCGCCGACGAAGTCCACCTCGTCGCGCTCGAACTTCATCCGGGCACCCCGCCCGTACCCCAGCCGTCGGCGGGCGAGCGCTTCGGCGACCTGTTCGGTGGAGGTCCGGACGCCGGCCGGCAACCCCTCGAGCACAGCGACCAGGGCCGGCCCGTGCGACTCGCCGGCGGTGAGCCATCGCAAAGCAGACAATGCAGTTCCTTCGGTCGGGGCCGTTCCTCTGGTGGGAGCCGTTCTCTCGATGGGCGCCGGTCTTTCGACGGGTGCTCCGTCATCTCGGTGACGTGCTCACGCCGCCGTGCGCACGCCCGTCCGGTCGCGGACCACCGCGGGCCGGGACGGGGTGTGGGCGGCGGGTGCCCCGAACCGCTGGACCCGCCAGCCGCAGTCCTTCAGCCGCTGGACCATGCCCGGGGCTGCGGTGGGGGCGACCATCAGCTCGACCAGGCCGCTGGGTTTGCCCGGCGAGTGGTCGATGGACATGTCCTCGATGTTGACGTCGAGTTCGGAGGCGGCGCCCAGCAGCCGCGCCAGCTCGCCCGGCTGGTCGCCGATCAGGATCCGTACCGGCACACAGCCGACGTCGGAGGCACCGTGCTTGCCCGCGATCGCCGCGCGCCCGGCGAGCCCCCGGGTGAGCAGGTCGGCCAGCAGGGTGGTGCCCTGTGCGCGCTCGTCGGCGTCGACGGCGGCCAGCCCCCGCAGCGCGGCGACGGTGACGTCGAGGTCCGCGGCGAGGTCGGCCAGCACATCGGCGACGGCCCTCGCGTTGGCCTCCAGGATGTCGCCCCACAGCCGTACGTCGCCCTCGGCGATCCGGGTCACGTCCCGCACCCCCTGCCCCGCGAGCCGTACCGCGTCGGCGGACAGGTGCTGCAGCCGGGCCGCCACCAGCGCGGCCACGACGTGCGGGGCGTGGGAGACCGCGGCGACCGCCCGGTCGTGCGCCTCGCTGTCCATGAGGACGGGAATCGCACCGCACGACGCGACCAGCTCCAGTGCCCTGTTGAGCGTCTCGCGTGTCGTGTCTGCGGACGGGCTGAGCACCCAGGTCCGCTCCTCGAACAGCGTGGCGCAGGCGGCCAGCGGCCCGGAGCGCTCCCGCCCGGCCATGGGATGGCCTCCGACGAAGGCCGAGGGGTCCGTGCCGTGCGCGGCGGCCCCCCGCTCCGGCCGGCCCTTCACGCTCGCCACGTCTGTGTAGGCGTGGGCGAGCCGGCGCGCCTGCTGCTCGGCGAGCACCGCGCCGACCCGGCGCGGCGGTACGGCGAGCACCGCGATGTCGGCCGGCCCGGGCGGGGGGCCGACCAGTCCGGCGCCGAGCGCCGCGGCGGTACGGGCCGTGGACTCGTCGGTGTCGGTCAGGTACACGGTCACACCGTGCCGCGTCAGGGCCAGCGCGATGGAGGTGCCGATCAGGCCGGTGCCCACCACCGCGGCGGTGCGGATCACGCCGGGTCCTGTACGGCCGTGGCGAGGTCCCGGCGCAGTGCGGCGGCGCCCCCGAGGTAGACGTGCTGGATCTCGGGCTTGGGCCGCTCGGTGTCGGCGTGCGCGAGGATCCTGACCACCCGG
Organism: Streptomyces sp. NPDC005811; assembly: GCF_040630405.1. NCBI lineage: Bacteria > Bacillati > Actinomycetota > Actinomycetes > Kitasatosporales > Streptomycetaceae > Streptomyces > Streptomyces sp. NPDC005811. The sequence goes on from NZ_JBEXXK010000077.1 coordinate 12,508, forward strand.
GGCAGCGCCCCTTCGATGTCGAGTTCCTGCGCGCACATCAACGGCACGTCGGCCAGGCCCAGTTCACGCACGGCGACGGCTGGGAAGTCGCTGTGCAGGTCGGGCGTGGCGGTGAAGATGACGCTCACCAGGTCGTCGTGGACGAGTCCGTTGGCGTCGAGCATCTGCTGGAACAGGGTCTTCACGCTGTGGCGCAGATGGGTCCGGTCGTCGCGCTCCAGCTGGACCGCGCCGCGCACTGCTCGCATCGTCATGGCACCCTCCTCGTTCGGTGGTACGGATCGTGACGGCTCAGGCCACGGAGGCGATCCGGGGGCCGGGCTGGTGGACGGATGTGGTGCGCTCGCGGTAGAGCTCGGCGACCTGGAAGGCGAGGTCGAGGGACTGATAGCGGTTGAGGCGGGGGTCGCAGGCTGTGCGGTAGCGCTGGTGCAGGTCGCTGACGGCCACGTGGTCACCGCCGCCGACGCACTCCGTGACGTCCTCGCCGGTCAGCTCGATGTGGATGCCGCCGGGGTGGGTGGCCAGGGCACGGTGTACCTCGAAGAAGCCGCGGACCTCGTCCAGGACGTCGTCGAAGCGGCGGGTCTTGTGCCCGCTGGGCGCCTCGAAGGTGTTGCCGTGCATGGGGTCGCACAACCAGACGACCTGGGCGCCGGAGGCGGTGACCTTCTCGACGAGACCGGGCAGCACGTCCCGCACCTTGTCGTGGCCCATGCGGGTGATGAAGGTCAGCCGTCCCGGTTCGCGCGCCGGGTCGAGCCGGTCGATGAGGGCCAGCGCCTCGTCGGCGCTGACGCCGGGGCCGAGCTTGACGCCGATCGGGTTGCGCACCCGGGCCGCGAACTCGACGTGCGCGCCGTCGAGCCGGCGGGTCCGCTCGCCGATCCAGATCATGTGCGCGGACACGTCGTACGGCAGCGCGGTGCGCGAGTCCGTGCGGGTGAACGCCGCCTCGTAGTCGAGCAGCAGCGCCTCGTGGCTGGAGTAGAACTCGGCGGAGTGGAACTCGCCGGGGTCCGCTCCGCAGGCGGCGAGGAAGGTCAGCGCGTCGTCGATGGCCCCGGCGAGATCCTCGTACCGCTCGCCGATCGGTGAGCTGGCGACGAAGTCCCGGTTCCACTCGTGGACCTGGCGCAGGTCGGCGTAGCCGCCGGTGATGAAGGCGCGGATCAGGTTCAGGGTGGCGGCGGAGGCGTGGTACATCCGCTTCAGCCGCTCGGGGTCGGGCCGGCGGGACTCGGGGGTGAACTCCAGGCCGTTGACCGAGTCTCCCCGGTAGACGGGCAGTTCGACGCCGCCGCGCACCTCGGTGGGCTTGGAGCGGGGCTTGGAGTACTGGCCGGCGATACGGCCGATCTTCACCACCGGCACCGAGGTGGCGTAGGTGAGGACCGCGGCCATCTGCAGCAGAGTCTTGATCTTGTCGCGGACCTTCTCGGCGGTGACCTCGCGGAAGGTCTCCGCGCAGTCGCCGCCCTGCAGGACGAACGCCTCGCCGCGGGTGACCTGGGCGAGCCGGCTGCGCAGTTGGTCGCACTCGCCGGCGAAGACGAGCGGCGGATAGTCGGACAGCTCTGCGACGACCGCGCGCAGGGCTTCGGGATCGGGCCAGTCGGGCTGTTGCGCGGCCGGCAGCCGGCGCCAGGAATCCGGGGACATCACGGTGTGCTCAGCGTGCATACGGGTGAGGCCTCGATCTCGTACGGAGGGAAGGACCGGCCGGACCGGACCGCGGGCGTGCGGGGTCGGGAGTGGGGGACACGCCCTACTCCTCGAGCAGGTCGGGCTGCTCGGCGGTGATCTCGTCCCACAGCAGCTGGAAACTGAACCAGCCCAGCTGCTCGTCGCCGAAGCCCTCACGGGCGGCCAGGGCCTGTTCGTGCGTGAAGGTCTGCGGGGTGCCCGCGGCCAGGGCGAGCAGCTGTACCTGGGCGCAGCTGTCGTAGGTGAGGAACCAGTGCACGGCCTCGTCCAGGGAGCCGCCGACCGTGATCAGGCCGTGGTGGCGCAGCAGGATGGCCTGGTTGTCGCCGAGCCGCTCGGCGATGTCGCGGCCCTGGCCGAGGGAGACCGAGGGGCCCTCGTAGTCGCCGTAGAGCACCTGGCGTCCGTAGAACGCGGCGGACTCCTGGTCGATGGGCTCCAGGAGCCGGCCGAGGGCACCCAGCGCCCGGGAGTGCGGGGTGTGGGCGTGGGCGGCGGCCGTGGCGCCGGGGTGCAGTTCGTGGATCTGCGAGTGGATGACGAAGGCGCTGGGGTTGACCGGGTGGTGGCCGCTGACGACGCGTCCGGTGGAGTCGACGCAGATCAGGTCGGCGACGCGGACCCGGTTGAAGGAGACGCCGAAGGGATTGACCCAGAAGCGGTCCTCGTGCTCGGGGTCGCGTACGGATATGTGGCCGGATATGCCTTCGCCGAAACCGTACTTGCCGAACAGTCTCAGGGCGGCGGCCAGCCGCTGCTTGCGGTGCCTGCGGGTCTCGTCGTGCGTGGCGAAGTGCGGCTCCCCGGGGATGGGCAGCCCGGTGGCGGTGTCGGCGAGGTGGGCGGGACGGGGCTCGGTGGCGGTGACGCTCATGCGCGATGGTTCCTTCCTGGGTGGGCGAAAGGGGGCGCGGGGCGGTAGTCGATGCGCTGTGCGGTATCGATGTGCTGTGCGGTATCGATGTGCGGTTCCGCCACGCGGGCGCGACCGGCCACGACGGCGCCGCGGACGATCGATGCCCCGTCGCGGTGCTGTCGGCGCGGCCGTCAGGCGGCGACGGGGGTGCTCTCGCGGAGCGCCGCGTTCACCGTCGCCGCGTGTTCGAGGATCGCGGCCACGATGTCCTGACTGCGGTCGACGAGGGACGGGATCCCGAAGGTGAAGAACAGAGCGCCCGCGGCGATGTTGCCCAGGCCGTACAGCCGCGGGTCGGGCCGGCCGTTGCTGGTGAGCCGGCTGGTGGCGCGGGCCAGCTGGAGTCCGCCGTGCGGGTGGCGGCTGACCGCGCGGGCCCGGATCAGCGAGGTGACCAGGGACAGCGCGCTGGTGGGGATGCGCCCCTCGGAGGCGTTGACGGCGCTGATCACCCGGTCGGCGCACAGCTCGGTGCCGTCGGCGGCGACGACGTCGAAGCCGCCCTCGTCGGCGGGGGTGATGTCGAGCACGCCGGAGAACATCTCCAGCTGCCCCGTCTCGACCAGGTCGAGCAGGACGGCTGCGCTGCTCGGCGGCATCGGGCAGCACAGGCTCATGATGGTGCGGTAGTGGGCGCGCAGGATCTGGATCTTGTCCTTCTCGCGCAGCAGCGGCCAGACGTCGGGGCCGGTCTCCGGCACGGCGCGCTGCAGGATGCGCAGACCCATCTGCGGCGAGTCGACCTCGTCGATCTGGCGGCGCAGCCGGTCGACCGGGTCCTCCAGGTCGACGCGGAGGATCTCCTGGACGACGGCGTCGAGGTCGGCCCCGGCGTCGCGGAACTCGGCGCGCAGGACCGCCGCGATGTCCTCGATGGCGAGCTCGCGCCGCCCCCGGGCAGTGGTGTGAACGCGCTCCGGTGTCAGATGGCGCAGCTCGAAGTGGACGGGCCGCTGCCGTACTCCGGGCAGCACACCGCGGCGCGAGAGCAGGCTGATCGGGCCCTGGTGGCCGCGCGCGGCCAGCGACAGCACGATGTCGACGGCGGTCAGGCCGCTGCCGATGACGGCGACGTGCTCGTTCTCGCCGATGTCCGCGAGCGTGCCGGAGACCGGATAGGGGTCGCCGACGAAGCCGGGCGTGCCGGCGAGGCCGTAGACGTCCTTGGGGCTGTCGCCGCCGACGGAGAGCACGACGTAGTCGAAGGCCCGGGACTGCCCGCCGGTGCTCAGCCGCACCTGGTTGGGCAGGCGGGAGGCGGAGGTGACGGCCTCGCCGATGATGTCGACGCGCCAGCCGCCCCGCCGCAGTTCGCCGAGGGCCGCGTATGCGGACTCCTCCAGGTACTCGCCGTAGACCGGGCGGGGGGCGAACCGGGCCCCGGAGAGCCGGTCGACGCCCTGCGAGACTCCGGTGACGCGGTCGCGGGCCTGCAGCCAGCGCTCGAAGTGGCCGAGGTCCCCCGCGCGCACCGACATGTCGTCGGGGGTGGCGTTCACCCGCAGCGTGTCGGTGTCGACCTGGTAGGCCCGGCCGCGCCACAGATGGGGCGACGGCTCGAACAGGGTGAGGGTGCCCGGGTCGCCCCCGCTGCGGGCCAACGCGTCGATCAGGCAGACGGCAGCCGCGCCGCCGCCGACGACGCCGATCGATATTCCAGAGGGCATGAGTCAGTCACCTATCGGTATGCGGACGGCTGGTGGGCGGAGTGCTCTCATGACTGCGGGGGCTCGAAGCGGTGGAAGCCGCCCTGCAGGAAGATGAGCGGGGAGCGGGTGCCGCGGACGCCGAGCCCGACGACCTCGCCGATCACCATGACGTGGTCGCCGGCCACCATGTGGTCGCGGTAGCGGCACTCCATCCAGCCGGCGGCGTCGAAGAGCAACGTGCCGGTGTGGACGCCGAGTTCGCTGGGCCGGGTGTGCACGAGACGATCGCGCTCGGCGCGTGGGCGGGCGAAGAGCCGGGCGAGGTCCTCCGATTCGCCGTCGAGGATGGAGATGCCCCAGACCCGGGCCTCCATCAGGTCGGTGAGGAAGCCGGAGTCGCTGCGGAAGCCGAGCGACACCAGCGGCGGCTCGAGCGACACGGAGGTGAGGGAGTTGACGGTGACCGCGCTGTGCCGACGGCTGTCCTGTTCCTGTCGGTGCGTACTGACCACGCAGACCCCGGTGGCGAAGTGGCGCATGACGGCGCGCAGGTCGCTCGGGGCGTCGACGGCACCCGTCGGCTGGTCCGCTGCTGGGGCCTGACCCATGGTTGGTCCTCTCCGGGTGTAGAGCGGGAACGAACGCGGATGTCCCAAAGCGACCGGACGGGATCCGCTGTCAGCGACTGTAGGAACGGGGCCGATTCCCCGCTTGCCGTCCCGCGCACGGGCTCTTGCGGAATAACGCGCCCCGGTTACGCCCCCGTGCGGGCCCCCGGCCCTCGCTTCCGTACACGTGTGACGGCCGGGCCCCGAAGGGACCGGCCGTCACGGGTGCTCGGCGAGAGGCGGCACTCAGAGCAGGGTGCGCGAGGCCGCCGGACGCACCCGGCGGTCGTGGGGGCGTTGCGCCCGTACGGCGACCCGCCCGACCTCGCGACGGGCCGCCTCGGCGATCTCGATGATCCGTTCGGCGTGCGGCAGCAGCAGCTCCCCCGCTTCGGTCAGCGCCAGTCGGCGCCGGCTGCGGTCGAACAGCTCAGCGCCGAAGGCCTCTTCGAGGTTCTTGATCTGTGCGGTCACGGTCGACTGGGCGTAGTGGAGGTTCCTGGCGGCGCGCGTGAAACTCAACTCCGCCGCCACCTCACGGAAGGCCCGCAACTGCTGGAACTGCACAACACGACCCCTTTCTACGACTCGCTCTCCCCGAGATGCAATAACATACCAGCCTGCCTGTATATTTTCGCCTACGCGGAAGCCACCCCGTTGAGCCGATCAGTCGGACATCACGGCGGGCGACATCAGGTCCCGGGCGATCTGCGGCAGCACGGCATCCAGCAGCTCCCCCTCGCGCACGGCCCCTTCGACGGTGCGCGGCATCTCGTCGACGGCCACGGCATGGGCGTACAGATCGGGCAGATTGCGCTGGCAGGCCGCGAGCACGGCACGCCGCCCGGCCATCTCCTGCTCCGCGGCGAGCGGGACGAACGCCACCACGACCGCGCCGCCCAGCTCGGGAAGTTCGGTGAGGACGAGGGCGCACTCCCGCACACAGGCCAGTTCCAGCAGCTCCGCCTCAAGGGCGAAGAAGTCACTGTCGAGGTCGCTGTCGGTCATCCCGCTGTCGGTCCTTCCGGCGCCGGTCATGCGGAGATCTCCTGTCGTGCGCTCTGCTCCAGCTGGAGGTTGAGGGAGATGATCGGCAGGACCGCCTCCAGCAACTCCGCCGTACGGATCCGGCCGGTGGGGCTGTACGGGATGTGGTCGACGGCGATCACATGCGCCGGAATGGACGGCACACGACGGGCGCAGGCGGTCCGCAACGCCCTGTAACCCGTGGCCTCGCGCCCTACTGCGACGGCGATGAACGGCACGACCAGGGCGACGCCGAGCGCGGGCAGATCGACCCGGACCACGGCGGTGTCGCGCAGGCAGGGCAGATTGAGCAGGTCCGCCTCCAGCCGGAACAGCGCGGCGTCGACGGCGCGGTCGCGAACCGGCCGGGTCACCCCCGAACGGCGACCGACCAGCGTGAGCCGGCCCCGCTCGTCCAGGACGCCCAGGTCGTCGGTGACGAAGAAGCGCTGCTCACCCGTACCTGCGTCGAGGGTGACGAAGGCGTCCTCGCCGTCGAGGTAGCCGTCCATCACATGGTGTCCGGCGACGGCGACACGGCCGGGGCGTCCGGCGGGCAGCACGGCTCCGCTGCCGTCCAGCACGGCGACCGTGGTGCCGAGCACCGCCCGCCCGGTGCGCGCCCGGGTGACCTGCGCCTCCTCCGGGGTGAGGATCATGCTCAGTCCGGCCTCGGGCGTGCCGTACGCGAGGTGCAGCACGGGGCCCAGCCGCTCCCAGGCCGCGTTGACCGTCCAGCGGCCCAGGTGCCGTCCAGGCGTGATCACGCACCGCAGCCGCCCGCTGTGCGCCAGCATGGCGGCGGCGGGGTGGGCCAGCAGCCGGCCCAGCACATCCGGGGCGATCACCGCGGTCGTGGCGCCTTCGCCGGCGGCGAGCACGGCAACCGTCTCCGGGTCCTGGGTGTCGTCCAGCACCACGGTGGCACCGACCGCGAGCAGCGTGTGCGCCATCTGCAGTGACAGCGACTGCCACAGCGGCGCGGCCACCAGATGGACGTCCCCGGGTTCGAACCCGAACTCGTCGACCAGGTCGACGAGCCCACGCCCCTCGGCCGCCATCCGCCGTACCGCGATCCGCGGCCCCCGCGCGCCGGGCACGAGCCGGAGGGACTCTCCATGCAGGGGTTCGGGGAGCCGCCGCGAGGGTCCGGTGCGCATCAGGCGGTGGCAGGACACGGGTGCGTCGGGCCGGGGGGCGTTCGGCGGCCGGGAGTCCGGCGCGGTCGACACCTCGGCAGGCGGGGCGAGCGGCGGCTCGGGGCGCGTCCCCGCATCCCGCGCCCGCCCTTCGGACACCGCCGCGTCCGCGGCCGGCTCCCCGAGGTCGCCCTCGGCCGGCCCGTCCAGTGCGATCTCCAGCGCCCGGGACCTGGCCGGCCACGTACGCTCGGCCAGCAGCGGCCGGTACTCCGCTGTGACGAACACCGCGCACGGGTCGAGCAGGCCGAGAACGGCTTCGAGCCGGCTGGGGTCTTCCTGCGGGTCGAGTCCCGTGCAGGGGATGCCGAGGGTCGCGCACGCGGCCAGGGCGACCGCGAGCTCCCAGCGGGGGCCGGACAGGAACACCGCGCGAGCCGGACGGGTTTCGGGCAGCCGGGCCGAGAGCCCGGCCGCGAACCGGTCGACCGCGTCGGCGAATGCCGCCCAGGACAGGCGCGTCGGTCCGTCGACGAGGGCGATCGCGTCCGGGCGGGCGGCCGCGTGCCGGCGGATGTCATCGAGCTTGATCATGTGGCTTCTCCGTGGTCGGTGAGCCCGGGCCCCGACGTCTGGCCGGAACCCGACCAGGGTAAACAAACCCGCATGCGGGTTTGCAAGGCGTATTGGAAAGTGCGATGACAGGGGCCCTTATGTCAGGTCGCGCCCCTCGACCCGCCCACCGGCCCGCACGATCGAGGACCGCCGCCCGGCCCCGCCCGACGCGCCGTGCCACCACCCGGACCCGAGCATCCCGACCCGACGCACCCGACCCACGCGAGGAGGCCCCATGCCCGCCGACCGGCCCCGCCCACCCATCGCCCGACACCACCACCGTCAGGGAGCCCTCATGAGGCCGGTCGCCGTTCTGATCGGCCTGCCGGGGGCCGGCAAGTCCACGGTGGGGCGGCTGATGGCAGAGCTGCTGCGGGTCGGGTTCCGCGACACCGACGAGGACATCGCGCGCACCGCCGGACAGTCGATCGCGGAGATCTTCGCGGCGCACGGCGAGCCCCGCTTCCGCGAGCTGGAGAGAGCAGCCGTACGCACCGCGCTCGCCGAGCACGACGGCGTACTCGCGCTGGGCGGCGGCGCCGTCCTCGACTCGGGCACCCGCGAACTGCTGGCGGGCGGACCGGTCGTCCATGTCGACGCCGAGGCCCACGAGGTGCTGGGCCGCGGCGACGGCCTCACGGGCCGTCCGCTGCTCACCGGCGACACCGCCACCCGGCTGCGCGAACTGGCGGCACGGCGCGCCCCGTTGTACCGCGAGGTCGCCGGGGCGACCGTACCGACCCTGGGCCGCACCGCCGCACAGGTCACACAAGCGGCCCTGCGAGCCCTGGCCCTCACCCCGGTCCGCTGACCACCCGCCACCCGGAAGGGCGCCAAGGGCGGGTACGCCGGGTACCCATCCCTTCGCCGCCCGCCCGTACGCCGGGTCCCCCGCCCCGACGCACACACCCATGACGCTCCCGAGGAACCGCCGCCCCGCCGGGCGGCCCCCCGCCCCCGGCGGCCTCCGTCATCCGGCCGCCCGCTCCCGCGCCACCTCTTCCGCCTTCTCCATCATCCGTTTGCCGCGGCCCACCTCGATGTCCAACTGGTCGTAGGTCTCCGGCGTCGCGATCGAGCGGGCCAGTTGCCGGTAGAGCACGGCGGCCCGTTCCTCCACGTCGGCGCGGTCGCTCATCACCTCGGACATCAGCTGCACTCCACTGAACGCGCCGACGAACATCTGTGCGCAGTCGTGGATATCGATGTCGGGCAGCAACTCGCCCTGCTCCCGAGCCTCGGACAGGATCGCCACGTGCGCGTCGATCCAGGCCTGGTACGGCACCCGGCGGTCGATCTCGTGCACCTGGTCCACCGCCAGCCTGATGCTGCCCTGCAGCATCCGGTCGAAGGTCAGCCGGTGCGCCACGAGCAGCCCCAGGTCGAGCACGTCCTGGAGCTTGACCCTGCGCTCGGCGGGCGGCACCTCCAGATAGCCCATCTGACTGCCGACCTGCTCGTCCAGCACGGCCTGCGCGAGTTCCACCTTGGAGGCGAAGTGGAAGTAGAAGGCCCCCTTCGTCACCCCGCACCGGCGGTACACATCCAAAATCGTGGCTCCCGCGTAACCGTGTTCCGCGAAAACCTCTCCTGCTGCATCCAGGATCACTTGCCTGGTCCTGACCGCACGATCCTGTCGCGCCACGCGGCCTCCTCACTTTCTCGGACCGCCCGGGGGGACGGCTCCCGCTGCGTGCTCCGGCGGGCTCGCCTTCTCAATCCATTGAAAAACAAACCCGCATGCCTGTACCTTACCGACCGCGGGGGGAAACAGCCATACCCCCACTCGGCATGCACCTTCACCGACGAAGGAAGAAGGCAATGACCTTGAGTGATATGGCTTCAAGCGTCCGGGACATCCAGCAGAGCACGCTTCGCACCGCATTCCCGGAGCTCACAGCGGCAGAACCGTTAAACCCGCCGGCCCTGCCGGTGGATCGGACGCTCGTACACAGGGCACACCTGGACGACGTGATCCCCACACAACTCACACGCCGTGACGACACACACTTCACGATTTCCACACGCTGGCCCTCGGCTCACCGGCTCTTCGCGGCGGACGGCCGCTACACGGCCTCGCTCGTCCTGGAGTCGATCCGGCAGACCACCCTGCTCGTCTCGCACGCGGAACTGGGGGTCCCGCTGCGGCACCACTTCGTGATGTGGGAACTGTGCCACCGACTGGACGCGGCGCTGCTGACGCGCGCGACGGTCCCCACGGGGGTCACCCTGGACGTGCACGTCATCGCGCTGCGGAGACGGGGTGCAGTGCCCTCCAATGTCGACATGGACATGACCATAAAGGTGGGGGACCGCCCGGTCGGCTCCGGCTCCATCCGGTTCAACATCACCTCGCCCGCCGCCTACGCGCGCATACGCGGGGCCATGACCACCTCCGACGCTCCGGAAGTCGCGGCCGCGCTGCCCGAGCCGGTGGACCCGCCGACGGTCCGTCGCACCCGGGCCGACGTGGTCCTCGCCCCCGCCGACCGGCCCGGCCGCTGGCAGCTGCGGGCCGACCCGGCCAACGACCTCTTCTTCGACCGGGTCAACGACCACATCCCGGCGATGGTCCTGGTCGAGGCGGCCCAGCAGGCCGCGAACCTCCTCGTCCCGTCGAGCGGGTTCACCCCGTCCTCGTCCGAGATGAAGTTCTCCCGGTACGTCGAGTTCGGCGTCCCGACCTGGATCGAGGCCCACACCTTCACCGCCGAGGACGGCACCACCTCGGTCAGCGTCACCGGCCACCAGCACGAGCAGCTCGCCTTCGTGATCCGGTTCGCCGGGTCAGCCGGCAGATAGTGCCGCCTGCCGCGCACGGTACGGCGAACTCCCCGGCGGCCCGGGCCCACCGGGGAGTCGGCGTACCGGTGACCGCCGGCGGCGCAATCGTCTCCTTCAGGATCCGGTCGACGTCACGAGCCGTTCCGAGGCCCGGTCAGCGGATCGTCCGGCCGGAGTCCGCGTGCACAGTGACACCGGCGACGGCGGCGGCCCGGTCGCTCAGCAGCCAGGCCGCCGTCTCGGCGATCTCCATCGGGTCCGCGGTCCGCGGCGACGACGAAGCCGCGCCGCGCAGCAGGTCCTCGGCGCCACGCAGCAACTCGTTGGCGCCACCGCCCTGCTGGAGCCAGTCGTCGAGCATCTCACCGCGCATCGAGCCGGGGACGATCGCGTTGATACGGATGTCACGCGAGGCGTACTCGGCCGCCGCCGCCGTGGTCAGCCCGAGCACGGCGTGGTCGGCGGCCCTGGCGACCGCCGGCGCGGGGGCGGCGGCCGGTTGCCCGGGGCTGGCGGCGTTCACGATGGCGCCGCCGTGCGGCAGCATCGCGCGGATCTGGTGCCGCATGCAGTTCCACACCCCGCGCACATTGGCGTCCATGACCAGGTCGTAGAGCTCGTCCGCCATCACATGCAGGGCGGTGTGCACGGCCGCGGGGCCGTTGATGTTGAAGGCGACATCCAGTCGCCCGAAGGCGGCGAGCGTACGGTCCACCGCGTCGGCCACCTCGCCGCTGTGCGCGACGTCGGCCGTCAGGTACTCGGCCGCGTACCCCTCCTCCTGCAATTCGCGGGTGAGTGCGTCCAGTCTGTCCCCCTGGCGGCCGACCAGCATGACCGTCGCGCCCTCGCGACAGAACAGGCGTGCGGCCGCCGTTCCGATGCCGGTCCCCGCCCCACTGATAAAGGCGCACTTGCCTGCAAGAAGGCTTTGTTGCGTCATGAATTCAAGCTATCGGAAGGCTGCATTCCATCAGCGTCATGGACCATCACTCGGTCTGTTCCCTCCCTGGTAATCCGCGTTCTCATCGGAATTTCACCGCCGAACGCTCTTTCTTCGATCGGGCCACCGACTTGACGGACGTGGCCGAAAAAGTATGCCCGCTGCTCCCCACAAGGATGACCACATGAGACCGAGCCGCATTCTGATCACCGGTGCCACCGGTTTCATCGGCGCCAGGGTGACCGGGCTGCTCGCGTCCGGCACGGCCGGCGGCCCCCGTCCGGCCCGGCCGGCGCTGCGGCTGCTCGTCCACCGCTCCCGGCCTGGGCTGCCCGGCGCCGACCCGGTGGAGGTCCGCCGCGGCAGCCTGAGCGACCCGGCGTCCCTGCACGGCCTGTGCGACGGCGTCGACACGGTGCTGCACCTGGCCTCGCGGATCGGCGGCAGCCTCGAGCAGTGCCGCGCGGTCAACGACACCGGCACCGCGGCGCTGCTCGCCGAGGCCGAACGCAGCGGCACCGTACAGCGGTTGATCCAGCTCGGCACCACGGCGGTGTACCGCGACGGCGCCCATCGGGGCGCGGCGGAAGAGGAGTTGCCGCTCGGCCCAAGCTCCCCGACCAGCATCACCCGCCTCGCCGGCGAGGAACGGGTGCTGGCGGCGGGCGGGCTGGTCCTGCGCCCACATCTGGTCTACGGCCGTGACGACCTGTGGGTGGTGCCGGCCCTGGCGCGATTCATGACGGAGCTGCCGCACTGGGTGGACGGCGGCCGGGCCCGTATGTCGGTGATCGGCGTCCGTGACCTGGCCCGCGTGATCACCGCCCTCGCCCTGCGCCCGAGCCTCCCGCGCGGCGAGGTACTGACCGCCGCCCGCTCCGAACCGGTCACCGGGAAGGAACTGTTCACCGCCGCCGCCCGGGCCGTCGGTCTGCCGCTCCCGGCCGGCGAGGTGTCGTACGCGCAGGCCCTTGCCTGGCCCGGCACGGAACAGGACCCCGGCTGGCAGCGGCGTCTGTCGCTGCTGACGGTGGATCACTGGTACGACAGCTCCCGGCTGTGGCGGCTGCTGGACACCGAGCCCGGCACCAGCTTCGCCGACGACTTCGCCGCGGACGCCGACTGGTACCGCTCCCGTCTCGCCGGGCGGTACGGCGGGATCAGTGGCCCCACACATACTGTCTCCGGGGCGCGATCCGCAGGATGACACGGGGTGAGCCGATGTCCTCGGGCGGGTAGGGGCGTCCGGTGTACTTCAGGGCGAGTTCGTCGATGTGGTCGCGGGCCGCGGCGCCCGTCGTCCCGCCCACCACCCCGCCGCGGACCTCCACGTACCGGTAGGGGTTGTCCCGCTGCCAGATCATGAGCGTGGCCCGCGGGTCGCGGCGCAGGTTGCGCACCTTCTGCCGCCCCACCTCGCTGTTGACGAGGAGGTGGTCGCCGTCGGCGGCCACCCACACGATCTGCGTCTGCGGGATGCCGTCCGGCATCAGCGTGGTGAGCGCCGCGAAGTTGGGCCCGTCCGCCAGCGCGCGTACCTCCTCGCGCAATACGGCGGTTTCGGCCTTCTCGGTGGTCAACGTACGTGCTCCTTCCGTCTGTCCGGGGTGGCCGTCAGCGGCCGAGGATCACCTGCGGGTCGCCCGTGAACCAGAGATTGGCGACCCGGACCCGCCGCATCAGCCAGCGCCGGTCGTCGCGGACCAGGTCGACGTCGTACAGGTTCTTCAGCAGGAGGTGCCGGCTGTGGTCGGCGCCGGGCAGGTGCTGTGCCTCCACCAGCGCGGTCAGCCCGGCCACGTCCCCGTCCTGCCGCACCCGGCAGTTGCTCACCGTGTGGGAGGTGTCGAGGTCCACGTCCGGGGCGAGAACGTGCGCCGCGATCGTGTCCACCCCGTGCATCGGCGGGAACTCCAGGCCGATCCGGGCGCCGACGGGCCGGAAGTCGAACTCGGCGTCGGGGGTGAACGCCGAGCGGAACAGGGCCGTGTCCTTCAGGTCGCGGCCCAGCGCGAACCGGTGCAGGGCGTCGACGATCTCCTGGCGGTCGGACAGTTCCCGGAGGGCGTCGGCGGTCGTGGTCGCGTCCAGGGCGTGGTGATGGTGGATCAGCTGCATGTCGGTGTGGACTCCTCGAGAAGAGCACGCAGTTGAGCGCGCTTGGGCTTGCCGGTGGGGGTGCGGGGGATGTCCGCCGGGTCGAGCGGTACGACGTGGTCGACGGCCAGGCCGAACCGCGCGCCGACGGCCGCCCGGACACTCCGTACGGCCGCGCCGGTGTCGGTGCCGTCGGATAGTGCGCAGAAGACGGCCAGCTCGCCGCCCTCCACCGTGCACGCCACGGCCGACGAGGCCACGATGCCGTCCAGTTCCTCTACGAGCAGCTCGATCTCGTGGCCGTGGCAGAGCAGTCCGCCCTGCCGGACCAGGTCGTCGACGCTGCCGGTGACGGTGAGCGCCCCGTCCTCGACGACGGCCATGTCACCTGTCCTGAACCAGCCGTCCGCGGTGAACGCACGCCGGGTCAGCTCCTCGGCTCCCGCGTACCCACGACTGACCGTCGGGCCGCTGACCTGCAGATGGCCGAGGCTGCCCGTGGGCAGCACGCGATCGTTCTCGTCGACCACCCGTACGGCGACCCCGGGATGGGGCACGCCGACCGGCACGTAACGCGCGTCCTCGTCGAGCAGCCGGGCGTCGAGACGATGATCGACGACGCCCGAGGACGTCTCCGACATGCCCCAGCCGGGACGCATCACGGTCGCCGCCAGGCCGTGCGGGGCCAGGTTCGCCACGAAACGCCGGATCGTCCGCGCCTTCACCGGGGCGCCGCCGTTCATGACGTAGGCCACGCAGCTCAGGTCCCAGCGCCGCCCCGGCTCCGCCTCCACTCGCGAACTGACCCGGTCGAAGGCGGAGTTGGCGGCCCAGGTGGTGTTCACCCGGTGCCGGTCCATCAAGTCCAGCCAGCGCAACGGGTCGGCGAGGACCCACTCCTTGTCCGCGTGGATCTGCGTGGCCGCCGCGACCACGTCCCGGACATGGAACATCACCAGGCCGCTGACATGGTCCAGCGGCATCCAGTTGAGGGTCACGCACCGCTCGCCCACCCCGTTGGCCAGGGCGGTGCCCGCCGAACGGCTCAGGATGTTCTCGTGACTGAGCATGACGGCCTTGGGCGCGCCGGTGCTGCCCGCCGTCAGGACGAGCACGGCGACGTCGTGCCCGCCGCCCGGCGTCGGCGCGGTGTCGGCCGGCCCGGCAGGTCCGCCGCCGAGGACATCCACAGGACCGATCCAGTGTGCCCGTGGGCCCTCGGCCGGCCCCGGCAGCAGGGCGCCGGTGACCGTGTCGGTGATGATCCACGGCCCGCGCAGGGTGTGCCAGGCCGCCTCCAGCGGGCCGGGGCCCTGCGAGGAGACCGGCACGGGCACGAACCCGCCCAGCACACACGCCCAGAACGCGGCGAGCAGCTCACGCTCACGGCCGAGTCGCAGCAGCACCCGCTCACCCGGCCGTACCCCGGCCCGGCGCACACCGCCCAGCACCCGCGAGGCCTCGTCCAGCAACTCGCCGTAACTGCTCCAGGACTCGCTGCCGGACCCGTCGATATGACAGATCGCCGGGTCACCGCGCCGCCGTGCGGCTTGGTGCAGGGCCTCGGCCAGATTCGCCGGGCCCGGCTCGGGCAGCGGCCCCCCGGCGAGCAGCGAGACCTCGGCGACCGGCTGACGGCCTGTGGTCTGCGGGGACACCAACGGTGTACTCCTTCGGCTCGTTCGGCAGTTCAACTGTTCGACTGTTCGGCACGGGCGCGGACCCGCGCGACCGGCGGCCACGACGGCGCCGCGGACGATCGACGCCCCATCGCGGCACTTCCCGCGGAACACGTGGCGCTCAGCGCGCAACGGCTCCCGCCGCCCGACGCCGCGCAGCGCCACGCACCGCCGACACCAGGGCGAACAGCATGGTGAGCGCGGAGATACCGGTGACGACGTACAGACCGGAGTGGTAGCTGTCGAGCCGGTCCGCGGCGGAGGAGCCGTCGCCCGCCATGGTCGCGGTCACCGCGGCCAGCACCACCGCGGCACCGACCTGGTAGCCGGTCTGCAAAATGCCCGCGGCAGCGCCCTGCTCGGACTCGTCGACCCCGCTGGTCGCCTGCACATAGGCGCCGGTGAAGGAGAACGGGAAGGCGACGCCGATCAGCAGCATGGTCGGCAGAATGACGCCGACGTAATCGGACGCCGTACCGATCCGCCAGAACAGCAGGTACGCCGCGGTGTAGGCGACGAACCCAGCGAAGATCATCCAGGCTGGGCCGAAGCGGCCGACCAGCTTGCCGGCGCGCGGCGCGATGGTGGCGATGAGCAGCCCGCACGGCAGGAAGGCCAGCGCCATCTGCAGCGGGGACCAGCCGCGCAGCGACTGCATGTAGAGGGCGCCGACGAACTGGAAGCTCATGTACGTGCCGAGGATGGCCGCAGCCGTCAGGGCGGCACCGATCAGAGCACGGTTGGTGAGCAGTCCGAGCCGGATCAGCGGCTCGGCGGTACGCTGCTCGACGCCCACGAACAGGGCGACCAGGGCAGCCGCCACGACGAAGCCGCCGATGGTGGTGGCGCTGCCCCAGCCCGCCTCGGGCGCCTGGACGATGGTGAACACCAGCAACAGCATGGCGAGGGTGACCAAGGCGGCCCCCGTCACGTCGTAGGTGCGCCGGCCCGGGGCGCGGGCGGGGTCGCGCGGCACCAGCGCGAGTGCGCCGAACAGCACACCGAGGGCAACGGGCACAGGCAGCAGGAAGGTCCAGCGCCAGCCGATCTCGGTGAGCAGACCGCCGAAGACCAGGCCCATGGAGAAGCCGGCCGCGCCGCACGCGGTGTAGATGCTGACGGCCCGGTTGCGCTGGGCACCCTCCGGGAACGTCGACATGATGATCGCGAGGCCCGCCGGGGCGGTGAAGGCCGCGCTGACGCCCATCACGAAACGGGCGGCGATGACCAGCGCGCCGTCGCTCGCAAGCCCGCCGGCCAGCGAGGCGGCCGCGAACACGGCGACTGCGACCAGCAGCACCTTGCGCCGGCCGAGCAGGTCGGCCATCCGGCCGCCCAGCAGCAGAAAGCCGCCGAAACCCAGTACATAGGAGCTGACGACCCACTGCACGGCCGAGGTGGACATGCCCAGGGAGGACTGGATCGGCGGGACGGCGATGCCGACCATCGCGTTGTCGAGCGCGTCCAGGAACATCGCGCCGCACAGCACGATCAGCGTGCCCCAAAGACGGGCACTCCAGGCGGAGTTCGCCTCGGCGGGCGCCGACCCGGCGGTCGGTTTGTCGGTGACGTCGTTAATGACGGGTGGTTCGGTTGACGTAGCCATGAGAGCCGGTCCTCGTGATCGATGGGGTGTGGAGTGGTGCGATGGCCCGCGTCGGGTCGGGCGACATGGGGGGTGCTGCGGTGCGGTGCGGTGGCCTTCGTCGGATCAGGCGACGACGCCCACGCTGTAGGCGTTCTGCGGAACGCCACCCAGCAGATGGGCACCTGCGGACTGGACGACCTGGTCCTGGGCGATGACGTGCTGGCACATGGTGTTGAGGTCGCGCAGCCAGCGGTCGAGCACCGAGGGCCGGTAGACCGCGGAGGTCGCCACCAGGTCGAAGAGGGAGGTCACGACGGAGCGGGCGGTGCGGAAGGCGCCCACCCGGGCCAGCACGGTGGCCACCTGCTCGTCCCTGGTGGGTACGTCGCCGGCCTCGAGGATCTCCCACTGCTCGCGCAGGCTGCCGTAGACGGCGTAGCGGGCGGCGGACAGGTCCATCTCGGCCTGCGCGATGGTGGTCTGGACGCGGTAGCTGTCGGTCCAGGAAGTCTGGGTGGTGCGGTCGATGCGGGTCTTGGCCACCTGGCGGACGTGGTCGATCGCGGCGCGGGCGACCCCGAGCGGCACACCGGGCATGTTGCGCAGGACAGCGTCCGGGGTGCCGGCGGCGCCCTCGACGCGGGGGGTGGCGAAGCTGAAGGTGTACTCCTCGGGGACGTACAGGTTCTCCGTGCGGTAGTCACGGCTGCCGGAGCCGGCCAGGCCGGTGGTGTACCAGGTGTCCTGGATCTCGAAGTCCTCGACCGGGGCCACGACGATCCGCCAGTTGCCGGGCGCCCCGGCCGGGCCGGGCTCGAGTTCGCCGCCGCGGGTGACCAGCACGCCGCCGACGACCCAGGTGCTGTGTGTGATGCCGCTGCCGAAGTGCCACTGCCCGTTGACCCGGTAGCCGCCGGGCACCCGCTCGGCGCGGCCCATCGGCATGATCGCCCCGGCGGTGACGGCGTCCGGGTCGGCCAGCAGCCGGCGGGCGACGTCCTCGGCGAGGAAGCCGGCGTAGATCGGGGTGTCCATGCCGATCATGGCGCACCAGGCTGCGGAGGCGTCACCGGTGGCGAGGGCCTCGACGACCTCCGTCTGCTGCATGGGATCGAGGTCGGGCCCGCCCCATGCCTTCGGCAGGGCCATGCGGAAGACACCGGTCCCGCGCAGCAGTTCGACGACGTCCGGTGGCAACTGCCGGTTGTTCTCGATGTCCTCGGCGCGCTCCCGCAGCCGGGGCGCGACGGCGCGGGCACGCGCCAGGACTCCCTCCGCGGTGAGGGAGTCCTGCTGCGACCCGCGTGTGATGGAGGCGGTGTCCAGGACTTCTGTCAGTGTCATACGGCGCTCTCCCAGCATCCGGTGTGTTGCAGTCAGGGGCAGGTGCGGCAATTCGGCAGGCGCATAAGGCGCGGCAGGCGGGGCAAGCGGGGAATTGAGGGCCGGGCACTCAGGTGTAGCGGCCCGGGGCGATGACGTGGTGGGGGTCGACGGCGTCCTTCAGCAGCCGGGCGAAGGCCCGCGCGCCGGTGCCCGCCGAGAGCCGGTCCGCCCAGTCGGCGTGCTCGATGCCGAGGCGGTAGGGGATGAACCCCTCGGCCACGAAGAGCTTGTGGAGCCGGTCCAGCGCCCGGTGCGCCCGCTCGGCCTCGTCCTCGGCCCGTGCGAACTTCATCGTCACCACGCAGTCGACGAGGTCCGGCCCCAGCGCGTTGAGCGTGACCCCGCAGCGTATGCCGGTCTCCACGCGTACCTGCTCGACCAGCTCGTCCACCCGCGCCAGCGCCGGCCCGGTGAACGGCACCAGCGGAAGGAAGAACAGAAAGCCGCCCTCCTCGTCCAGCCGTGCGGCGGGCCGGCCCGTCTTGGCCTCGAACAGCACGTCCGTCGGGTCCGGATCACCGGCGTACGCCCGCTCCACGCGGACGGCGATGTCGTGGTTGGGGGCGTCCGGGTCCCGGGCGTCGCGGTCCGCGACGGCGGTGAACAGCCCGGACTTGACGGCCTCGGTGACCACGATGCCGCAGAGCGCGTCGACGGCCTCCGTGGTCCCGTCCACACAGACATGGACCAGGTACTGCCCGGCCGGGCTGTCGTAGGCCTTGGCCGCGGCCTCGTTGTAGATCTTCACCACGCCACGGCTCAGCCCCTGGCTCACCCAGCGCTGCACCTCCCCGGTGGCCGCCTCCACCTTGTCCGGCGTGAAGTTGAGCCGGACCACCCGCAGGTCCTCGGGCCGCGGCAGCAGCCGCACGGTGGCCGCGGTGATCACGCCCAGGCTGGACTGGACGAACAACTGCACAAGGGAGGGCCCGAGCCCGTGGGAGTACACCGGGGTGGTGCGATCGGCGTCCGGCCACCATCCCACGCGGATCAATTCGCCACTGGGCAGGACGACTTCGAGCCCGGTCAGATCATCCACCCGCTGATGGCGCAGCCCCACACCGCGGTCCAGCGCATTGCCGACGACACTGGTGCCCGCGGAGGACACCGTCACGTTCAGCATGCGCTCGCTGCCCTCCAGAAGGCGGGCGAGCCGGGCCTGGGTGACGCCGGGCTCCAGCACGGCCCAGCCCTGAGCGACGTCGATGTCGCGGATCTGGTCGAGCCCGGACAGATCGAGCACGACGGCCCCGTCCTGAGCGGGCTCGCGGGAGCCGAGACCCCAGTTGCCGCCGGTGCTGAAGGTGTGCAGCCGGGCCGAGGTCCGCCCGTCGGCGAACAGCCCGACGACACGGCGCACCTCCTCCGCGGTCTGCGGGCGTACGACACCGAAGACGGTGCGCGAGCGGTACAGACTGACATTCGGGCCGAGCGGAGTGGACAGCGGCCCGCCGGCCACGGCTTCCTCCGGGTAGATGACCCGGTCCGCGCCCACCACCTGGGCGGCCTTGTCCAGCACGGCCCCCAGATCGTCGGGCGCGAACACCTCGTGCCCGGCGGTTGCTTCCGGAAGGACGGTCATCGAAACACCTCGAGTTCCTTCGTCAGGGGCGGTCGAAGGCGGCCGGAGCACGGTGCTCACCAGGCGCCGCGTCCACGTTAGGAAGGAGGAGCCATCCGCCTTCCCGCGAAAGCGCACGCGCACTGCGGAGTTCGCGCACACCTCACCGGCGTGCGGGTTCTTCGCACGCCCCCGCCGAGGCCGAGCGGCTGCACGGTCCGGTTCGAACCAGTACGGACCGGGGTCCGGCCAAGCCCCCGATCGGGCAAAAAAACGGCCCCTGACCAATACTTCCGCTGGTCAGGGGTACTTGGCGGCAGACGAGTCGGGCTGTACGCCGGGTACTGTCGCCCTCCCGATATAGAGGCACAGGCGCGCTCCGCCACATCCGTACCCGGCGTACTCACCAGCCACCAGCCAGTCTGCGGTCGAGCTTCCTGGTTCCGCCCGGTGCCGAGGCTGAGCAGCGTGTAGAGCAGCACAGCGGAGGCCAGGCCTACCGCCCAGCCGTGATCGGCCAGCGGCTTGAGGAACGGGATGACACCGTCGACGGGGAACGGGCCCTGCTTAATGACCCTGCCCACGGTCGAGTACGAGCCGCCGACGGCCAGGACGCCACCGACCACGAAGGCCGTGACCGCGGGTTCCAGCCGCCGGTGCCCCTGGTCGTGGTCAGGGGCGGCATCGCGGAGGTCGCCCCCCGATCGCGTGAACGCAGCGCTGGTAGTGGCAGAGGCGTGCGATTGCTTGGCGTCGTCGTCACCAACTCGACCAGTTGTTCGCATTGGCGTCGGCCTCGGTGTCCACGTAGATGAGGGGGCCTGGGACGACAAGCTGCCAAAAGTCCGAACCTCCGCCGGCCGATTGAGCAGTCGATGCCATCGTCCTGGAAGCTGTCCCTGTCACGCTCCGAGAGCGCTGCCGAGCTGACAGATCGCTACGAGCCGGGCGTCATACGACTACACCGAAGCCCTGGGTCTCGTCCTGCTCCTGGTCGTCGAGGGTGTCGTCCCCGCGCCTGTGGGAGTCGCTCGGACTGGTCGAGCCGTCGCTCTTCCTCGCGCTCAAACGCCTGGGACGCCCCGAAGGCCCCCGGCACCAAGGCCGGCACCGAGCTCATGGGGGGGAAGCCTACGACCGCTCTCGGCGGTCAGGGATCGTCAAGCCTCTGCGGGCTTCCCCCTATTCAGACCGCGCGATCCACCACCTGAGCTTCCAGCCATGCCTCCACCTCCGGCCAGCGGTAGCGCAAATAGCGGCCAACCTTGTGGGCTCGCGGACCCTGACGTCGGTGATTCCATACGTAGACCGTGTTCAGTGGCACGCCGAGGAAGTCGGCCAGTTCCTCAGCACTCATCAGCGGGCGGCGGTACCCCGCGTCACTGGCGGCTTCTGCCGCACGGGCAGTGGTTCGACGCACGAGTACTCCAGAAAGACTCGAAAACGGGCAGGGAAGAACCACGCGAGCGATTGCCCACTGGTTGGTGCACCGAACAGTGACATGAGATTCCAGCCGCGCCAAATAAAAGGGATTGCGGCGAAATTACTGAGACTCTGCAGAACTCTCGAAAGACACCAGCGAACCCTCACCGATACCTCAGCGAGGATTCGGCTAGGGCAAGTTCCTTCCCCATCACTCTGGATCCCCATGCCGCAATGCCACAGATAATACATTTGACATTTCCTGATCCCTGGATCAACATTCCATCACACGATTCCACCGTCGCTGACGACCCTGACACGAGAGAACTCCACCGGCAACGTCAAGGCTGCCCGACAATTAGGAGTTAAGTCCATGCCGTACGACCGTTGGCACAAGTCACGCCCGAAAGCCGGAGAGGCGACCGGGAAGGCATCCAGCAGACGGAGTTGTTCCGCACCGAGGCCGAAGCCCGCCGGCACGAGACCAAGATGCGGTCCGGAGTGGATGACGGAATCCGCGCACCTTCAACTACACATCGTTCCTACCGCAGTTGGGAAAATGCGCGCAAAGGACGTGAACGCGTCGTCTTTGCTGGACTGGCTGCACGACCGTCGTCGGCTGCTCGAAAGTTCCACGCTGCGCCTGGTCTTCGACAATCTTCGGGCTGTCTTTGACCTGGCCGTGGACGACAGCCTGATACCCAAGAATCCATGCCTTGCCAAATCGGTGCAGGACGCCAAGCCGAAGCGGGGAGATGGCGGCCGGGCAGAGCTGACCCTGACGTGGGAGGACACCGAGAAGGTCCGCACCGAGCTTCCCGACCGCTACAAGGCACTCGTCGACTGCGGT
This sequence comes from Streptomyces sp. NPDC005811, assembly GCF_040630405.1. Lineage (NCBI taxonomy): Bacteria > Bacillati > Actinomycetota > Actinomycetes > Kitasatosporales > Streptomycetaceae > Streptomyces > Streptomyces sp. NPDC005811. Next base: position 34,478 of record NZ_JBEXXK010000077.1, read on the forward strand.
CGAGGTCTGGGCCTTCGTCAAGGAGAGCCAAAGGGCGGAGACGACGAGCATCCGAAGGACCGGTGGATCTAACTGACCGACGACGTGGCCATCCCCCTGCGCGAGCACATGGAGAAGTTCCCGCCCGTCGAGTCGAATTGGTTCAACTCCTACCGCTGGAAGCCTGCCCTGGCGGCGGCCGGCCTCATCAAGCCCCTGGACCCCAACGCGAAGGGACGGCGCGGGGAGAAGTCCCGCGACATGATGATGCACGCCCTACGACACCTGTACGCGTCGATGATGATCAACGGCGGGGTCGACGTGTACACACTCGGAGCCGGTTCCAAGATCCGCATCGCGGTCCGTAGCGCTTACACAAGGGCTGCCTGACTCGTGCACGGTTCGGCTTGTGCAACGATCATGCAAGATGATCTTTGAAGAGCGGCGGGCGCCGCTCGACGGGCAGTGCCGTTCCGGGTGGGCGGGGTTCGGGGCCGGTCCCTCAATCCCGGCTCCCGTCCCCGCTCCCGTCCCCGCTCCGGTCCCGGGTCAGCATGCTCGTCGCGTTGGCCGCCACGATCGCCGCGATCGCCGTCCATTCCAGGACGCCCAGGCGCTGGCCGAGGACGGTCCGGCCGACGAGGGCGGCGAGCAGGGGGTTGACGCTCATGAAGAGGCCGAACGCCTGGGCGGGCACCCGGCGCAGGGTGAGCAGGTCGGCCAGGTAGGGGACGGCCGAGGACAGCACACCGGCGGCCACCGCGCAGCCGACCGCGGCGAGGGTCGGGGGGTGGCGCAGGGCCACGACGGCACCGATGGGCAGGAACGTCACGGCGGAGACGAGCGAGGCCGCCGCGGAACCCTGCGCGCCGGGGACCCGCCGGCCCACGGTCCGGTTGAGCAGGATGTACGAGGCCCAGCAGCACGCGGCGAGCAGACCGAGCCCCAGGCCCACGTAGTCGGTGGAGGGCTGCGGGCGCATCAGCGTGACCGCTCCCGCCGCGGCCACCACCGCGCACCCCGCGTCGGTCCGGCGGCGCGCCCCGGCCAGCGCGACGGTGAGCGGGCCCAGGAACTCCAGGGTCACCGCGAGGCCGAGGCCGATCCGGTCGATGGCGGTGTACAGGGAGAGGTTCATGGTCCCGAACACCACGGCCAGGGCCAGCACCGGCCGCCACTGCCACCAGGTGAGACGGCGCAGCCTCGGCCGTCCGACGGCCGTCAGCACGACGGCCGCGACGTACTGGCGGACCGCGACGACCCCGACCGGACCCAGGACGGGGAAGGCGAGGGAACCGATCGCGGCACCGGTCTGGTTGGACAGACCGCTGCCGATCATCGTGAGCACACCGGCCGCCCCTACCCGGGCCGGGCCGGGGGCCGAGGGCGCGTCGGGGCTCGCGGGTGTGGTGGAGGCAGGGGCGGCTCGCATGCTCCGATCGTGGGACTGTGCTGCCGATACGCAAAATGCATCCGGGCAGATATCTATACGCTGGAGTTATGGATCGAGTCGGGGATCGGGCCAGGGAACGAGCCGGGGAACGAGCCATGGATCTGGAGCTGCGGCAGCTGCGCTGTCTCGTCGCCATCGTCGACGAGGGCACGTTCACCGACGCCGCCATCGCCCTCGGCGTCTCCCAGGCGGCCGTGTCCCGGACCCTGGCCTCGCTCGAACGGGCCCTGGGGGTACGGCTGTTGCGCCGCACCTCGCGCGAGGTGACGCCGACGGCGACCGGGCTGCGGGTGGTCGCCCGGGCCCGACGGGTGCTCGCCGAGGCCGACGACCTGGTCCGCACGGCCACCTCGGGCCACACCAGCCTGCGCGTCGGCTACGCCTGGTCGGCGCTCGGCCGGCACACCCCCGCCTTCCAGCGCCGCTGGGCGACCGCGCACCCGGCCACCGATCTGCACCTGGTCCGTCTGAACTCCCCCACCGCCGGCCTCGCGGAGGGCGCCTGCGACCTCGCGGTGGTGCGCCGGGACCTGGACGACCGCCGGTTCGACTCCGCCGTCGTCGGTCTGGAACGGCGTATGGCGGCCGTGTCCACCGACGACGCGCTCGCCGCCGGCGGCCCCGTCCGGCTCGCCGACCTCGCCGAGCGCACCCTGCTGATCGACCGGCGGACCGGGACGACCACACCGGAACTGTGGCCGCCGGACTCCCGGCCCGCGACCGAGGACACCCACGACGTCGACGACTGGCTCACCGTCATCTCCACCGGCCGGTGCGTCGGTATGACGGCCGAGTCCACCGCCCACCAGTACCCGCGGCCCGGTATCACCTACCTCCCGGTGCTCGACGCCGAACCGATCGTCGTACGGCTCGCCTGGTGGCGGGACGACCCGCACCCCGCCACCCAGCCCGCGGTGGAACTGCTCACCGCGCTCTACCGCACCGGCTGACCGGCCGCCTCACCTGCCGCCTCCTCACCCGGCCGCCTTCCCGCCCGCGGCCTCAGGAGCCGGTCAGGACGACCAGTTGGCGGGTCGCGCGGGTCATCGCGACATAGCGGTCCACCGCCCCCTCGACGCCCGTGCCGAACTTCTCCGGGTCGACCAGGACGACCAGGTCGAACTCGAGGCCCTTGGTGAGCTCCGGGGGCAGGGAGCGGACCCGGGGTGTCCCGGGGAAGGCCGGGGCGCCGATGACACAGGCGATCCCGTCGGCGTTGGCGGCGAGCCAGTCGTCGAGGACGGTGTCCAGGTCCGCGGCGGAACCGTGGACGACCGGGAGGCCGTTGCTGCGGATGGAGGTCGGCACGTTGGCGTCCGGGAGCGCGGCCCGGACCACCGGCTCCGCCTCCGCCATGATCTCGGCCGGGGTGCGGTAGTTGACGCTCAGGGAGGCCAGGTCGATCCGGTCGAGGCCGACCCGCTCCAGGCGCTCCCGCCACGACTCGGTGAAGCCGTGCCGGGCCTGGGCCCGGTCCCCGACGACGGTGAAGCTCCGGGACGGACAGCGCGACAGCAGCATCTGCCATTCGGCGTCGGTGAGTTCCTGGGCCTCGTCGACGACGATGTGCGCGAACGGGCCGGCCAGCAGATCGGGGTCGAGGACGGTCAGTTCGGCCTCGTCGACCAGGCTGACCTGGGCGTCCGCACCCCGCAGCATGGTCACCAGGCCCTCGCCGTCGTCCCCGTCGGCGCCGGAGTCGGCCACGGCGTGGATCAGGTTGTCCACGACGTGGGACATGCGTTCGCGCTGGGCGGCGAGGACGGCCTTGTCGCGCTGCCGGCGCCGCGCCGCCTCCGGGTCGCCGAGCCGCTGCCGGGCCGCGTCGAGCAGCGGCAGGTCGGACACCGTCCAGGCCTGGGCGTCGGCGCGCTGGAGCCGTCGTACCTCGTCGGGGCTCAGCCAGGGAGCGCACATCCGCAGATAGGCGGGCACCGTCCACAGGTCCCCGACCAGGTCGGCCGCCTCCAGCAGCGGCCAGGCGCGCTGGAGGGTGCCGAGGAGCTCCTTGTCCTGGCGCACCGCCCGGCGGAACTGCTCGGGCGGGAGGTCGCCGCCGTCGTAGCGGTCCCGCAGGATCTCGACCAGCCGCTCCCAGATCTGGTTGCGGGCCTCGTTGTGCGGGGTGCCGGGTTCGGGCGCGTCGAAGGCCTCGGCCCAGTCGTCGGCGGTCAGCCGTACGTCGGTGTGGTCGACGGTGACCGTGAGGCCCTCGGCGGGCGGCTCCTCGTAGAACCGGACGGCCTTCTCGATCGCCTTCACCAGGTCCGCGGACGCCTTCAGCCGGGCCGCCTCCGGGTCGGTCTCGACCCCCGCGCCGGCCCCCTCGGGGACCAGGTCGCGCAGGACGCAGGTCTGGACGCCCTCCTCGCCGAGGCTCGGCAGGACGTCGGCGACGTACGACAGATAGGGCCGGTGCGGGCCGACGAACAGCACCCCGCCGCGGCGGTGCCCGAGGCGCGGGTCGGAGTAGAGCAGGTGGGCGGTGCGGTGCAGGGCGACGACGGTCTTGCCGGTGCCCGGGCCGCCGTCCACGACGAGGGCGCCGCGCGAGCCCGCCCGGATGATGGCGTCCTGGTCGGCCTGGATGGTGGAGAGCACGTCCCGCATCCGCTCGGAGCGGTTGCCGCCCAGGCTGGCGATGAAGGCGGACTGGTCGTCGAGGGCGGCGGCGTGCCCCTCGAACCCGTCGGTGGTGAACACCTCGTCCCAGTAGTCGCTGATCCGGCCCCGGGTCCAGCGGTAGCGGCGGCGGCTGGCGAGGCCCATCGGATCGGCGTGGGTCGCGGCGAAGAACGGCTCCGCCGCCGGGGAACGCCAGTCGATCAGCAGCCGGCGGCCCTCGCGGTCGGTGAGGCCGAGCCGGCCGACGTACACGGGCTCGGAGCCCTCCGCGCCCGCCATGTGCCCGAGGCAGAGGTCCAGTCCGAACCGGCGCAGGGTGCGCAGCCGGCCGGTCAGACGGTGGACCTCGATGTCCCGGTCCATCGCCTGGCGGCCGGTGCCGCCGGGCGCCCGGAGTGCGGCGTCGAGGAGGTCGGACAGTTCGGCGATCGACTCCTCCAGGCACTCCGCGACGGCCGCGAAGTGCCGCTCGTCGGCGGCGATCAGCGCCGGATCTGCCTTGCGGGAGAGCTGGTCGGGGAGGTCGAACGCACTCGGGACACCCACGTCGTGCCTTCCTCTTTTCTGCTGGATCCTGGCCACGACCTGGGATTTTGCGGCATGAGGGGGGCCTTGCCGCAAGCCCCCCGATACGCTATAGGTTGTTAGTGGCGAGAGGGACCAGGAACGTCAGCACCGAGGCGTCCTCCTCGATCAGCGGGACGAGCGCCGCGTTGAACGGGCCGCCGTACGGGGCCTTCAGATGCGCCTGGAAGGCGTCCTCGTCCCGGTACACCTCGAAGATCCAGTAGGCGCGCGGGGCCGCCGCCCTGGTGTACACGTCGAAGGCGAGGTTCCCCTCCTCCTCGCGCACCGTGCGGGCGTACTCCTCGATCAGCCGGGCGACCTCGTCCTCGGCGCCCTCGCGGGCGGTGAACTCGGCGAGCAGTGTCTTCGTCATGGTCTCGGATCCTTGTCGGTGTCGGGCGTTGTCAGGCTGTATCGGTCAGTCGCGGGCGGCGTCCGCGAACGGCGGCGCGGGCTCGTCCAGCCGGCTCCGCCAGGGCGGGTTGGGTCCGGCGACCGAGCAGGTCAGGGCGGCGACCCGGGCGGCGAAGCGGCAGGCCTCGGTGACGTCGTCGAGGCGGACGTCCGTGAGCCGGCCGCCGAGGAGCGAGCGGGCGCCGAGGTGGTGCAGCAGTCCGGCGGTGAAGGAGTCGCCCGCGCCGACCGTGTCGACGACCGGGGTGGTGACCGCGGGCACCCGCACCCGTTCCCCGTCGAGCGAGGCCAGCGCGCCCTCGGCGCCGAGGGTGATCACGACGAGCCGGACCCCGGCCGCGTGCCAGAGGTCGCAGGCCCGCTCGGGCGCGGTGCCCGGCAGCAGCAGCGCCAGGTCGTCCTCGCTGAGGCGCAGGATGTCGGCGAGGGAGCACCAGTGCGCCAGCCGGGCCCGGTAGACGTCGGGATCGACCAGCAGCGGGCGGACGTTGGGGTCGATGCTGACGGTCGTCCGGGCGGCGGCCGCGGCCAGGAATTCCTCGACGACGGCCGCGCCGGGCGCGCGGACCAGGGCCAGGGATCCGGTGTGCACACAGGCGGTGCCGGACAGGTCGACCCGGGCGAGTTCCTCGGCCGTCCACTGCCAGTCGGCGGTGCCGCGGGCGTGGAAGGAGAACGCGGCCTGGCCGCTGTCGTCGAGTTCGGCCACGGCCAGCGTGCTGGGTTCGGCGGCCTGGACGGCGTACGACAGGTCCACCCCGGACGCCTCCAGCCGGCTGCGGAACAGCCGTCCGAAGACATCGCCGGAGAGCCGGGCGAGGAAGCGGGCCGGGGTGCCGAGCCGGGCCAGCGAGACGGCCGTGTTCGCAGGGCCGCCGCCCGGCAGGACCCGCAGGGCGAGCTCGTTCGGGGCGCTCGCGGGCTCGGTGAACGCGTCCGCGACGCACTCTCCGAGGACGGTGATCTGACGCGGGCTCATGGGCTGCTCTTCTCTGCGGACGGTCGTGGGGCGTTGCCGATTCGTGACGGGCGGAGGGCATTGACGTTTCCGGGAGACGGAGTCCATCATCCTCGCCATGCAGTGTCAACGATGACATAAGTCAACGATGACAACTCGGGACGGCATCTCTCGATGCCGGCCGCGCCGCCCGCAATCCCGCAGGAGTCGTTCATGTCTCGCACCACTCGTCCGTCCACCTCCCTCCTCAGAGCCGCCGCGGTCCTGGGTGTCGCGGCCCTGACCCTGACGGCCTGCGGATCCGGCTCCGGCTCGGACTCCGCGAGCTCCGGATCGGGCTCGGACGGCGTCAAGGTCGGTCTGATCACCAAGACGGACACCAACCCGTTCTTCGTGAAGATGAAGGAGGGCGCGGAGAAGGCCGCGAAGTCCGAGGGCGTCAAGCTGATGACCGCGGCCGGCAAGTTCGACGGCGACAACGCCGGGCAGGTCACCGCGATCGAGAACATGGTCGCCGCCGGGGTGAAGGGCATCCTCATCACCCCGAGCGACTCCAAGGCCATCGTGCCCGCGATCGCCAAGGCCCGCGCCAAGGGCGTCCTGGTCATCGCGCTGGACACCCCGACCGAGCCGGAGAGCGCGGTCGACGCCCTCTTCGCCACCGACAACCTCAAGGCCGGGCAGCTGATCGGCGAGTACGCCAAGGCGGCCATGGCGGGCAAGAGCGCCAAGATAGCCACCCTCGACCTCGCGCCCGGCGTCTCCGTCGGCGTCCAGCGGCACAACGGTTTCCTCAAGGGCTTCGGCGCCACCGACAAGGACGTGGTCTGCGCCCAGGACACCGGCGGCGACCAGGCCAAGGGCCAGACGGCGATGGAGAACTGCCTCCAGAAGGAACCGGACATCAACGTCGTCTACACCATCAACGAGCCGGCCGCCCTCGGCGCCTACACCGCGCTCAAGGCCAAGGGCCGTGAGAAGGACGTCCTCGTCGTCTCCGTCGACGGCGGCTGCACCGGCACCCAGGCGGTCAAGGACGGCAAGATCGCCGCGACCTCGCAGCAGTACCCGCTGAAGATGGCCGCCGAGGGCGTCAAGGCCGTGGTGACGTACGCCAAGGACGGAAAGAAGGCCTCCGGCTACACCGACACCGGCGTCACCCTGATCACCGACAAGGCACAGACCGGGGTCGACTCCAAGGACACGGCGTTCGGCCTGGAGAACTGCTGGGGCTGAGCCGCCCGCGCCCGGCCCGTGCGACGCGCTCCCCGTCGTACGGGCCGCCCTCCCCCACAGCGACATCTGTCTTCCGACAAGGACTCCGCATGACAGCCACGACCACGCCGTACGCCGAGCTCAAGGCACCGACCACGGCCCGCAGACTGCTCACGGCACCCACCACCGGCCCGCTGGTCGCCCTCCTCCTGGCCTGCGCCTTCTTCTCCCTCTCCACCGACCAGTTCCTCACCGGCGGGAACTTCTCACTGATCGTGCAGCAGGTGATGGTGGTCGGCACCCTCGCCATCGGACAGACCCTGATCATCCTCACCGCCGGCATCGACCTGTCCTGCGGTGCCGTGATGGCGTTCGGCAGCATCGTGATCGCGAAGATGGCGGCGCAGGGTTCGCTGCCGCCGCTGCTCGCGATCGCGCTCGGCCTGGTGGTCTGCGGCGGCTTCGGACTGCTGAACGGGCTGCTGGTGCAGAAGATCCCGCTGCCGCCGTTCATCGTCACCCTCGGCATGCTCAACGTGGCGTTCGCGCTGACCCACATCTACTCCGAGGAGCAGACGGTCACCGGTCTGCCGGGCCCGCTGACGGCCCTCGGGGAGACCTTCCCGCTCGGCCGCACCGACATCACCTACGGCTCCCTCGTCACCGTCGCCCTGTTCCTGCTGTTCGCCTACGCGCTCAGCGGCACCGGCTGGGGCCGGCACGTCTACGCGCTGGGCAACAGCCAGGAGGCGGCCCGCCTGAACGGCATCCGCACCTCCCGCCTCACGATCGGCATCTACACCGTGGCGGGCCTGCTGTACGGCGTCGCCGCCCTGCTGCTGATCTCCCGCACCGGGGTCGGCGACCCGCAGGCCGGGCAGACCGACAACCTCGACAGCATCACCGCCGTGGTCCTCGGCGGGACCAGCCTGTTCGGCGGCCGGGGCTCGGTCCTCGGCACGTTCATCGGTGTGCTCATCGTCGGTGTCTTCCGCAACGGGCTCCAGCTGATGGGCGTCGCCTCCATCTACCAGACCCTGATCACCGGTGTGCTGGTGATCCTCGCGGTGACCGTCGACCAGATCTCCCGGAAGAAGGCCCGATGACCGCCTCGGAATCCCCCACCCCCGTCCTCCAGGCCCGCGGTCTGGTCAAGCGCTACGGCCATGTCACCGCCATCGACGGCGCCGACTTCGATCTGCTGCCCGGCGAGGTCCTCGCCGTGATCGGCGACAACGGCGCGGGCAAGACCAGCCTGATCAAGGCGCTCACCGGCGCGGTGGCGCCCGACGCCGGCGAGATCCGGCTCAACGGGGAGCCCATCACCTTCTCCGGCCCGCAGAGCGCCCGCGCCCACGGCATCGAGACGGTGTACCAGGATCTGGCCGTGGCGGCCTCGATGGACATCGCCTCGAACATGTTCCTCGGCCGGGAGCTGCGCCGCCCCGGAGTCCTCGGCAGTGTCTTCCGGATGCTGGACAAGAAGCGGATGCGGCAGGAGGCCGCGGAGCACATGGCCGATCTGAAGATCGGACTGCGCTCGCTGACCCAGTCGGTGGAGACCCTCTCCGGCGGACAGCGGCAGGCCGTCGCCGTGGCCCGGTCCGTGGCCTGGGCCCGCTCGGTCGTCGTCATGGACGAACCCACCGCCGCCCTCGGCGTCAAGGAGTCCGGCCAGGTCCTCGACCTCATCCGACGCGTCCGCGACAAGGGCATGCCGGTCGTCCTGATCAGCCACAACATGCCGCACGTCTTCGAGATCGCCGACCGGATCCATGTCCACCGGCTCGGCCGGCGGGCCGCCGTGATCAGGCCCTCCGACTACTCGATGGCCGAGGTCGTCGCCGTCATGACCGGCGCGCTCACCATCGACGCGGCCGGAGATACTGTCGTGACGGATTCCGAGGCCGCCAAGGCCGCCGGGGTCCAGGCCGGCTAGGACCCGCTCGCACAGGTTCTGGCGACACGATTCGACTCCAAGGATCCGCCCGAGGCCGCGGGCGGAACCGACGAGCACAGGAGACCCGCACCTCCATGGCAGCGAACCGCCGCCCCACCCTGGCCGATGTCGCCCGTGAAGTGGGTGTCAGCGCCAAGACCGTCTCCCGCGTCCTCAACGAGGACGGACCCGCCTCCGCGCAGACCAGGGAACAGGTGCTCGCGGCCGTGGCCCGGCTGGGCTTCCAGCCGAACCTGATGGCGCGCAACATCCGCGTCGGCGGCCCCGACACCACCGTCGGGCTCGTCATCCCCGACCTCGGCAACCCCTTCTTCGGGGCCGTCGCCAGCAGCATCGAGGACACGGTCCGCGACCGGGGGCTGACCCTGCTCATGGGCTCCTCCGCGGACGACCCCGAGCGCGAACGCGCGCTCACCGCCACCTTCCTGGCCCGGCGGGTCAGCGTCCTGATGGTCGTCCCCTCGGTCGGCGCCGACCACTCCCACCTCAAGCCGCACCGGTCCGGCGGGCTGCCCGTCGTCTTCCTGGACCGGCCGGGCACGGGCCTCGCCACGGACAGCGTCGTCAGCACCAACCGCTCGGGCGCGCACGACGGCGTCGCGCACCTGATCGCCCACGGCCACCGCCGGATCGGCTTCATCGGGGACCTGCCCACCAAGCTCTACACCCGCCGCGAGCGTCTGGCGGGATACCGCGAGGCGCTGCGGGAGGCGGGCCTGCCGGACGACCGCTCCCTGGTCACCAACGCCCACGACCAGCACGGTGCCTCGGCGGCCACCGCACAGCTGCTGGACCTGCCCGATCCGCCCACGGCCCTGTTCGCCGGCAACAACATCGTCGCGCTGGGCATAGTGACCGAACTCGCCCGCGGCCACCGCAAAGACGTCGCGGTCGTCGCCTTCGACGACGTGGCCCTCGCGGACGCGCTCGAACCGGCGCTGACCGTGGTCGCCCAGGACCCGGAGGAGATCGGCCGCACCGCCGCGACCACGGCCCTGTCCCGTCTCGACGGCGACCGCTCCCGCGCCCGCACCCTCACGGTGCCCACGCGCCTGATCGTCCGGGGGTCGGGGGAACGCCCGGCTCCGTGACGGGCCGGACCGGACCGGACCGCTCCGTCTCCGCCCGGCCCCTTCCGCGCGGGCTGCCTCTCCTGACCGGCGGCACATCGGGGGACGGCGCCCCGGCCGTGTCGCTCGCCGGGGCGCGCGGTGGGGGGTCAGCTCTGCGTCAGTGTGACGTCCTGCTGGCGGGTCGCGTGGAAGCGGGGCAGTGGCAGGCCGCCGCGGGGTTCGAGTTCGGTGATCGTGGCCTCGACGTGGGCGGGGCCGGCCGTCAGCCGGTCGCCCTGGACCCGGCCGGCGTTCCGCCAGGTGTGGACGGCGCCGTCGCACACCGCACGGCTGCCGCCGATGCCGTAGCGGGCGGAGTCCTCGCCCTGCTGGACGGCGGAGCTGATGAACACCGGTCCCGTGTTGCCGACGCAGCGGTAGGTGCCGGAGAGGACGACGGTGCCGTCGGCCGCGAGCGGGGCGGCCGAGGCGATGGTGAGGGAATCGGTGGGGTCCGCGGTGGCGGCCGGGGCCGGCAGCGCGAGCAGGGCCAGGGCGGCACCGGCCGCCGCGGCCAGTGCGGGGCGAAGCAACATGGAAGACCTCCTGTGGTGGGGGCCTCCACTGGTACCGGGCAAAGGGGCCCGAGGGCGTGACCGTCACCCCTTCGGTGGCGAGTCCGCACCGGTCGTCGGCGAACGGTCCTGGAGTTGTCCTGGTGCTGTCACGCTTCGGGGAACGCTCTGGCGATGCCCGCGGGGGCGGGCGCATGGTCGTTCCATGCGAGGCCGACCGGACGGCCGGCCCCCCACCGACGTGGAGGTGCGCCATGTGTTCCCACTCCTTCGCCGCCGCTCCTGCCGACGCCCGCTCCCTGCACGTCGTCGCCGCCCACCCGGAGCAGGGCTGGAACCTGCTGTGCGACGGCACGATCGTCTTCGACGACTCCGGCGAACTCCTGCCCGACGGCAGCGTGGTGGCCCCCCACCGCGTCCCGGCGGACCGGCTGACCGCCGCGGCCTGACCCGGGTCACCGTCCGCGGCCCGCCGCGGCCGGCACGACGAAGGTCACATCCGGCGGGGACACCCAGGGTGACCGGCCGTGATGGTGACGACCTAAAATGATCAACGTGTCCGACCAGCCCGCACCTCGGTCTCTCATCGTCACGCTCTACGGCGCGTACGGCCGCTTCGCGCAGGGTCCGCTGCCCGTCGCCGAGCTGATCCGGCTGCTCGCCGCGGTCGGCGTCGACGCGCCCTCCGTACGCTCCTCGGTGTCCCGGCTGAAGCGGCGCGGACTGCTGCTGCCGGCCCGTACGGCGCAGGGCGGGGCCGGGTACGAACTCTCCGACGAGGCACTGGAGTTGCTCGACGACGGGGACCGCCGGGTCTACGGCGCCGCACCGGCCGACGACGAGAGCTGGGTGCTGGCGGTGTTCTCCGTCCCGGAGTCGGAGCGGCAGAAGCGGCACGTCCTGCGGTCCCGGCTGGCCGGCCTGGGCTTCGGCACCGCCGCCCCGGGCGTGTGGATCGCCCCCTCCCGGCTGTACGAGGAGACCCGGCACGCCCTCCAGCGGCTCGGACTGGAGGCCTACGTCGACTTCTTCCGCGGCGAGCACCTCGGCTTCGCGCCCACCGCCGAGGCGGTCGGCCGCTGGTGGGACCTGACGGCCATCGCCAAGGAGCACGAGGCGTTCCTCGACCGCCACGCGAGCGTGCTGCACACCTGGCAGCACCGGCCGGACACCCCGCCGGAGGAGGCCTACCGCGACTACCTCCTCGCCCTGGACTCCTGGCGCCATCTGCCCTACGTCGACCCGGGACTGCCCGCCCGGCTGCTCCCGCGGGACTGGCCGGGGGCCCGTTCGGCGGCCGTGTTCCACGGGCTGCACGAGCGACTGCGCGACGCGGGTGCGGAGTTCGCCGGGGTGTGAGCCCGTGTGAGCGGGTGTGAGCGGGTGTGACCCCACGCACACCAGGCGTCACTCAGCCAAACCTCAGGTTCCTTAACAACTCCTCTCAGACTCCTTACCTACCGTTCGACGGGTTGTACGCCGGGTAGGAAAGAGGACTGTTGCGGATGACCAGCACGCCAAGGGCCGTCGCCCCGAGGGCCCAGGGGGCCACGGTCTGGCTCACCGGACTGCCGAGCGCCGGCAAGACGACGATTGCCCGCCTGCTCGGCGAGCGGCTGAAGGCCCAGGGACACCGCGTCGAGGTCCTGGACGGGGACGAGATCCGCCGCTTCCTCTCCGCCGGGCTCGGTTTCAGCCGGGCCGACCGCAACACCAATGTGCAGCGGATCGGGCTGGTCTCCGAGGTCCTGGCGCGCAACGGCGTACTGTCCGTCGTCCCCGTCATCGCCCCCTACGCCGACAGCCGCGAGGCGGTGCGGCTGCGGCACGAGAAGAGCGGGACGCCGTACCTGGAGGTGCATGTCGCCACCCCGGTGGAGGTGTGCAGCGAGCGGGACGTGAAGGGCCTGTACGCCCGCCAGGCCGCGGGACAGCTGACCGGGCTGACCGGGGTCGACGACCCGTACGAGGTGCCGGAGAACCCCTCGCTCGTGCTGCCGACGCAGCGCCAGACCCCGCAGGAGTCGGCGGACGCGGTGTACGCGTTGCTGGCGGAGCGGGGGCTGGTGTGAGCGGGTACACGCTGTCGCACCTGGACGCGCTGGAGTCCGAGGCGGTGCACATCTTCCGCGAGGTCGCGGGCGAGTTCGAGAACCCGGTGATCCTCTTCTCCGGCGGCAAGGA
>NZ_JBEXXK010000078.1:0-47018 GCF_040630405.1 Streptomyces sp. NPDC005811
GGGCCCCGCGGATTGGGTATACGGCCCCCCGCCCCTGGTTTTCCCCACCGGGCCGCACCCCGGCGGCCCGGGCGGGGGGCTTCCTTCCCGCCCCCCCCCGTCCGTGCTCGGTGGAGCCGGATCCGGAGCCCGCGATGTCAGGGACGCGGGAGCGGCGCCGGGCGGGGGCGGTCCGCAGCGGTCGGCGGTGACCGCCCGCGACCGATGGCGACCGGCCGTGACTGCCCGCGACCGATGGCGGTCGGCGGTGACTGCCCGCGACCGATGGCTGTCGGCCGTGACTGCCCGCGACCGATGGCGGTCGGAGGTCACCGTCGGCGACCGATGGCGACGGGTGTTGGCAGCTGGCGATCGGCGGCGATCGGCGGTGACCGGCGGTGACCGGGGCGCGGCGCCCCCGGTGGGTCCCCGCGGAGGGGAGAACCCGAGCGGACCCGAGCGGACCCACCGGTACACCCGCCCCCGGCCCCGCCGACGCGCCCGAGGACACCGCCCCCTGCGGGCGACCCATGGGCGTGACGGATCGCGGGCCAGGCAACAATGGGGGGATGAGCGTTCCAGCCCCCCTCGCCGACCCTCATCTCGTCTACGACCCCGTCGCGGGCGACGGCCCCAAGGACGTGGTGATCCTCGGCGCCACCGGATCGATCGGCACCCAGGCCGTCGACCTCGTGCTGCGCAACCCCGACCGGTTCCGGGTCACCGGCCTGTCCGCCAACGGCGGCCGGGTCGCCCTCCTGGCCGAGCAGGCCCGCCGGCTGCGGGTGCGGACCGTCGCGGTCGCCCGCGAGGACGCCGTCCCGGCCCTGCGCGAGGCGCTCGCCGCCGAGTACGGCACCGCGGAGCCGCTCCCCGAGATCCTCGCGGGGCCCGATGCGGCCACCCGGCTGGCCGCCTCCGACTGCCACACCGTCCTCAACGGCATCACCGGCTCCATCGGCCTCGCCCCCACCCTCGCCGCCCTGGAGGCGGGCCGCACCCTCGCGCTCGCCAACAAGGAGTCGCTCATCGTCGGCGGCCCGCTGGTCAAGGCGCTGGCCAAGCCCGGCCAGATCATCCCGGTGGACTCCGAGCACGCCGCCCTCTTCCAGTCCCTCGCCGCCGGCACCCGCGCCGACGTGCGCAAACTGGTCGTCACCGCCTCCGGCGGCCCCTTCCGCGGCCGTACCAAGGCGGAGCTGGCGCACGTCACCGTCCAGGACGCCCTCGCCCACCCCACCTGGTCCATGGGCCCGGTCATCACGATCAACTCCGCGACCCTCGTCAACAAGGGGCTGGAGGTCATCGAGGCGCACCTCCTCTACGACATTCCCTTCTCGCGGATTGAGGTGGTCGTGCACCCGCAGTCGTATGTCCACTCGATGGTTGAGTTCACGGACGGATCGACACTGGCCCAGGCGACGCCCCCCGACATGCGCGGGCCCATCGCCATCGGCCTCGGCTGGCCGCAGCGCGTCCCCGACGCCGCGCCCGCCTTCGACTGGAGCACGGCGTCGACGTGGGAGTTCTTCCCGCTCGACAACGAGGCCTTCCCCTCGGTGAACCTCGCCCGGCACGTGGGCGAGCTCGCCGGGACGGCCCCGGCGGTGTTCAATGCCGCCAACGAGGAGTGCGTGGAGGCCTTCCGCACCGGCGCACTGCCGTTCAACGGGATCATGGAGACCGTGACCAGGGTCGTCGAGGAACACGGCACCCCGGCCACGGGAACTTCACTCACCGTGTCGGACGTCCTCGAAGCGGAGACCTGGGCGCGCGCCCGGGCACAGGAACTGACGGCGCAGACGGCGGAGGCCCGTGCATGACGACCCTGATGTTCATCCTCGGGATTCTGGTCTTCTTCGTGGGCCTGCTCTTCTCGATCGCCTGGCACGAGCTGGGCCACCTGTCCACGGCGAAGATGTTCGGCATCCGCGTGCCCCAGTACATGGTCGGCTTCGGCCCGACCATCTGGTCGCGCCGGAAGGGCGACACCGAGTACGGCATCAAGGCCATCCCGCTCGGCGGCTACATCCGCATGATCGGCATGTTCCCGCCCGGTGAGGACGGCCGCGTCACCGCCCGCTCCACCTCGCCCTGGCGCGGCATGATCGAGGACGCCCGCTCGGCCGCCTTCGAGGAGCTCCAGCCCGGCGACGAGAAGCGCATGTTCTACACGCGCAAGCCGTGGAAGCGCGTCATCGTCATGTTCGCCGGCCCCTTCATGAACCTGATCCTCGCGGTCGGCCTGTTCCTGACCGTGCTGATGGGCTTCGGCATCCAGCAGGAGACCACCGACGTCGCCTCCGTCTCGCCCTGCGTCATCGCGCAGAGCGAGAACCGCGACACCTGCAAGAGCACCGACAAGCCCTCCCCGGCCGAGGCGGCGGGCCTGAAGAAGGGCGACAGGATCGTCTCCTTCGACGGCGTCTCCACCGCCAAGTGGGACACGCTCTCCGACCTCATCCGCGACAGCGCCGGCAAGACCGTGGCGATCGTCGTCGAACGCGGCGGCAAGGACGTCACGCTGCACGCCACCATCGCCACCAACCAGGTCGCCAAGAAGGACTCCAGCGGCGCCTACGTCCAGGGCGAGTACGTCAAGGCCGGCTTCCTCGGCTTCAGCGCGGCCACCGGCGTCGTCAAGCAGGACTTCGGCGACTCCGTGACCTGGATGACCGACCACGTCGGCGACGCGGTCGACTCCCTCGTCGCCCTCCCCGGCAAGATCCCCGCCCTGTGGAACGCCACCTTCGGCGACGCCCCCCGCGAGCCCGACTCCCCGATGGGCATCGTCGGCGCGGCCCGAGTCACCGGCGAGATCGCCACCCTGGACATCCCCGCCTCGCAGCAGCTGGCGATGGCCGTGTTCGTGGTCGCCGGCTTCAACCTCTCCCTGTTCCTGTTCAACATGCTCCCGCTGCTCCCGCTCGACGGCGGGCACATCGCGGGCGCCCTGTGGGAGTCGCTGCGCCGCAACCTCGCGCGCGTGCTGCGCCGCCCGGACCCGGGCCCGTTCGACGTGGCGAAGCTGATGCCGGTGGCGTACGTGGTGGCCGGGATCTTCGTCTGCTTCACGATCCTCGTGCTGATCGCGGACGTGGTTAACCCGGTGCGCATCTCGTAGTCATCCGCAGTTCGAAACGGCCCGGGACACTTGCTCCCGGGCCGTTTCGCCCTTGGGTGGGTTTGACGGCGATGGGGGTCCCCCCGCCGAGTGGTTCGAGGCGGGGGAGTGCTCGCGCCCAGCCACGTGCCGTAATCTCGAAGCCTGGAACCCGCCATCGACGGGACCTGGACCTTGATCCACGACTTGGGGTTGCACAGCAGATGACTGCGATTTCTCTCGGCATGCCGTCCGTTCCGACCAGGGTTGCCGAGCGCCGGAAGAGCCGGCAGATCCAGGTCGGCAGTGTGGCGGTCGGTGGCGACGCCCCGGTCTCGGTCCAGTCCATGACGACGACCCGTACGTCGGACATCGGCGCGACGCTCCAGCAGATCGCCGAGCTGACCGCGTCCGGCTGCCAGATCGTCCGCGTGGCCTGCCCGACCCAGGACGATGCGGACGCCCTGGCGACGATCGCGCGGAAGTCGCAGATCCCGGTGATCGCGGACATCCACTTCCAGCCGAAGTACGTGTTCGCGGCGATCGAGGCGGGCTGTGCCGCGGTGCGCGTGAACCCGGGCAACATCAAGCAGTTCGACGACAAGGTCCGGGAGATCGCGAAGGCGGCGAAGGACCACGGCACGCCGATCCGCATCGGCGTGAACGCGGGCTCGCTGGACCGCCGCCTGCTCCAGAAGTACGGCAAGGCGACCCCCGAAGCCCTCGTCGAGTCCGCCCTCTGGGAGGCGTCCCTCTTCGAGGAGCACGACTTCCGGGACATCAAGATCTCGGTCAAGCACAACGACCCGGTCGTGATGATCGAGGCGTACCGGCAGCTCGCCGCCCAGTGCGACTACCCGCTGCACCTCGGCGTCACCGAGGCGGGCCCCGCCTTCCAGGGCACCATCAAGTCGGCCGTCGCCTTCGGCGCCCTCCTCTCCCAGGGCATCGGCGACACCATCCGCGTCTCCCTCTCGGCCCCGCCGGTCGAGGAGGTCAAGGTCGGCAACCAGATCCTGGAGTCCCTGAACCTCAAGCAGCGCGGCCTGGAGATCGTCTCCTGCCCGTCCTGCGGCCGCGCCCAGGTGGACGTCTACAAGCTGGCCGAGGAGGTCACCGCAGGCCTCACCGGCATGGAGGTCCCCCTCCGGGTCGCCGTCATGGGCTGTGTGGTGAACGGCCCCGGCGAGGCCCGCGAGGCAGACCTCGGTGTCGCCTCGGGCAACGGCAAGGGCCAGATCTTCGTCAAGGGCGAGGTCATCAAGACCGTCCCGGAGTCCAAGATCGTCGAAACCCTCATCGAGGAGGCCATGAAGCTGGCCGAACAGATGGAGGCAGCGGGAGTCGCCTCGGGCGAGCCCTCGGTGGCGGTAGCGGGCTGACACCCCCGCCCGCACCGCCCCGAGCCCCCTCCCACCCGGAGGGGGCTCCGCTCTTCGGCGACGGTCCGGATCTTCCAGCCCGTCCGGCGTTTGAGGACGAGGCCCGTTCAGGGCCGATGCGGGGGGGCTGGGAGCGGCAGCCCCCGGGGGACGGCACCGCAAGCCGACACCCACCGGCAAAGCAACGGCCAGGCACACACAGGGCGGCACCGCTCAGCTTCCGCAGGTACAGTGCGGGGATCAGCAGCCCTGAGTGTGAGGCCCCGCAGTTGTTGACCCAGACCACCTCCCGGGTCCTCGAACCGAGCGACCTGGACGCCGCCCTCGCCGTCCTCGACCGCGAGCCGGTGACCAACGCCTTCGTCACCTCCCGCGTCCAGGTCGCGGGCCTCGACCCCTGGCGGCTGGGCGGCGAGATGTGGGGCTGGTACGAGGACGGCATGCTGACGTCCCTGTGCTACGCGGGCGCCAACCTCGTCCCCATCTGCGCCACCCCCCGCGCCGTCCGCGCCTTCGCCGACCGCGCCCGCAGGGCGGGCCGCCGCTGCTCCTCCATCGTCGGCCCCGCCGAGCCCACCACCCAGCTCTGGCGCCTCCTCGAACCCCACTGGGGCCCCGCCCGCGAGGTCCGCGCCCACCAGCCCCTCATGGTCACCGACCGGATGCCCGCCGACCTGGCCCCGGACCCCTACGTCCGCCGCATCCGCAAGGACGAGATGGAGACGATCATGCCGGCCTGCGTGGCGATGTTCACCGAGGAGGTGGGCGTCTCCCCGATGGCCGGCGACGGAGGCCTGCTCTACCAGGCCCGGGTCGCGGAACTCGTCGGCTCCGGCCGCTCCTTCGCCCGCCTCGACGAACACGGCAGGGTCGTCTTCAAGGCGGAGATCGGCGCGGCCACCCCGCAGGCCTGCCAGATCCAGGGCGTCTGGGTGGCCCCGGAGTACCGGGGGAGGGGCCTGGCCGCCCCGGCCATGGCCGCGGTCCTGCGCTACGCCCTCGCGGACGTGGCCCCGGTGGTCAGCCTCTACGTCAACGACTTCAACACGCCCGCGAGAAGGGCGTACCGGAGGGTCGGCTTCCAGGAGGTCGGCGCATTCATGAGCGTGCTGTTCTGAGGCACCTGTAGGCTCCCCGCCATGGATCTCGTCATCGGCCCCCTGGACCTCCCCGCCCATGTGGACGAGGCCCTCGCGGTGCAGGCCGTCGCCTTCGGCCTCGGCCCCGACGAGGTCGCGGTCCGCCGCCAGATCGTCCTGCGCCACATGACGTACCCGGGCGCCCGGGCCCTCGGCGCCCGCACCCCCGAGGGCCGCCTCGTCGGCTTCGTCTACGGCATGCCGAACGACCGCACCCACTGGTGGTCCACCGTCGTCGAGCCCTACCTCCGAGCCCAGGGCACCGACTTCTGGCTCGACGACTCCTTCGTCATCACCGAGCTCCACGTCCACCCCGTGTACCAGAACCGCGGCGCGGGCCGGGCCCTGATCACCGCGATCACCGACAGCGCGAGCCAGCCCCGCTCGATCCTCTCCGCGATCGACTTCGACAGCCCCGCCCGCGCCCTCTACCGCTCCCTCGGCTACGACGACCTGGCCCGCCGCGTCCTGTTCCCCAGCGCCCCCCGCCCCTACGCCGTGATGGGCGCCCCGCTCCCCCTGCTCCGCAAGTAACGGATTTCCGGCGACCCCACGCTCCCGGCTAACCTCCATGCCATCACCCTTACCCGGCAGGAGTACGAGAACCATGGCGAACGCACCGGTCCAGCGCATGTCCCAGTTGATGGCGAAGACCTTGCGCGACGACCCGGCGGACGCCGAGGTCCTCAGCCACAAGCTCCTCGTCCGCGCCGGCTACGTCCGCCGCACGGCCGCCGGCATCTGGTCCTGGCTCCCGCTCGGCAAGAAGGTGCTGGCCAACGTCGAGCGGATCGTCCGCGAGGAGATGGACGCGATCGGCGCCCAGGAGGTGCTGCTCCCGGCCCTCCTGCCCCGTGAGCCGTACGACGCCACGGGCCGCTGGGACGAGTACGGCGCGGAGCTGTTCCGGCTGAAGGACCGCAAGGGCGGCGACTACCTCCTCGGCCCGACCCACGAGGAGATCTTCACCCTGCTGGTCAAGGACCAGGCGTCCTCGTACAAGGACCTGCCGGTCATCCTGTACCAGATCCAGCACAAGTACCGCGACGAGGCCCGTCCGCGGGCCGGCATCCTGCGCGGCCGCGAGTTCCTGATGAAGGACTCCTACTCCTTCGACACGGAGGACGAGGGCCTCGCCCACTCCTACGCCCTGCACCGCGACGCCTACCAGCGGGTCTTCGAGCGCCTCGGCCTCGACTACCGCATCTGCGCCGCCACCGCCGGCGCGATGGGCGGCTCCAAGTCGGAGGAGTTCCTCGCCCCGGCCGGCGCCGGCGAGGACACCTTCGCCGACTGCCCGAACTGCGACTTCGCGGCCAACACCGAGGCGATCTCGTACGAGCTGAAGCCGGTGGCCGCCGAGGGCGTGCCCGCGCTGGAGGAGATCCCGACCCCGGACACCCCCACCATCGAGACCCTCGCCGCCCACCTCGGCGTCCAGGCCTCCGACACGCTGAAGAACCTCCTCGTGAAGGTCGACGGCGAGATCGTGGCCGTGGGCGTGCCCGGTGACCGCGAGGTCGACCTCGGCAAGGTCGAGGCGCACTTCGCCCCGGCGACGGTGGAGCTGGTCACCGCCGAGGACTTCGTCGGCCGCCCCGACCTCGTGCGCGGGTACGTCGGCCCGCAGGGCCTCGGCGAGAAGGTCACCTACATCGCCGACCCGCGCGTGGCCCCCGGCACCTCCTGGATCACGGGCGCCAACAAGGACGGCATGCACGCGAAGAACGTCGTCGCGGGCCGTGACTTCGAGGTCGACGCCTACGTCGACGTCGTGGTCGTCCAGGAGGGCGACCCCTGCCCGAACTGCGGCACCGGCCTCAAGCTGGACCGCGCCATCGAGATCGGCCACATCTTCCAGCTCGGCCGCAAGTACGCCGACGCCCTCAAGCTCGACGTCCTCGGCCAGAACGGCAAGCCCGTCCGCGTCACCATGGGCTCCTACGGCATCGGCGTCTCCCGCGCGGTCGCGGCCCTCGCCGAGCAGACCGCCGACGACAAGGGCCTGTGCTGGCCGGCCGAGGTCGCCCCGGCCGACGTCCACGTGGTCGCGGCCGGCAAGGCCCTCCAGACCGAGCTGGCGCTGGAGGTCTCCGAGAAGCTGCGGGCGGCCGGCCTGCGCGTCCTGGTCGACGACCGGGCCGGGGTCTCCCCGGGCGTGAAGTTCACCGACTCCGAGCTGATCGGCGTACCGAAGATCCTGGTCGCGGGCCGCCGCTCGGGCGAGGGCGTGGTCGAGCTGAAGGACCGCAGGACCGGCGAGCGCGAGGAGCTCACGGTGGACGAGGCGATCGCGAGGCTCACCGCTTAAAGGAAGCTCTCAGAGAGTTCTGTCGGGGTCTATGGGATCCTCACAGACTTCTCTCAGGCCGTTCCCCGACCGTAGTGCGTGACAGAACGTCACTGCGGAGGGGAACGGTCATGGCGACCAGGGAAGAAGAACGCGGGGCCGCGGCAGCGGTCCGCAGAGGCGCACGGCGTACGGCGGCCCTCGCCGCCGCGGTCACGCTGGCGGGGGCGGCCGGGGTGTTCGCCCTGATCGGCACCATGCAGGCGGACGCCACCACGGCGGCGAGCAGCGGGACGAGCTCCAGCACGAGTACGAGCACGAGCTCGAGCTCGAGCACGAACAGCGACTCGGACAGCTCGACGGGCTCGACGGGCTCGAGCAGCTCGACGGACTCCTCCAGCTCGGACGACTCGTCCTCCTCGTCCTCCACGGACGACTCGTCGAGCAGTTCCTCCTCGGACAGCTCCGGCGGCCTGACCTCCTCCTCCGGCGGTTCCGCGGACTCCACCTCGGGAGCGTCGTGATGACCACGCCGCTCAAGCCCCGCACCACGGCCGCCACCGAATGGCGCGCCCTCGGCACCACCGTCCGCCTGGTCGTCACCGACCCGGCCCTGCTGGAGTCCTGCAACCTGCTCCTCGCCCGGCATCTCGCCGAGGTCGACGCGGCGTGCAGCCGCTTCCGCCCCGACTCCGAACTGACCGCCCTCGACGCCACCGCCGGCCGCCCGGTCCGGGTGAGCCCGCTGCTCGCCGAGGCCCTCGACGTGGCCCTGCGGGCCGCCGCGACGACCGACGGCGCCGTGGATCCGACGGTCGGCTCCGCGATGGACGCGATCGGCTACGACCGCGACTTCACCCTCGTCCGGGAGGACGACCGCCCGGTCCGCCTCACGCTGCGCCGCACCCCCGGCTGGCGCACCGTCACCCTCGACCGCACCACCGGCACGGTCACCGTCCCCCGGGGCGTCCGTCTCGACCTCGGCGCCACCGCCAAGGCGTGGGCCGCCGACCGGGCCGCGCGGACGCTGGCCGACACGGCGGGCTGCGGGGTCCTGGTCAGCCTGGGCGGCGACACGGCCGTCGCGGGCGAGGCCCCGGCGGGCGGCTGGCAGATCCGCGTCCAGGACATCACCGGGCCGGTCGACGAGACGCCCGCGCCGGGCTCGTACGCCACCGTCGGCCTGCGCGGCGGCGGTCTGGCGACCTCCGGCACCACCGCCCGGCGCTGGCAGCGCGGCGGCCACGACCTGCACCACATCGTGGACCCGCGCACCGGCCTGCCGGTCCGCTCCCCCTGGCGCACGGTCTCGGTGGCCGCGGCCACCTGCGCCGACGCGAACGCGGCGAGCACGGCGGCCCTGGTGAAGGGCGAGGGCGCGGAGAAGTGGCTGACCCGCCTGCGCCTCCCGGCCCGCCTGGTCACGCAGAAGGGCCTGATCGTCACGACACCGGGCTGGCCGACCCCCCAAGGGGCGCGGGACTGTGCCGGTCAGCGGCTCCACCGCGGGGCGCGATCAGCCCACCACCGCGGGACAGCCGCATGACCACCGAAACCCTCTGGTACGCAAACCGAGCCACCGGCGCCGTCTGTCTCATCCTCTTCACGGTCGTCGTCCTCCTCGGCATCGCGGTGCACCTGAGGACCCGCGTCCCGGGCCTGCCCCGCTTCGGCACGATGAGCCTCCACCGCACCCTCTCCCTCTCCGCCACCGCCTTCCTGGCCCTGCACATCACCACCGCGATCGCCGACAGCTATGTGAACATCACCGTCGTCGACGCCCTGATCCCCTTCGTCTCCGACTACCAGCCCCTGTGGCTCGGCCTGGGCACGGTCGCCTTCGACCTGATGCTCGCGGTCCTGATCACCAGCCTGCTCCGGGCCCGGATGGGCCACCGCGCCTGGCGGGCCGTCCACTGGCTGGCGTACGCCTCCTGGCCGGTCGCCCTGGTCCACGGCATCGGCATCGGCACGGACACCGGCGCCGACTGGATGACCTGGCTCACCGTCGCCTGCGTGGCCACGGTCCTCACCGCCGGCGGCACCCGCCTCGCCCACGCCGCCCGTGCCGCCCGCCGCACCCCCGCCGCCCTGCTGCGCACCGCCGATGGAGCCCGCCCGTGACCGCGACCTTCCCCGACCTGTACATGTCCCCGCGGCTGCTGGCCCCCGGCGGCGCCCCGGCCGACCTGCCCACCCACCACCAGCGCTACGGCCCCCTCTCCTACGGCGACCCCGAGGGCGTGCTGCGCACGGTGGCCGAGTCCGGTCTCACCGGGCGCGGCGGGGCCGCCTTCCCGACGTACCGCAAGCTGGTCTCGGTCGCCGAGGCGGGCCGTCGTACCGGCCGGGCCCCGGTGGTCGTCGCCAACGGCGCGGAGGGCGAGCCCGCCAGCCGCAAGGACAGGACGCTGCTGCACCTGTCCCCGCACCTGGTCCTGGACGGACTGCAGATCGCGGCGCACGCGGTCGGCGCGGGGGAGGCGTACCTGGGCGTGGAGGACGGTGCGACCTGGCTGGAGTCCGTGCTCGCACAGCGCTCCGGCGACCCGCTGCCCGTCACGGTCGTCCGGCTGCCCCCGTCCTTCCTCTCCGGACAGGCCTCGGCCCTCGCCCGGTTCGTCTCCGGCGGAGCCGCGCTGCCCACCCACCCGAGCCCGCCGGTCCGCGAGCGGGGCGTGCACCGGGCGCCGACGCTGGTCCAGAACGTGGAGACCCTCGCCCATCTCGCGCTCGTCGCCCGCTACGGCGCCGACTGGTACCGCAGCGCCGGTACCGCCGCCCAGCCGGGCAGCGCCCTGTGCACGGTCCACGTCGCGGGACACGAACCCCGGGTGGTCGAGGCGCCGTACGGTCTGCCGCTCGCCCGGTTGCTGCCCCTGGAGGACACCGCGGCGGTGCTCGTCGGCGGCTACCACGGGACCTGGATCCCGGCCCGCGAGGCCGCCGAACTCGCCGTGGACGCCGGTTACCTGGGCGCGGGCGTGCTGGCCGCGTTGCCCGCCGACCGCTGCGGCCTCGCCGAGACCGCCCGTGTCCTGCGCTATCTGGCCCTCCAGTCGGCCGGCCAGTGCGGCCCGTGCCTCAACGGCCTGCCCCGGATCGCCACCGCCTTCCGCACCCTCGCGACCCCCGGCCCGCAGGGCACCGTGCGTACCGATCTCGCCCGCTGGTCCGGCCTGGTGGAGGGCCGGGGCGCCTGCCACCACCCGGACGGCACGGTCCGGCTGGTCCGCAGCGCGCTGACGACCTTCGCCGCCGAGGCCGACGCACACGCCCACGGCCACTGCACGGCCACCGACCGCACCCCGCTGCTGCCCGTACCCCAGGAGGCCTGACATGGACCGGCAGACGAATCCGGACGGGCGGACGAATCCGGACCGGCGGACGAACCCGGACCGGCAGCTGAACCTGGACATCGACTGGACGTCCTGCCAGGGCCACGGCCTGTGCGCGGAGCTCCTCCCCGAGCACATCACGCTCGACGAGTGGGGCTACCCCCTCCTAGACGGCACCGCCATCCCCGCGCGGACGGTGAAGCGGGCCCGCCGGGCCGCCGCGGACTGCCCCGTGCTCGCCCTCAAGCTCGCCCCCGCCCAGGCGGTCTGACGGACGGTCAGCCGACGGCGCAGGGGGAGGAGGCACAGGGCGTGAGCTCGCGGGGAAGCTCCACGCGCATGCCGCAGAAACACACGAGCAGACCGCCGCGCGACGCGGGGGCACCCAGATCGATCATCAGGATGTCCCGGACTTCCCGGAGCGCGTCGCGTACCTGGAAGCCCCTGGCGACACGGATGCTGACCTCGTCAGGGTCCCAGACCGCGATTCTCGGCAGATCGTCTGCCATGCAAATGTGGACGCACACAACTGTCTCCCCAGGGCTGCACAACAACACGCAGTGATCCGCTCCGGGAGGCCAGCGGCGCACTGATGGTACCGATGGCCGACGGGACCGTGGGGGGTTTCGTCATATTCATCCGCAACTCGCCTGCCACCTCAGGTGATACGGCTGACCTGAAGCATCGCCTCGGCGTCCTTGAGCAGCGCGCGTTGACGTGACTCCGGCAATTGCCGGTACAGCATCAGGAGCCGGGCCTCCCGCTCGTCGCCGCTGGGCCCGGGAACGGGACGGCCGACGGACTCGAAGAACTCCCGCGGGGTGGTGGCGACGCCCCAGCGCCGGAACACCTCGACCAGGGCGCGCAGCTTCTCCGGGTCGATGCGGGAGGTGCCGCGGGTGCGGTTCATCCAGGCGTTCAGCGTCGGGTACGAGATGCCGGCCTCGGACGCCAGATCCTTCTGGGTGCGTCCGGGGGCCTGTGCCAGAAGGCGTTCGAGCAGTGCCGCGAGATCCTCGTCCCGGCGCGCGGGATCGTCGCCGGGTTCCGGGTCTCCTGGGTGGCGCCGCTGGTTCGTCACGCCTCAGAGGATCGGTCATCGCTATCTACAGGCGCAAGTAGATCGCAGATCGCCGGCCGGGTCTTCGGATGCACGCCGGAGCGTTGTGGACGAGCAGGTGCCTCCGTGCGCCCCCGTGCCCCCGAACCTCCTCCTCCCTCGCGCTGTGTGAGCGACTTGACACTGTATGCATCTACGTGAAGACTGCCGACACCGCAGAATCTACATCTACATGAATATTGAAGACTAGAAGGTACGGAGGTCTTCGTGTTTCCCACCGACAGCGCCACGACCGCACCGGTCGCCCCGGAACCCGAACTGGTCGCGCGGGCCCGCGCGGGCGACCGCGAGGCGTTCGCCGCCCTGTACGACGAGCACTACCGCCTCGTGTACGGCTTCCTGCTCATCCGCACCCGCAACCGGCACCTGGCGGAGGACCTCACCCAGGAGGTGTTCACCCGCGCCCTGCGCCGCATCGACTCGTACACCTGGCAGGGCAGGGCCTTCGCCGCCTGGCTCACCACCATCGCCAAGAACCTCTACTTCGACGAACTCGCCCGCGGCCGCACCCGGTTGGAGACCCCGGTCGCCGAGTTCCACGACCCCCGGACGCCGGGCCGGTGCCCCGAGTCGCTCGCCCTGCGCGAACTGGAGGCCGTCGAGGCCCACGAGACGGTCCGTACGGCCCTGCACTCGCTCAACGCCCACCAACGGCACTGCGTGGAACTGCGGTTCCTCGACGAACTCACCCCGGAGGAGACGGCCCGGGAGATGGGCCGCAGCGTTGGCGCCGTCAAGACGCTGACGTATCGCGCGCTGCGGAAACTGCGCTGGACGACCGGGGCGGTGTCCGTGTGAACAGCAACCTGCCGCGGGCCGCCCGGGTGATCCACGCGGCACTGCGCTCCGTACCCCCCGACCAGGCCACGGCCGCCGCCCGGGCCCTGAACGCGGCCCACCTCCTCACCGACCCCGCCCGCACCTACGGCGTCCTGCTGCACCGGTCACCGGCCGGCGACTGGTCCCGAACCGGGCCCCGGCCCCCGGCGCCCGAACCACAACCCCGGCTCACCGATCCGCAACCGGCCCCGAGACGGCCGGCCACGCAACCGGATCGACCGACCACCGAACCGGAGCCGGTGCGACCGAGCACCGCATTGGGACGGGTGCGGCCGGCCCCCGAATCGGGGCGGATGCGGCCGACCGCCGAACCGGAGCCGGTGCGGCCGAGCGCCGAATCGGGGCGGGTGCGGCCGACCGCCGAATCGGGACGGGTGCGGCCGAGGACCGACTCGGGACGGGTGCGGCCGAGCGCCGAATCGGGGCGGATGTGGCCGACCACCGAACCGGAGCCGATGCGGCCCACGGCCGAAACGGAACCGGTGTGGGCGGTCACCGAACCGACCCCGTTACGGCCGGTCACCGCGCTGGAGCGGCAGGCGCTGGCCTGGGACGAGTCCTGCGCCCGCGCCCGGGAGGTCGCCCGTTCCGTCGAGCGGCAGATGAACGGACACCCCGGCCCGCACGGCATCCGCGTGGACGGCGACCGGGTACGGGTCCTGCTCCGCGTGGACGACCCCGCCCAGTGGGCCCGCTGGCGCGCCTACCTGGGCCTCACCGACGCCGGTGAGCGGTCCCGCCCCCACACCGTGACCGCCCAGGGGGAACGCGACGGCGTCCCGGTGACGGTCGTGGCGCGCGGCAGCGGCACCGCACCGCCGAGCAGGGCCGGCGGCCCCGAGCGGCGCCCCTTCCGGCTCGACGGGACCCGTTTCGACCTGGCCCTGCCCCAGCGCGACACCAACGGGGACCTCTGGTACTTCCAGGGCTGCCGCACCCCCGACGGCATGCCCCTGATGTCCCTCGACGGCCGCCCCGAGCGCTGCACGCTCGCCCAGGTGGAGGCCCAACTGGGCCCGCTGTCACCGGTGCGGCCCGCCGGGCGTCCCTGAGTGCCCCCCACCCTGCACCGCCTGCACCGCCTGCGGCGCCTGCTGCGCGGCCGCGGCACCGGATCACGCCACCGCCTGGCCCGCGACCTCGACGACTGCCGACGCGACCTGGCCCGCTGGCAGCGGCACGCCGACTCCTACGAGCGGGAACTGACCCGGATGTCCCGCGAACGCGCGGACCTCCTCGCCTGGCTGGCGGCACTGCACCCGTCGAGCGCGGTCGTCACCCCGGCCGCAGACACCGGGCCCGGCGGCACGCACCTGCTGCGGCTCATGGCCGGCGAACGCCTGCTGTCCTGGCGCCTGCCGCCCGCCGACCTCCCACTGTTCGCCCACGTCCGCCACGCCGAACCCACCGTCGTACCCCCGCAGAGAGAGGGCCCCCGCATCCCCGACCAGGCCGCCCACATCCGCCACCACACCCGTCTGCTGGCCCTGGAGGAAGCCCTGTTCACCCCACCCCCCGACCCCTGACACCCGAGACTCCGGCCGGCAGGCTCGGGAGGCAAGCCGACCGGACCGCAGCGCCCCTCTACCCCCTCACCCACCAGAGGGGCGCTGCCCGTCGGCACTTCAAAAGCACAGGGCAGGTGGTCCGACCCAAAAGGGGCGCGGGGAACTGCGCGACAAGCCCCCACGCACCCGCACCCCGACAACAACCCGCACCCCTCACCCGCGACCGCCCTAAAGCCACCCGGCAAACTCAAGCAACAGCTCCGCATCCCCCCGCCGCCCCACCCGAAGCGCCCGAACCCCCGACTCGACCGCCCGAAACAGCGTCCACCCCCGCACCCGCTCCTGATCCAGCTCCAACGACTCCGCCAGCTTCCGCACCCGCCGCCGCGTGGTCGCCGCCCCCGACGGCGAGCCGATCAGATCCTCCACCCGGTCCCGCACCAGCCGCGCCAGATCGAACGCACACTCACCGACCACCGGATCCGGCCCCACCGCCAGCCACGGCGTCCGCTCGGCGGCCAGCACCTTGCTCTGCCGGAACGTCCCGTGCAGCAGCCGGTGTTCGGGCGGCGCCGCCAACAACTCCTCCCGCGCCGCGAGTGCCGCGTCCACCAGAACCCGCACCTCGGAGCCGACGGCAGTCCCCCGCATCGCCTCCGCCTGCCGCCCGGTCCGCTCGGCCACCGTCTCGAAGCCCGCGCCCCCGCCGCCGGCCGGCGGCTCCACCCACAGCCGCCGCAGCGTCCCCGCCGCCTCCAGCAGTGCCTTCGCCTCCGGCAGCGACCGGACCGAGACATCCGGATGCAGCCGTTCGAGCAGCAGCACGCCCTCCGTCACCGGCCCGTCCAGCAGCTGTACGGCACCCAGCCCGCCCCAGTGCGCCAGCGCCGCCCGCTCCGCCTCCGGCCGGAACCGGGGCGGGGCCAGCTTGAGCACGGCGGACGTCCCGTCCGCCCGGCGCACCAGCACCACCAGGCTGCTCCGGCCCCCCGGCAGCTGCACCCGCTCGACGGTCAACTCGCGTAGAACGACGGCCTGTCCGGCCGCCTCGGGCAGCCTCTCCAACCAGTCGTCACCGCTCGGTGCGGTCTCACCGAGCGCCCGCACCAGCCGCTGCGGCGGTTCGAAAGCCATGCGCGAGTCGTTCCCTTCCCTCTCCGGGGTCACGCGGTCGGCGTCGCCGGGGCTCCGGAGGTCGCCGCATCCGTACCCGCCCGCTCGGCGAGCCCAGGGAAGGCTACGCTCCCGCCGCGCCAGCGCACCGCGCGCACCGCCGCCTCCCGCAGCGCCCCGGCCGCCTCCCGGCGCCGCTGGTCCGCGGCTGCCCGCACCAGGTCCGAGTACACCCCGGCCACCCGCTCCTCCAGCTCCGCGGCCAGCCGGACCGCCGTCGCCGCGTCCGTCACCGGGAACGGCAGCGCGTACGCGGCGTTCGCGGCGACCGGCTCGGCGCCCAGGTCGCGCACCTCGCGCACCAGCGCGTCCCGCCGCGCCCGATGGGCGTCGTACGCGGCCCTCGCCTCGGTGAGCCGGCCGGCACCGATCCGGCCGCCGACCACGCCGTACCCGTACACGGCGGCGTGCTCGGCGGCCAGCGCCGCCTGGAGCGCCGTGAGCGAGCCGCTCTTGTCGGGCTTCCCTGTCATCGGGTCCCCTCCGTCAGCAGATACGCGTGGGCCGCGCCCGCCGCCGCCACCGAGGCCAGCAGCCGTGCCAGCTCACCCGGGACGTCGAGCAGCGCGCTCGTCCGGCGGTCCGCCAGCTCCCGCTCGGCGGCGGCGAGCGCCGCGAGCGCGTCCTTCTCGGTCACCGGCGCGGCTGTCGCCGTGGCCGCAGCAGGGGGCGTGGAGGACGCGGAGGCCGCGGCCGAGCCGGAAGGAGCCGCAGCCGAGGCGGAAGGAACCGCAGCCGAGCCGGAAGGAGACGCGGCCGATGTCGCCTCGCCGCCGTCCCCGAACGCCTCCACATGCCGGACGACCTCCGCCCGCAGCGGTGCGAGGCGCTCCGCCAGCGTGGGATGGGCGGCGAGGACGGTGTCGTACCGCGCCAGCAGCCCGCCGCTGTCCTCGGCCGCACGCGCGCGTGCCCGCTCGGTGACCGACGGGCTGCCGCTCGCGACCTCCTCGGAGTCCTCGGAACCGGACGAGCAGCCCACGAGGAGCGCCGCCCCGGCGGCCGACGCGAGCAGGGTTCTTCTGCGCGGCCCGGAGCGGGCGCGCGGAACGAGCGGGAACGGCACGGCAGACGTCCTCGGGGAATACGTGCGAACGAAGGACCGGGAAGGGAACAGGTCCGTGATCACCGTACCCGCGCGCACGCCGGAGCGAGGTCTCCGCCACCCTCCGTGCACGGGTGGACGGCAACACTCCCCGCGACCGGATACCCTTTGACCAGACACGCGCCCCATCCCACAACAGCACACGCGGCCGAGGAGTCACCCGGATGAGCACCACCCAGAGCGAGAGGCTGCGAGAGCTCCTGGAACCGCTCGTCACCTCCCAGGGCCTGGATCTCGAAGAGATCGCCGTGGACTCCGTCGGTCGCAAGCGTGTGCTGCGTGTCGTCGTCGACTCCGACACCGGGGCGGACCTGGACCAGATCGCCGATGTGAGCCGCGCGCTCTCGGCGAAGCTCGACGAGAGCGACGCGATGGGCGCGGGCGAGTACACCCTCGAGGTGGGCACCCCGGGCGCCGAACGCCCCCTCACCGAGCACCGCCACTACGTGCGCGCCACCGGCCGGCTGGTGAAGTTCCAGCTCGCCGAGGGCGGGGAACTGGTCGCCCGGATCCTGAAGGCCGACGACGACGGCCTCGACCTCGAAGTACCCGGTGTGAAGGGCCGCAGGGCCACGACCCGCAGGGTCGGCTTCCCGGACATCGAGAAGGCGCGCGTGCAGGTCGAGTTCAACCGCAAGGACCAGGACGTCAAGGACGAGAAGGAAGAGGAGGCGTAGCCGTGGACATCGACATGAGTGCCCTGCGGGGCTTGGTACGGGAGAAGGAGATCTCCTTCCCCCTGCTGGTCGAGGCGATCGAGTCGGCCCTCCTCATCGCCTACCACCGCACCGAGGGAAGCCGCCGACACGCGCGCGTGGAGCTCAACCGGGAGACCGGGCATGTGACCGTGTGGGCGAAGGAGGACCCCGAGGACCTCGAAGAGGGCCAGGAGCCCCGCGAGTTCGACGACACCCCGTCCGGCTTCGGCCGTATCGCCGCCACCACCGCCAAGCAGGTGATCCTGCAGCGGCTGCGCGACGCCGAGGACGACGCGACGCTCGGCGAGTACGCCGGCCGTGAGGGAGACATCGTCACCGGCGTGGTCCAGCAGGGCCGCGACCCCAAGAACGTGCTCGTGGACATCGGCAAGCTGGAGGCCATCCTCCCGGTCCAGGAGCAGGTCCCCGGGGAGACGTACCCGCACGGCATGCGCCTGCGCTCGTACGTCGTTCGGGTGGCGAAGGGCGTGCGAGGTCCCTCGGTCACGCTTTCGCGTACCCACCCCAATCTGGTGAAGAAGCTGTTCGCGCTGGAGGTGCCGGAGATCGCCGACGGGTCCGTCGAGATCGCCGCCATCGCCCGCGAGGCCGGCCACCGCACCAAGATCGCCGTACGGTCCACCCGCTCGGGCCTGAACGCCAAGGGGGCCTGTATCGGCCCCATGGGCGGCCGGGTGCGCAATGTGATGGGTGAGCTGAACGGCGAGAAGATCGACATCGTCGACTGGTCGGACGACCCGGCCGAGATGGTGGCGAACGCGCTGTCCCCGGCCCGGGTCTCCAAGGTCGACGTGGTGGACCTCGCGGCCCGCTCCGCGCGCGTGACCGTGCCGGACTACCAGCTGTCCCTGGCGATCGGCAAGGAGGGCCAGAACGCCCGCCTCGCCGCCCGTCTCACCGGCTGGCGGATCGACATCCGGCCCGACACCGAGCAGCCGTCGGAGTAGATGTCCCACCTGGGGTTGGGCCGTTCGGGGGAATAGATCCAAGCCGGGGCCCGCTCAGATCACGTCAGATGTATCGCGGCAACCGTTCGACCCCTGCCCCGAAGGGGTGAGGTGGCCGCGGGGAGGTAGACTTAACTGTGTCTGGCCGGACGCACGCCGGAGCATGCCCTGAACGCACCTGTGTGGGGTGCCGGAAGCGAGCGGCCAAGACGGAGCTGCTGCGCATCGTGGAGATCGAGGACGCCTGCGTCCCCGATCCTCGCGGTACGCTGCCCGGCCGGGGTGCGTATGTACACCCCGCGCCGGTCTGTCTCGACCAGGCGGTGCGCCGCCGGGCGTTCACGCGGGCGTTGCGAGCCCCGGGAGCGCTCGACACAAAGGCGTTGCGCCAGTACGTCGAGCAGACGACAGTTGCCGATCGGGCAACACCGTAAGAAGCGCGTCGCGCGGATCGTCCGTGCGGCCAGGTACCCCGCGAGTGGGAAGTAGGTCGAGATTGCGATGAGCACTCGATGAGCACGCGATGAGTACGCCCATGAAGTAGCGACGGTCCGGCGGCAACCCGGACCTAAAAGGAGCGAAGTGGCTAAGGTCCGGGTATACGAACTCGCCAAGGAGTTCGGGGTTGAGAGCAAGGTCGTCATGGCCAAGCTCCAAGAACTCGGTGAATTCGTCCGTTCGGCGTCTTCGACCATCGAAGCGCCCGTAGTCCGCAAACTGACTGACGCCTTCCAGGGCGGCGGCAAGTCCGCCCCGCGCAAGGCCGCCCCCAAGCCTGGTGCGCCCTCCCCGGCGCAGTCGGCCCGTCCGGCCGCCCCGCGTCCGGCCGCCCCCAGGCCCGCCGCGCCTCAGGCGCCCACGACTCCGGCCGCTCCCGCGGCCTCGTCGGCCCCCGCGCCGGCGACCCCGGGCCCGCGTCCCGTGCCCGGCCCCAAGCCCGCGCCGCGTCCGGCGCCCGCCGTCCCGGAGTTCACCGCTCCGCCGTCGGCCCCGGCCGCCCCGCAGGCTCCCCGTCCGGCCGCCGCCCAGGGTCAAGGCCAGGGCCCGCGCCCCGGCGCCCCCCGGCCCGGCGCCCGTCCGGGCGGTCCCGGCCAGGGTCAGCAGGACCGCGGCCAGCGTCCGGCCGCCGGCCAGGGCCAGCGTCCCGGTGGCGCCGGTGCCCCCCGTCCGGGCGGTGCCCGCCCGTCCGGTCCGCGTCCGGGCAACAACCCCTTCACGTCCGGCGGCAACGCCGGTATGGCCCGCCCGCAGGCCCCCCGTCCGCAGGGCGCCCCGCGCCCCGGCGGCCCCGGCGGTGCCCCCGGTGGCGGCGGCCCCCGTCCGCAGGCGCCCGGCGCCCAGGGCGGCGGTCCCCGTCCGCAGGCTCCGGGCGGTTCCCGTCCGTCGCCGGCGGGCATGCCCCGTCCGCAGGGTGCAGGCCCCGGTGGCCCGCGTCCCGGCGGCCCCCGTCCCAACCCCGGCATGATGCCGCAGCGTCCCGCTGCCGGCCCGCGTCCCGGCGGCGGCCCCGGCGGTCGCGGTCCGGGCGGTGCGGGTCGTCCCGGTGGCGGCGGCGGTCGTCCCGGTGGCGGCGGCGGCTTCGCCGGCCGTCCGGCCGGTCCCGGTGGCGGCGGCGCCCGCCCGGGTGGCGGCGGCGGCTTCGCCGGTCGTCCCGGTGGCGGTGGCCCCGGCGGCGGTGGCGGCGGCTTCGGTGGCGGCGGTGGCCGTCCCGGCTTCGGCGGCCGTCCCGGCGGTCCCGGTGGCCGTGGTGGCACGCAGGGCGCCTTCGGCCGCCCCGGCGGCCCGGCCCGTCGTGGCCGCAAGTCGAAGCGTCAGCGTCGCCAGGAGTACGAGGCCATGCAGGCCCCGTCCGTCGGCGGTGTGATGCTGCCGCGCGGCAACGGCGAGACGATCCGTCTCTCCCGCGGCGCGTCGCTCACCGACTTCGCGGAGAAGATCAACGCCAACCCGGCGTCGCTCGTCGCGGTCATGATGAACCTCGGCGAGATGGTCACCGCGACCCAGTCCGTCTCCGACGAGACCCTCCAGCTCCTCGCGGGCGAGATGAACTACCAGGTTCAGATCGTCAGCCCGGAGGAGGAGGACCGCGAGCTGCTCGAGTCCTTCGACATCGAGTTCGGCGAGGACGAGGGCGACGAGGACGACCTGGTGGTCCGTCCCCCGGTCGTCACCGTCATGGGTCACGTCGACCACGGTAAGACCCGACTGCTCGACGCCATCCGCAAGACGAACGTCATCGCGGGCGAGGCCGGCGGCATCACCCAGCACATCGGTGCCTACCAGGTCTCGACGCAGGTCAACGACGAGGACCGCGCGATCACCTTCATCGACACCCCGGGTCACGAGGCGTTCACCGCCATGCGTGCCCGTGGTGCCCGGTCGACGGACATCGCGATCCTGGTCGTCGCGGCCAACGACGGCGTCATGCCGCAGACGGTCGAGGCGCTCAACCACGCCAAGGCGGCCGACGTCCCGATCGTCGTCGCGGTCAACAAGATCGACGTCGAGGGCGCCGACCCGACCAAGGTGCGCGGTCAGCTGACCGAGTACGGCCTGGTGGCCGAGGAGTACGGCGGCGACACCATGTTCGTCGACATCTCCGCCAAGCAGGGTCTGCACATCGACTCGCTGCTGGAGGCCGTGATCCTCACGGCCGACGCCTCGCTCGACCTGCGGGCCAACCCCAGCCAGGACGCGCAGGGCATCTCGATCGAGTCCCGTCTCGACCGCGGCCGCGGTGCCGTGGCGACGGTCCTCGTCCAGCGAGGCACCCTGCGGGTCGGCGACACGATGGTGGTGGGCGACGCCTACGGCCGCGTGCGCGCCATGCTCGACGACAACGGCAACAACGTGGCCGAGGCCGGCCCGTCGACGCCGGTCCAGGTCCTGGGCCTGACCAACGTCCCGGGCGCGGGCGACAACTTCCTCGTCGTCGACGAGGACCGCACCGCCCGCCAGATCGCCGAGAAGCGTGCGGCCCGCGAGCGCAACGCCGCCTTCGCCAAGCGCACGCGCAGGTTCTCCCTGGAGAACCTGGACGCGGCGCTGAAGGCCGGCGAGGTCCAGCAGCTGAACCTGATCATCAAGGGTGACGCTTCCGGTTCGGTCGAGGCCCTCGAGTCCTCGCTGCTCCAGCTGGACGTCGGCGAAGAGGTCGACATCCGCGTCCTGCACCGCGGCGTCGGTGCGGTCACGGAGTCGGACATCGACCTGGCCATGGGCTCCGACGCGATCGTCATCGGCTTCAACGTCCGGGCAGCCGGCCGTGCGCAGCAGATGGCGGAGCGCGAGGGCGTCGACGTGCGCTACTACTCGGTCATCTACCAGGCGATCGAGGAGATCGAGGCGGCCCTGAAGGGTCTCCTCAAGCCGGAGTACGAGGAGTTCGAGCTCGGTACGGCGGAGATCCGCGAGGTCTTCAAGTCGTCCAAGCTGGGCAACATCGCCGGTGTCCTCATCCGCTCGGGCGAGGTCAAGCGCAACACCAAGGCGCGCCTCGTCCGCGACGGCAAGGTCATCGCGGAGAACCTCAACATCGAGGGCCTGCGTCGCTTCAAGGACGACGTCACCGAGATCCGCGAAGGGTACGAGGGCGGTATCAACCTCGGCAACTTCAACGACATCAAGATCGACGACGTCATCGCGACGTACGAGATGCGCGAGAAGCCGCGGGTGTAACCCCCACGGCCCATGGTGCCGGTCCACTGGGACACCGTCCCGGGGGACCGGCACCGGTCCGTCCCGGGGGATCGGCACCGGTCCGTCCGGGGGACCTGCACCACCCCGTCCGGGGACCGGCATCGCTCCGTCCGAGGGCTACGGCGCCCGGACGGGGTCCGGGGCGGAGCCCCGGGGTCGGGCCACTCCTTGTCCGACCGAGTCGGGTGGGTGGGTGGGAAACTCCGTCGAGCCGACGGCAGGATCGCGGTACCGTTCATGATGCCCCTGTCCCACACGGCCGACAGGGCCATCGATCCCGTACCGGCGGGTGAACCGGCTGCACATGTACGTGGGGACTCTGTCCTTCGACCTGCTCCTCGGCGACGTCCACTCGCTGAAGGAGAAGCGCTCCGTCGTCCGCCCCATCGTCGCCGAGCTCCAGCGCAAGTACGCGGTGAGCGCGGCCGAGGTCGACCACCAGGACCTCCACCGCAGGGCCCGTATAGGCCTCGCCGTGGTCTCCGGTGACGCGGAGCACCTGACCGACGTACTGGACCGGTGCGAACGGCTCGTCGCCGCCCGCCCGGAGGTGGAACTGCTGTCGGTCAGACGCCGGTTCCACGGCGAAGACGACGACTGACCACAGACCAGCACACAGACACGACACGCAAGAAAGAACGGGAGACGGACCAGTGGCCGACAACGCGCGCGCCAAGAGGCTGGCGGACCTCATCCGAGAGGTGGTGGCGCAGAAGCTGCAGCGCGGGATCAAGGACCCGCGGCTCGGTTCCCACGTCACCATCACGGACACCAGGGTCACCGGCGACCTCCGGGAGGCGACCGTCTTCTACACCGTGTACGGCGACGACGAGGACCGCAAGGCCGCCGCCGCCGGCCTGGAGAGCGCCAAGGGCATCCTGCGCTCCGAGGTCGGCCGCGCGGCCGGTGTGAAGTTCACGCCGACGCTGGCCTTCGTCGCCGACGCCCTCCCGGACAACGCCCGCACCATCGACGACCTCCTCGACAAGGCGCGCGCCGCCGACGAGAAGGTCCGCGAGGCGTCCGCGGGCGCCGGGTACGCCGGCGAGGCCGACCCGTACCGCAAGCCCGGTGACGACGAGACGGACGACACCGCCGAATGAACCGCAAGTCCACCGCGCCCGACGGCCTCGTCATCGTCGACAAGCCGTCGGGCTTCACCTCCCACGACGTCGTGGCCAAGATGCGCGGCATCGCGAAGACCCGCCGCGTCGGCCACGCCGGCACGCTCGACCCGATGGCGACCGGCGTCCTCGTCCTCGGTGTGGAGAAGGCGACCAAGCTCCTCGGTCACCTCGCCCTCACCGAGAAGGAGTACCTCGGCACGATCCGCCTCGGCCAGACGACCCTGACCGACGACGCCGAGGGCGAGATCACCGCCTCCGCCGACGCCTCCCGGATCACCCGGGACGCGATCGACGTCGGTATCGCCAAGCTCAGCGGCGCCATCATGCAGGTGCCGTCCAAGGTCAGCGCCATCAAGATCGACGGCGTACGGTCGTACAAGAGGGCCCGCGAGGGCGAGGAGTTCGAGATCCCGGCCCGCCCGGTGACCATCTCCTCCTTCGCCGTGTACGACGTCCGCGACGCCGTCGCCGAGGACGGCACCCCCGTCCTGGACCTGGTCGTCTCGGTCGTCTGCTCCTCCGGCACCTACATCCGCGCTCTCGCCCGCGACCTGGGCGCCGACCTCGGCGTCGGCGGACATCTCACCGCCCTGCGCCGCACCCGGGTCGGCCCCTACAAGCTGGACTCCGCGAAGACGCTCGACCAGCTCCAGAAGGAGCTGGACGTGATGCCGATCGCCGAGGCCGCCGCCGCCGCGTTCCCCCGCTGGGACGTGGACGCCAAGCGG
This sequence comes from Streptomyces sp. NPDC005811, assembly GCF_040630405.1. Classification (NCBI taxonomy): domain Bacteria; kingdom Bacillati; phylum Actinomycetota; class Actinomycetes; order Kitasatosporales; family Streptomycetaceae; genus Streptomyces; species Streptomyces sp. NPDC005811. Next base: position 24,198 of record NZ_JBEXXK010000078.1, read on the forward strand.
GCCCGGCTGCTCCTCAACGGCGTCCGCCTGGAGATGCCCGAGGAGTACGCGGGCGCCGGCCCGGTCGCCGTCTTCGACCCCGAGGGCCGCCTCCTGGCCCTGGTCGAGGAGCAGAAGGGCAAGGCCAAGAGCCTCGCCGTGCTCAGCTGACCCCTTCCGGTCCGCGCACCGCTCTGCCCGTGGAGCGGCGGACACGGGGTGATCCACTGCCCCGCCGCTCCACGGTCCCCCCTCGGTTCCCCCGCCTCTAGCCTGCGTCCGACCGCCCGGGTTCATTCACCCGTCCGGGCAGGCGCTCGGAGTGAACCGAGGGAGCGCAGGGGGGCGCTTTCGCCACGGCCCCTGTTCTCTTGATCACCGCATGCCTACCGTCGAACCGAGGGCACAAGGGCGCTGCGGGGAGGTAGGGCGATGGCGGGACGGGGCCCGTGGACGGACGACGACCACGGCGTGCACACCGCCTCCACCGGCACACCCGGGGACGCGCCACCCGGCGACACCCACCCCCCCCCCCCCCTCGCCCCCCTCGTCCTCCTGCGCGACCTCGCCGGCCGCCCGCGCGGCACCGGCTTCGTCGCCGACCACCTCGGCACGGTCGTCACCTGCCACGAGGCCGTGGCCGGCCTGCCCCGCCTCACCCTGCACGACGCCGACGGCCGCGTCTGCGCCGTGACCGCCGAGGCGGTCACCCCGCTCCCGGAGCTGAACCTCGCCCTGGTCCGCACCGAGGGCCTCGGCACGGACCCGCTCCCCGTGACCGTCCGGGAACCCGTCGGCACCGGGACGTACGTCCGGCTGGCCGCCGGCTGCTGGCGAGAGGCCCGTGTGCTGGGCGCGACGGGGGCGACGTACCACCCGGCCGGAGACCGCGCCCACCGGCTCGACGGCGCCCTGGAACTGGCCATCGGCACCGCGGGCCGGGACGCGCTGCGACCCGGCGGAGGCGCGGGCGGGGGACCCGTCCTGGACGCGGGTACGGGCGCGGTCGTCGCGATCCTCGGCACCGCCCTGCGCTCCGGCGACCGCGAGGCCGGCTTCGCCGTCCCCCTGCGCCCCGCCGCCCCCGGCCCGCTGGCCGACCTGCTCGCCCGCAACGCGGCCACCGTGCCCGCGTACGGAGCCGACCTCAATCTCGCGGGCGTCCTGGAGCTCACCGCCACCTCGGTGGCCTCCGACGGCCCGCCCGGCGCTTTCTCCGGTCACCCGGGCGGCCCCGGCGGCACCCCCGTGGCCACCGTCGAACGCGCCGCGACGGCCCGGGAGTTCGCCGCCTTCGACATCGGCCCGGCGGCCGTCCTCGGGCTCGTCGGACCACCGGGCAGCGGCCGTACGACGGAACTCGCGGCCCTCGCCGCCCGCCGCACCCGCGGCCCTGAACCCGCCCCCACCCTGTGGCTGCGCGGCGCCGACCTCAAGGCGGACGACGACTCCCTCGCCGACGCGGCCCGCCGGGCCCTGACCCGCGCCGCCCGCATCGTGGCCGCCTCCCGCGCCGGACGCCCGACGGCACCCGCACCGGACCCGGCATCCGCCGGGACCGACCCCGCCGACCTCGGCGACATCCGCCCCGACCGCCTGGCCCGCCTCGCGCACGCCGCCGGACGCCCGCTGCTCCTGCTGCTCGACGGCCCCGAGGAGATGCCGCCCGTCCTCGCCCACCGGCTCGCCGACTGGACCGAGGGCACCGCGCAGTGGCTGCGGCGCACCGGCGCCCGCCTGATGGTGGCCTGCCGGGCCGAGTACTGGGAGCGGGCCGGGACCCGGTTCCCGCCCGGGATGCTGTACGACGGCACGGGCCCCCGGGAGGAGACGGCCGGGGCGCTCCCGCCCTGCGTCCCGCTCGGCGACCTCACCCCGGCCGAGGCCCGCGCCGCCCTGGCCCGGTACGGCGTCCCCGGCACCGCCCTCACCGGCCCCGACGCCCGGCACCCGCTCACCATCCGGCTCCTCTCCGAGGTCCGCGCCGCCCTGCCCGACCCCCCGCCCGCCCACCCCGTCGACCGCGCCGAGGTCCTCTCCGCCCACCTCGACCTGATGTGCCTGCGGATCGCCGTCCGCCTCGCCGCCGGGAACGGCCTGCGCGGCACCGCGGTCCGCCGGCTCGCGGCGAAGGTCTCCGGCCAGGTCCACGAGGCCGCCCGGCGCAGCCTCGGGCCCGGCCAGGGCGAGCTGGACCGGGCGAACTTCGAGGCGGTGTTCCCCTGGGGACCGGCACCCGCCCGGCTCGGCGGCGGCACCGGCTGGGCCTCCGCCGTCCTCACCGAGGGCCTGCTGGTGCCCGCCGGCGGCGGCTACCGCTTCGCCCACGAGGAACTCGCCGACTGGATCCAGGGCGTCCACCTCGACCTCGACGAGGCCCTGCGCGCCCTCGTCCACCGCCGCCGCACCCCCGGGGGTGCCCATCCGCTCCCCGTCCCGCACCACCGCATCGGCCCGGTCGTCCAGGCCCTGCTCCTCCTCGGCCGCCAACAGGGCACGAGCCGACTCCGCGACCGCCTGGAGGAGTTGCTGCGGGCACTGGACGCCGACCGCACCTCCTGGTGGGCCGCCCGCCTCCTGTCCGAGACCCTCCTCCGTGTCCCGGACGCCACGCCGTACACCGGAATCCTCCGACTGCTGGCCGACCGGATCGCGGAGGGGGGCGACCAGCCGGACCTGGGCTGCGCCGAGACCGATCAGCCGGGCCGGGTCGGCGCCGAGGCCGATCAACCGGGCCGGGTCCGCGCCGAGGCCGGCCAGCCGAGCCGGGTCCGCGCCGAGGCCGGCCAGCCGGGCCGGGTCCGCGCTGAGCCCGGCCGGCCGTGCTGGGGCGTGACCGAGGGGGAGCAGGCGGCCCGGGTCGTGGCCGGGGCCGAGGAGCTGCGGCGAGGCGTCGCGGGGTCCGGCCGGCCGGCCCGGGGCGTGACCGAGGGGGAGCAGGCGGCCCGGGGCGTGGCCGGGGACGAGGAGCCGCGGCGAGGCGTCGCGGAGGGCGGGCAGCCGGACCGGGGCCTCACGGGGGCCGGGCAGCCGTGCCGGTGCCCCGCCGGAGCCCGGCAGCCGGCCCAGGACCCCGCCGGGGCCGGGCAGCCGTGCCGGTGCCCCGCCGGGGCCGGGCAGCCGGGCCACGGTGTCGGTGGGGACGGACGGGCCAGGGGGTGGGGTGAGTTCGGGCCCGGGTTCTGGACGCGGCTCGCTCTGCCGCCCGAGCTGTGCCTGGACCTGCTGCGCCGGCTCGTCCTCGCCGACGCCGCCCCGGAGCGCGTCGGCGCCCCCCGGTACCTCGACGCCGTGGCCCGGCTCCTCGCCGACGACTCCACCGCCGTACAGCCGTGTCTCACGCGCTGGTTCGACGACGAACGGCCGCTGCCCGCGACCCCGCACGCCACCGTGGCCACGGCCGCGCAGGCCCTGCTGCACACGCACCGGCACCGGTCGCCGGACGACCTCACCGATCTCCTCGTCGGCTGCGGGCACCACCGCGCCGACGAACTGCTCGCCGTGCTCGCGGAGGACGAGCCGTCCGCGCTCTGCCGGGCCGTCGACCGCTGGGCGCACGACGAACGGCCCGCCCGCCGGGTCGCCGCGCTGACGTACGCCCGGCACACCGCCGCGCACACCGTCGCCGACGCCGACCGGGGCCTGCTGCGCCACGCGGCGCTCGCCCTGCTCGCCCGCCCCGACGACTCCCCCCTGCACGGCGGTGCGCTCGCCCTCCTCGTCCGCGACCCGGAGACCCGCGACCGCCATCTGCCCCGAGCGCTGGAGCGCTTCGCGGCGGGCGATCCCGAGCTCCCCCCGAGCACCCTGCTGACCGCGCTCGACACCCATCCCGACCCGGTCCTGGCCGCCGTCCGGGCCCGCCTGGACAGCCCCGGCGCGAGCGGCACCCTGCGGGCCCTCGCCGACGCCACCCCGCCCGCGCTCGCCCACCGGGTCGCCGCCGTCGTACGGGAGGCGGTCCGGCGGCGGCCGGACACCGCCGGGGACGTCGCCGCCTACGTCGACCACCGCCTGGACCAGGGACCGGCCGCCCGGGCCGTCCTCCTCCCGCTGGTCACCGGACTGCTGGTGACCGAGGGCCCCGAGCAGGTGCGGGCCGCGCTGGCCGGCGCCCTGCTGGCCCCCGGCACCCCCGCCTCCCGCCCGCTGCGGCGCGAGCTGCTGGAGTTCCTGCTGCTCCACGAGCACGCACCGGCGGTCCTCGACGCCGTCCTGCACGCGGCCCCGCAGCGCGACGGCGAGGAACTGCGCGCCCTCGTCCACCGCACCGGCCTGCTGCTGGCCCGCACCCCGGACGGCGCGACCCGCTTCGACCGGGGTCTGGTCGAGCTGGCCCGTCACATCCCGGGCTTCGCCGCCCGCGCGACGGGCTGGTTCGCCGACGCCCCGGGCGACTGGGCGGTCCTGGTCGGCCCGGGTGCCCGGCGCACCCTGGAGGACCTGGCGGGGGTCCGGGTGCCCGCCTGACCGGAGCCGCGGGCGCGCGTGGATCGAGTCACACCCCCATGCCGATGCGGGCAGGAAGCACCCGGCATGGCACCCTTAGACCTGCGTAACAGCAACGGTTGATACGGACACGGGTTCGAGGAGCGGTCACAGTGCAGCGCTGGCGTGGCTTGGAGGACATCCCCGAGGACTGGGGACGCAGCGTCGTCACCATCGGCTCCTACGACGGGGTCCACCGCGGACACCAGCTGATCATCCAGCACGCCGTGGACCGCGCCCGCGAGCTGGGCGTCCCCTCCGTCGTCGTCACCTTCGACCCGCACCCCAGCGAGGTCGTCCGCCCCGGCAGCCACCCGCCGCTGCTCGCCCCGCACCACCGCCGTGCCGAGCTGATGGCGGAGCTGGGCGTGGACGCGCTGCTGATCCTCCCCTTCACCACCGAGTTCTCGAAGCTGTCACCGGCCGAGTTCGTGGTGAAGGTCCTCGTCGACAAGCTGCACGCCCGGGCCGTCGTCGAGGGCCCGAACTTCCGCTTCGGCCACAAGGCCGCGGGCAACGTCGAGTTCCTCGCCGAGCAGGGCAAGGTGTACGACTTCGAGGTCGAGGTCGTCGACCTGGTGCTGTGCGGGGAGGCGGGCGGCGGCGAGCCGTTCTCCTCGACCCTGACCCGCCGCCTGGTCGGCGCGGGCGACGTCTCGGGTGCCGCGGAGATCCTCGGCCGCCCGCACCGCGTGGAGGGCGTCGTCGTGCGCGGCGCCCAGCGCGGCCGGGAGCTGGGCTTCCCCACCGCCAACGTCGAGACCCTCCCGCACACCGCGATCCCGGCCGACGGCGTCTACGCGGGCTGGCTGCACGCGGGCGGCGAGGCGATGCCGGCCGCGATCTCCGTCGGCACCAACCCGCAGTTCGACGGCACCGAGCGCACGGTGGAGGCGTACGCCATCGACCGCGTCGGCCTCGACCTGTACGGCCTGCATGTCGCCGTCGACTTCCTCGCCTTCGTGCGCGGCCAGGCGAAGTTCGACTCGCTGGAGGGCCTGCTGGAGCAGATGGCCGAGGACGTGAAGCGCTGCCGGGAGCTGGTGGCGGCGGCGGAGTAGTTCCCCGGTTCGGTACGGCCGAAGGGCGGCCGGTGTCCTCGGACACCGGCCGCCCTTCGGCGTAGGTCACTGCTGCGGCGGCGGGTCGTCCTGCGGCGGCTGGGGGTAGCCATAGCCCGCCGGGGGCTGGGGCGGCTGCGGGTAGCCGTAACCGGCCGGGGGCTGGGGCGGCCCCGGCTGCGGCGGGTACGGCTGACCGGGCGGCTGCTGGCCCTGCGGCGGGTACGGGGGCTGACCGGGGTGCGGCGGCTGGGCTGCCTGCGGCGGGTACGGCTGGCCAGGGAAGGGCTGGGGCGGCTGACCGGGTGCCGGCTGGCCGGGTCCGGCCTGGGGCGGGAACCCTCCGGGCTGACCGGGCTGACCCGGATAGGGCTGCGGCTGGCCCGCGTACGGCTGCTGCGGGCCCGCGTACGGCTGCTGCTGCTGGCCCGGCATCGGCGGGGCGGCGACCGGCGGCGGGTTGCCGTCGTTCGTCCACAGGCCGTGCATCTGCTGATGCCGTACGAAGTCCTCCGCGACCATCGCCGCGAGGTTGAAGTACGCGTCCCGCACCTTCGGCCGCATCATGTCGAGGTCGACCTCGGCACCGGCCGCGAGATGCTCGTCGAACGGCACCACGACCACACCGCGGCAGCGTGTCTCGAAGTGCTGCACGATGTCCTCGACCTTGATCATCTTTCCGGTGTCGCGCACCCCCGAGATGACGGTGATGGACCGGGAGACCAGCTCCGCGTACCCGTGCGCGGACAGCCAGTCCAGCGTCGTACTGGCGCTGCTCGCCCCGTCGACCGACGGCGTGGAGATGATGATCAGCTGATCGGCGAGGTCGAGCACCCCGCGCATCGCGCTGTAGAGCAGGCCGGTGCCCGAGTCGGTGAGGATGACCGGGTACTGCTTGCCGAGCACGTCTATCGCGCGCCGGTAGTCCTCGTCGTTGAACGTCGTGGAGACGGCCGGGTCGACGTCGTTGGCGATGATCTCCAGACCCGAGGGGGCCTGGGAGGTGAACCGCCGGATGTCCATGTACGAGTTGAGGTACGGGATCGCCTGGACCAGGTCACGGATGGTGGCCCCGGTCTCCCGCCGCACCCGCCGGCCGAGCGTACCGGCGTCCGGGTTGGCGTCGATCGCGAGGATCTTGTCCTGACGCTCGATGGCGAGGGTGGAGCCGAGCGCGGTGGTCGTGGTCGTCTTGCCGACACCGCCCTTGAGGCTGATGACGGCGATGCGGTAGCAGGACAGCACCGGCGTACGGATCAGCTCCAGCTTGCGCTGCCGCTCCGCCTCCTCCTTCTTCCCGCCGAGCTTGAAACGGGAGGACGAGGCGGTCGGACGGCCGCTCTTGACCTTCTGCTTCTTGTTGTTGAGCAGCCGGTCCGAGGAGAGCTCCACGGCCGCGGTGTAACCCAGCGGCGCGGCACCGGGGTTGACGGGCTGCCGATGATCGTGCTGGACGGCCTGCGGCCAGGCGGCACCGATCCGCGGGTCGACGGGCGGCTGCGGGGGCTGCGGCGGGTGCGCGGCGGCGTCATGGACGGGCGCGGGGTGCTGGTGCCCGTAGGGAGGCTGCCCCGGGAACCCCTGAGGCGCCGGGGGCCGGCCGTCGGCCTGGTGGGGGATACCGGGCTGAGGCTGAGGAGCGGGAGGCGTCTGGGGAAAGCCGTAGCCGACGGGGGAGTTGGGCACCGGAGGCTGCGGGAACCCGTACCCGTCCGGGGCGTTGGGGGCCGGCGGCTGCGGGAACCCGTACCCATCGGCGGTGTCGGGCGCGGGCGGCTGCGGGAGACCGTACCCGTCCGGGGCGTTGGGGGCCGGCGGCTTCGGAAAGCCGTACCCATCGGCGGTGTCGGGCGCGGGCGGCTGTGGCAACCCGTACCCGTCCGGGGCGTTGGAGGCCGGGGGCTGCGGGAAGCCGTAGCCGGGCTGCTGCGGCGGAACCGGCGGGGCGGGCGGGGCGGGTTGCTGGGGGAACCCGTAGGCGGGCGGCTGCTGCGGTGCGGCCGGGGGAGCTTCCGGAGCCGGTGCGGGCGGTGTTGCCGGGGGAGCCTCGGGAGCCGGTGCGGGCGGTGCCGCCTCGGGCTGCGCCGCCGCGGCATCGGCGTGCGGCTGCGGCTGCGGCTGCGGCTGGGCAGGCCATTGGGCCGCCGACGCGGGAGCCGCAGGCTCGTACGACGGCGGCAACGGCGGAACCCCGCCCTGCGGAACGGGCGGAGGGGCCCAGGCGGGGGCAGCGGCGGGCCCGGCCTGCTCGTCGGTGAGGTCGGCGGCATCACCGGCATCACCGACATCGACGGCTTCGGCGGAGTCGGGAGCGGTCTCGGAGCCCTCGGAAACCGGGGAGTCCAGGTCGACGCCTTCCTCGCCCTCGCCCTCGCCCTCGACTTCCGCCCCCGCCTCGTCATCACGCGAAGGGGCGCCCCCAGAGCCAACGACTTGAGCCTCAGCCTCGGCCTGGGTCTGGACGTCGGCGCCGCTGTCGCCGCCCGTCTCCGCCGCTGCCTCAGCCGGGTCCTCGTTCTCAGAACCGCTCACCTCGGCGGGCGGGCCCGGAACGGCGGCCGGTGCCTGCGGCTGGAAGCCTCCGTCGACGGGAAGCCCGGGCACAGGCGGCGGAGTGAAGGGCGTGGGAGGAGCGACGGGCGGGGCATACGGAGCCGTAGCCGCACCCGGCATCTCGGGCGGAGGCGGCGGAACCTGCCCCGGAGGCAGGAACGGCGCCGGAGGCTGGAACGGGGCAAGACCCGGAACCGGCGGCTGGAACGGAGCCGGCGCGGGAACCGGAGCAGCCGAAGCCGCCCCTTGACCGGAACCTTGACCCGGCCCCTGAACCTGCCCCGGCCCCTGAACCTGCCCCGGCCCCTGAACCTGCCCCTGACCCGGCACCTGGCCCTGACCCGGCACCTGGCCCTGGCCCGGTCCCGTCCCCTGCCCTTGGCCCTGAACGGGCGGCGGCCCGGAGACAGGAGTGGCCGGCGGCCCGGGAACGGGTGCCGGCGGCCCCGGCGGAGGAGCCGCCCCCGTGTTCCCCCCGCTCCCCGCGTTCTGCGTGTACCAAGCGGGCGGCGCGTAGTCGATGGTGAACTCGCCCGTCATCTCGATGGCGGATTCCGCGTCGGGCTGGTCATCGCCGGGTGTGGCCCAGCCCCCGCGCGTCCCGTCCCGATCGCTGCTCACAATTCCTCCTGGTGTGGTCGAGCACCCTCGAGCACGCTCCTGCCGTGCCGGGGCGCGACCATTTCTCGTCGTACGCAGTGGTTTCGAGGCCGTCCGAGGTCGTCGACGCACCGGCCCTCCCCGAGGACGCCGACACCCACCCCTCCGGGTTTCCGGCATGGCGCCCCGTACCAGCCTAATCATCAGATGCCCCGACCCGGCAGGCCCGCCCACCCTCAGAGGGCCCGGAAGGCCCAGAAAGGCTCAGTCCATGCGCCGGGGCGAGCCCAGCAGCCCGATCTCCGCGTCCGTCGGCCGTGTCATCACGTACTGCCGGTCGCGGTCGGCACACCACAGGGTGAACCCGTCGACGAGCGTGGGCAGAGCCTCCACGTTCTCCCTGGGCAGCGTCAACGCCCGGCCCACCTCCAGGGCTTCGTCGGGCGAGATCCGCTGCACACCGACGAGCCGCGCCTGACGTATCAGCCGCGGGGCGACCGGACTGAGGTAGGGCAGCAGGGTCAGCACGGACTGCCAGGGGCCGGAGACGACGCGTCCGCGCGGCGGCCGCATACCGCAGTCCCGGACCACCAGCACCGGCGTATCCGTCGAGGCGCCCTGCGGGGGGACCCGGCCGACCTCGTGCACCGCGAGCCCGTTCTGGCCGCCGCCCATCGCGTGCACCATCTGTGCCCAGGCCTGCGGACGTCCCGGCTCCACGGCCACCCGCGCCCCGGTCGCCGCCGCCCTGAGCGCGAGGACCTGCGCGGTCCACAGACCCCCGATCCGGATGTGTGCGGACAGGGACACGTCCTGCCGCTTCCCGCGCGCGAGAGTGACACTGAAGGTCGTGGCGAGGGCGGGCACCGCCGTCACCAGGGCGATGAACTGTGGCAGCGTCGGCGCGTCGGCGCCGCCCAACGTGGGCCACCGGCGCATCCGGTACGTGGTGTGCCGACGGTTGTCGCACCGCCAGTTGCGGCTGGACTCCTCGGTGCGCCGCTCCAGCGTTCCGGTCCGTCCGGCCTCCGCCGTGACCAGGTGGTCGGCACAGGCCGAGGTGGCCAGGGCCGTGGTCAACTGCTCCTCGGCCAGGACGGTCGAACGAAATCCGGCGCCGGTCAGCCGGCTCACGAGATGATCGGCGGCCCGGACCACGCACTTCTGCGCGCCGACGAAACCGCCGCCGCGCGCGGCCACGGCCTCCGGGCACGGTTCTGGATCCAGCTTCAACGCGATCCAGGTGAGGCGAACCGCCGGCGCACCCGTCTGTTCCTGCAGCGGCGCGTAGTTGGTGACGGCCACGGATTGCGGGGGCAGGTGCAGGGCGGGCGCGGGCTGAGTGTGCAGCACGATCTGCGCGGACTCCAGACGGATGCCGTCCACGTCGAGCGCGTCGCGCACCAGGTTCAGCGGCAGTGGTCGGCGGTTGCGGTCGGCGCGCAGCGCGGTCGCGTCCGCCTCGACCTGGAGGACCGCCGTGACGAACGTGCCGTCCCCGACGATTCCGACAGGGCTGCGGTCACGGCCGCCGTACTCATAGGTCCGAAGGCTCGGGTCGCACTTCAGGGCGGGGCCGAAGCCGGGTTCGGTGCCGGGCGGGATCTCGAACTTCGCGGCCGGTCGCCGACGTGCCTTCAACGCTCTTGCGGTGGCCCGCCGTTCGGGGAGCGAGCGGCCACGCCGACGGGCGACGGACAGCACCACGATCGCGGTGGCGACCATCCCCGTTTGTCCGCTGCCGTCCTGAGCAGCCCACGCCCCTGTTGCTGTGCGCGCTGCGTCTCCGAGGCCGTCGCGGCCGTGGTGACCCGCGAACGCACCCTCTGGGGCGGCGACCTCACGCGCGCCGCGGGGCTCGTCGGCGGAGGTGTCCTGTCGGCCCTGCTCGCCTTCGTGGCCTGGACGGGCGACCCGCGTCACGACATGCACTCGGTGCCCGGAGTCCTCGCGTCCGTCGTGGGCGTCCTCACTCGTCGCGCTCGCCTGCGTGCGGGCCCGCGTCTACGACGACCGCGCCTCGGCCGTCGCACTGGGCCTCGGCGCCCTTCCGAACATCGGCGTGGCCGGCTCCGGCCTCCTCCCGCTCGCCGACGGCCAGGGCATCGGCAAGCCGCGGTTCCTCCTGGCCTGCGCTGCTGTGCTGGTGGCCGCGGTCCTGCTCACCCTGTGCTCCCCGGCCGGCGACGGCCCGTTCGTCTCCTGTGCCGTCGCCTCGGGCGCCGCCCTGGCCGCCGTCTTCGCGGGGATCCTCGCCCACTGGACGCCTTCCGAGAGCGCGGCCCTGTGCGCCCCTCTCGGTGTGGGCGCCCTCGCCTTCCTGCCAGGCCTGTCCATGCGCTTCGCCCGGCTGCCGATCGGCTACGACGCGCTCCACTCCGCCCCGCACAGCACGTACGGCGCCGACCCCGCCCCCCCATGAGCCGGTCGACGTCGAACGCATCACCGCCCAGGTCCGCCGCGGCCACGAACTTCTGGTCGGCATGGTCGGCGGCTGCGCGGTCCTTGCCGTCGGCTCCTGCGCGGTCCTGGGATTCTCCGACGACCCGTGGGCTCAGCTGCTCGCTCTCGCGACCGGTGTCGCCCTGCTGATGCGCGCCCACCTCTTCCGCTACACCGCCCAGGTCGCTCCCGTGCTCGCCGCAGGCCTCGGCCCGCTGGTGCTGCTCGGCCTCGGCCTGGCACTCGACCCGCCGCTGTCGGTGGTCCACGACGCCCTGACCGGCGACCGCGCCGACCTGGACAGCCGTACGATCTGGCTGGTCGCGACGATGGCGGCGGCGTCCGCGGTCGTCACCGCGATCGGCCTCATCGCCTCACGCGGCGGGCTCACCCCGTTCTGGGGCCGCTTCATGGAGATCGCCGAGGGATTCGTCCTTCTGACCCTCGTCCCGCTGGCGCTGGCCGTCTTCGACGTGTACGCGGCCGCCAGGTCGATGATGAGCTGACATCCAAGCCCGCCCCACCTGGACCATCACCCACGTCAGCCCACCGCCCGATCCCCCCGCTCCAGATCGAACTCCCCATCCCGAGCCCCCAACACAAACGCCCGCCATTCCCCCTCCGTGTACCGCAGCACCGTGTCCGGATCCAGTGACGACCGCATCGCCACCGCACCGCCGGGCAGGTCCGCGATCTCCACGCGTTCCTCGTGCTCCTCCGTGCCCGGCGCGCACTTCCACTCGACGCCGGAGATGTCGAGCGCGTACAGCTCGTCCCGCTCGCGCTCCTTGCGCGCCTTCATCTCCGCTTCGGTCTCCGCCATGGCGCAGCGTCCCCTTCCCCACGTGTCCCCATGTGCCGGCTTCCCGGCATCCGCTCTTGGTTCCGTCCACGGACCGACTTCGCTCCGCTTCGCTCCGTCTACGATCCGTGCGTCACCCTAGTGGCCCCCCGCCCACCGCCGAGGTGGTTCGGATACCCGGGCGAAGGTGCCCGCCACCTCCTGGTACCCTGACTGTCGGCCGTTTGTGTACGCGCCCCCGGAGCCCTCCGTATCGAGGGATCGGAGGCCGCGCCCAGCGGATCCCGCCATCCGAGTCACGGAAGTCACCCCGAGAAGCAGACCGGGGGCACTCGGTGGCCACCCAGACCATGAGGAGTACGCGTGTCGCTCGACGCCGCTACGAAGAAGCAGATCATCGCCGAGTTCGGCCAGAAGGAGGGCGACACCGGCTCCCCCGAGGTCCAGGTCGCCATGCTCTCGCGTCGGATCTCCGACCTGACCGAGCACCTCAAGACCCACAAGCACGACCACCACTCCCGTCGGGGTCTGCTGATCCTGGTCGGCCAGCGTCGTCGCCTGCTGCAGTACCTGGCCAAGAAGGACATCCAGCGCTTCCGTACGCTGGTCGACCGCCTCGGCATCCGCCGCGGTGCGGCCGGCGCCAAGTAAGTCGCGTGGAGGGAGCGGTTCCCGTCTGGGGGGCCGCTCCCTTTTGCTGTACGTACGGACTGAGTACGGACTGAGTACGGACTGCTGTACGTACGAAACGTGCGGAGTGTCACCGCCCCTTTGTAGTGTGGTAGCACAACGCATTACGCACGACACAGGGTGACGGCGCCCGACGCGCCACACCCGACGCATCACCCACCGAACGAGGAGAAGCGCACCTAGCCGCCGCCGGTCCTCGGTAGTGGCGCCCGGGAGGAAGTGAGCCCCGGGTGCTTCGATCGAAGACCGGCCCGCACCGCACGGCGCGCATCTCCGCCACCGTCCCTCTGCCACACGGGCAGCACGGGACGAAAAGACGACAAGTAACGGAGAAAACGCTAGTGGAGAACGAGACCCACTACGCCGAGGCCGTCATCGACAACGGCGCCTTCGGCACCCGCACCATCCGCTTCGAGACGGGCCGCCTGGCCCGCCAGGCCGCCGGCTCGGCCGTGGCCTACCTGGACGACGACACCATGGTGCTGTCGGCCACCACCGCCTCCAAGAACCCCAAGGACCAGCTCGACTTCTTCCCCCTGACGGTGGACGTCGAGGAGCGGATGTACGCCGCCGGCAAGATCCCCGGCAGCTTCTTCCGCCGTGAGGGCCGGCCGAGCGAGGACGCGATCCTCACCTGCCGCCTGATCGACCGCCCGCTGCGCCCGTCCTTCAGGAAGGGCCTGCGCAACGAGATCCAGGTCGTCGCCACGATCATGGCGCTCAACCCCGACCACCTGTACGACGTCGTGGCGATCAACGCCGCCTCCGCGTCCACCCAGCTGGCCGGTCTGCCCTTCTCCGGCCCGATCGGCGGCGTCCGCGTCGCGCTGATCAACGGCCAGTGGGTCGCGTTCCCGACGCACACCGAGCTCGAGGACGCCGTCTTCGACATGGTCGTCGCCGGCCGCGTCCTGGAGGACGGCGACGTCGCGATCATGATGGTCGAGGCCGAGGCCACCGAGAAGACGATCCAGCTGGTCAAGGGCGGCGCCGAGGCCCCCACCGAGGAGGTCGTCGCGGCCGGTCTGGACGCCGCGAAGCCCTTCATCAAGGTCCTGTGCAAGGCCCAGGCCGACCTCGCGTCGAAGGCCGCCAAGCCGACCGGCGAGTTCCCGATCTTCCTCGACTACCAGGACGACGTCCTGGAGGCGCTGACCGCCGCCGTCAAGCCGGAGCTGGCCTCCGCGCTGACCATCGCGGGCAAGCAGGAGCGCGAGGCCGAGCTGGACCGCGTCAAGGGTCTGGCCGCCGAGAAGCTGCTCCCGGAGTTCGAGGGCCGCGAGAAGGAGATCTCCGCCGCGTACCGCTCGCTGACCAAGTCCCTGGTCCGTGAGCGCGTCATCAAGGAGAAGAAGCGCATCGACGGCCGCGGCGTCACGGACATCCGTACGCTCGCCGCCGAGGTCGAGGCCATCCCGCGGGTGCACGGCTCCGCGCTGTTCGAGCGTGGCGAGACCCAGATCCTGGGCGTCACCACCCTCAACATGCTCCGTATGGAGCAGCAGCTGGACACCCTCTCCCCGGTGACCCGCAAGCGCTACATGCACAACTACAACTTCCCGCCGTACTCCGTCGGCGAGACCGGCCGCGTGGGGTCCCCCAAGCGCCGCGAGATCGGCCATGGCGCCCTCGCCGAGCGCGCCATCGTGCCGGTCCTGCCGACGCGCGAGGAGTTCCCCTACGCGATCCGTCAGGTGTCCGAGGCCCTCGGCTCCAACGGCTCGACGTCGATGGGCTCGGTCTGCGCCTCCACCATGTCGCTGCTGAACGCCGGTGTGCCGCTGAAGGCCCCGGTCGCCGGTATCGCCATGGGCCTGATCTCCCAGGAGATCAACGGCGAGACGCACTACGTCGCCCTCACCGACATCCTCGGTGCGGAGGACGCCTTCGGCGACATGGACTTCAAGGTCGCCGGCACCAAGGAGTTCGTCACCGCCCTCCAGCTCGACACCAAGCTGGACGGCATCCCGGCCTCCGTCCTGGCCGCCGCCCTCAAGCAGGCCCGTGACGCCCGCCTCCACATCCTCGACGTGATGATGGAAGCGATCGACACGCCGGACGAGATGTCCCCCAACGCGCCGCGGATCATCACCGTGAAGATCCCGGTCGACAAGATCGGCGAGGTCATCGGCCCGAAGGGCAAGATGATCAACCAGATCCAGGAGGACACCGGCGCCGAGATCACGATCGAGGACGACGGCACCATCTACATCGGTGCCGCCGACGGCCCGGCCGCCGAGGCCGCCCGCGCCACGATCAACGGCATCGCCAACCCGACGATGCCCGAGGTCGGCGAGCGCTACCTGGGTACGGTCGTCAAGACCACCACCTTCGGCGCGTTCGTCTCCCTGCTCCCCGGCAAGGACGGTCTGCTGCACATCTCGCAGATCCGCAAGCTGGCCGGCGGCAAGCGCGTGGAGAACGTCGAGGACGTCGTCGGCGTGGGCCAGAAGGTCCAGGTCGAGATCGCCGAGATCGACTCCCGCGGCAAGCTCTCCCTCATCCCCGTGATCGAGGGCGAGGACGAGTCCGCCGAAGACCAGAAGGACGACTCCGACAAGTGACGTCGAGTAGCTCCAGGACGACGGCCCGCACCTCCTCCGAGGCGCGGGCCGTCGCCCGTACCCAAACCCTGATCAAGGGCGAGAACGGCATCGGCACGGTCCGCAAGACCACCCTCCCGGGCGGCCTGCGCATCGTCACCGAGACCCTCCCCTCGGTCCGCTCCGCGACCTTCGGCATCTGGGCCCACGTCGGCTCCCGCGACGAGACCCCCGCGCTGAACGGCGCCACGCACTACCTGGAGCACCTGCTCTTCAAGGGCACCACCCGCAGGTCGGCGCTGGACATCTCGTCCGCGATCGACGCGGTCGGCGGCGAGATGAACGCGTTCACGGCCAAGGAGTACACGTGCTACTACGCGCGCGTGCTCGACACCGACCTGCCGCTCGCCATCGACGTCGTCTGCGACATGCTGACGGGCTCGCTCATCCTCGAGGACGACGTCAACGTCGAACGCGGCGCCATCCTCGAAGAGATCGCCATGACCGAGGACGACCCCGGCGACTGTGTGCACGACCTGTTCGCGCACACCATGTTCGGCGACAACGCCCTCGGCCGCCCGGTCCTCGGCACCGTCGACACGGTCAACGCCCTCACCGCCGACCGCATCCGCCGCTTCTACAAGAAGCACTACGACCCGACGCACCTGGTCGTGGCCGCCGCCGGCAACATCGACCACCAGAAGGTCGTACGACAGGTCCGCGCGGCCTTCGAGAAGGCGGGCGCCCTCGGGAACCAGGACGCCGCCCCCATCGCCCCGCGCGACGGCCGGCGCACCCTCCGCACCTCGGGCCGCGTCGAACTCCTCGGCCGCAAGACCGAGCAGGCCCATGTCGTCCTCGGCATGCCCGGCCTCGCCCGCACCGACGACCGCCGCTGGGCGCTCGGAGTCCTCAACACCGCCCTCGGCGGCGGCATGTCCTCCCGGCTGTTCCAGGAGGTCCGCGAGAAGCGCGGCCTGGCCTACAGCGTGTACTCGTACACCTCCGGCTTCGCCGACTGCGGCCTGTTCGGCGTCTACGCCGGCTGCCGCCCCTCGCAGGTCCACGACGTGCTCAAGATCTGCCGCGACGAACTCGACGACGTCGCCCAGAACGGCCTGTCCGACGACGAGATCGGCCGCGCCATCGGCCAGCTCAGGGGCTCCACAGTGCTCGGCCTGGAGGACACCGGCGCGCTCATGAACCGCATCGGCAAGAGCGAGCTGTGCTGGGGCGAGCAGATGTCCGTCGACGACATGCTGACCCGGATAGCGGCCGTGACCCCGGACGAGGTCCGCGCGGTCGCCCGCGACATCCTGGGACAGCGCCCGTCGCTGTCGGTCATCGGCCCGCTCAAGGACAAGCAGGCCGCCCGGCTGCACGACGCGGTCGCCTAATCCACTCCCGTAAGGAAGCACAACAGATGAGCAAGCTGCGTGTGGCGGTCCTCGGCGCCAGGGGCCGGATCGGTTCCGAGGCGGTACGGGCCGTCGAAGCCGCCGAGGACATGGAGCTGGTGGCCGCGCTGGGCCGCGGCGACAAGCTGGAGACGCTGGCCGACACCGGCGCCCAGGTCGCCGTGGAGCTCACCACCCCGGCCTCCGTGATGGAGAACCTCGAGTACTGCGTGGGCCACGGCATCCACGCCGTCGTCGGGACGACCGGCTGGACCGAGGAGCGCCTCGCGCAGCTGAACGGCTGGCTGGCCGCCTCCCCGGAGACCGGCGTGCTCATCGCGCCGAACTTCTCCATCGGCGCGGTCCTCACCATGAGGTTCGCGCAGATCGCGGCGCCGTACTTCGAGTCCGTCGAGGTCGTCGAACTGCACCACCCCAACAAGGTGGACGCGCCCTCCGGCACCGCCACCCGCACCGCCCAGCTCATCGCCGAGGCCCGCCGCGCGGCCGGCACCGCCCCGGCCCCGGACGCCACGGCGACCGGCCTGGACGGCGCGCGCGGCGCGGACGTGGACGGCGTCCCGGTGCACGCCGTCAGGCTGAGGGGCCTGCTGGCCCACCAGGAGGTCCTGCTGGGCGGCGAGGGCGAGACCCTCACCGTCCGCCACGACTCCCTCCACCACAGCAGCTTCATGCCGGGCATCCTGCTGGGCGCCCGCCGGGTGGTGACGACTCCGGGCCTCACCTTCGGCCTGGAGCACTTCCTGGACCTGAACTAGAGATCCCTTCCGACATGCGCGCCAAGCTCTCCTACGCGGTCACGGCCGCCGTCCTGGTCTTCTACTTCGTCCTGGTCGGCAGCCGCGGCGTCATGCTCATCCAGTCCGGCACGGTCATCACCGTCACCTTCGGGATCGCGGTGCTGATCCTGCCGGTCATCGGCGTCTGGTTCCTGTGGAAGAACACCCAGTTCGTCCGCCGGGCCAACGCCCTCGCCGCCGCCCTCGACGCCGAGGGCGGCCTCCCCGTCGACGAGCTCAGGCGCACCCCCGGCGGCCGGATCGACCGTGACTCGGCCGACGAGGTCTTCGCCCGGCGCAAGGCCGAGACCGAGGCGGCCCCCGAGGACTGGCGCACCTGGTTCCGGCTCGCCGTCGCCTACCACGACGCCCGCGACACCCCGCGCGCCCGCCAGGCGATGCAACGCGCGATCCGCCTCCACGACGGCAAGAGCGTCGAACCGGCCTGACCGCCCGGCCGTCGTACGCCGAAGGGGCCGGCCCGCGCTCTCCGCGGGCCGGCCCCTTCGGCGTGTCGTGCTGTGTCGTGCGGTCAGCCGCGGCCGTTCTCCGACGCCCACGCCTCGACGGCGTCGGAGGCCCGGTCGAAGGCCTCGGAGCGCCCCAGGAAGTCCGCGCCGTGCGTGGTCAGCAGCATCGCCGTCTCCTCCGCCGGCCGGTCCCGCCGTACGAGGAGCAGCGCCTGCCCCTGGACGGTGCGCGGCAGGCCCAGCCAGCGCACCGGCTGCTGCACCGTCCGCACGGCCGCGACCCGGTCCCACGGCACCGTCCGCGTCAGCAGGAACCGCACGTGCCGCAGCCCGCGGGGGCTCACCCACACGCCCACGCGCAGCAGTCGCAGCGCGGCGACGATCACCAGCGCCGAGATCCCGAGGATCACGCCGGCGTCGGAGCTCTTCCCGGTCAGCGCGATCACGACCGCCGCGAGCAGCACGTACGAGGCGAGCAGCAGCGCCAGCGCGGCCGCCACGACCCGCCAGGGGCCGGGCCGGTAGGGGCGCCGCCAGCGCTCACGGTCCTCGAAGGGCAGCGCGACGTCGTCGGCCGTCTCGAACGGGCGCTCGGCCGTCAGGAAGGGCAGGGGCACGGCTGGTCCTCACTCGTTCGTGCGTGGGCTGTGCCCGGTGAGGCTATCGCGTCAGTGTCCCTGAGACGCCTGCGGCTGCTGTGACGGCTGTGACTGTTGTGTCGGGGAGGAGTGGTCCACGGTGAGCGCCGGCCTCCCGATGACCACCGATCCCACGAGCGCGGCCACGATCGTGAGCCCCAGCAGCCAGCGCCCGGCCGTCTGCCCGAGCGAGGCCCGCTCACGGGGTGGGGGAGTGACATTGCTGGCGAACAGGGCGACCGCGTCCTTCGAGGAGTCGTACAGAGGAGTCGTACAGAAGATTTCCGTCAGTACAGACGCACGAGAAGAGCAAAAGGTGCCCTTCCTGAAGAAAACACGTGGAAAACAACCAGACCGGGTACGGTCCCGGGCGCCCCGTAGAGTGGGCGCGAACCGCAGATGTGATGGGAAGGACCCTCCGTGACGCCCGCCGATCCCCAGCCGTCCCTCCGCAGCGACGTCACCGTCGAGCTGGTGAAATCCAGTGCCGCGGACTCCGACGTCCTCTTCGCCGCCCGTGTCTCGACGCTCGGCGAGCAGTCGCTGGAAGAGCTCCAGAAGGACCCCGAGCGCTCCAAGGGCCTGATCAACTACCTGATGCGGGACCGGCACGGCAGCCCCTTCGAGCACAACTCGATGACCTTCTTCATCAGCGCCCCGATCTTCGTGTTCCGCGAGTTCATGCGGCACCGCGTCGGCTGGTCGTACAACGAGGAGTCGGGCCGCTACCGGGAGCTGGAGCCGGTCTTCTACGTCCCGGACACCTCGCGCAAGCTCGTGCAGCAGGGCCGCCCGGGCCAGTACGTGTTCGTCGAGGGCACCCCCGAGCAGCACGAGTTCGTCGGCAAGACCATGGAGGCCTCCTACCGGCAGGCCTACGAGGCCTACCAGGAGATGCTCGCCCAGGGCGTCGCCCGCGAGGTCGCCCGCGCGGTCCTGCCCGTCGGGCTCTTCTCCTCGATGTACGCCACCTGCAACGCCCGCTCGCTGATGCACTTCCTCGGCCTGCGCACCCAGCACGAGCTCGCGAAGGTGCCGTCCTTCCCGCAGCGGGAGATCGAGATGGTGGGCGAGAAGATGGAGGCCGAGTGGGCGAAGCTCATGCCCCTCACGTATGCGGCCTTCAACGCCAACGGTCGTGTCGCGCCGTAACGAAGGCGTGTTCTGCTGCCCGGCACACATGTACGGGTCATCCGCGCGAAGTGTCCGTATTGCGGCATTTGGAGAAGTTCATCTAGCCTGATCAAACGGACCCGGTACTGCTTGAACCCCCGAGCAGGCAGTACCGGGCTCCGCATTTGTCGTGACTTTTCGTAACCCCCCGAGGGCAGACCACATGGGGAGCAACGAGTAGCGTGTTACCCATGGCTCCGACCTCCACTCCGCAGACCCCCTTCGGGCGGGTCCTCACCGCCATGGTCACGCCGTTCACGGCGGACGGCGCACTCGACCTCGACGGCGCCCAGCGGCTCGCCACCCACCTGGTGGACGCAGGCAACGACGGCCTGGTCATCAACGGCACCACCGGTGAGTCCCCCACCACCACCGACGCGGAGAAAGCGGACCTCGTACGAGCCGTCCTGGAGGCCGTCGGCGACCGGGCCCACATCGTCGCCGGTGTCGGCACCAACGACACCCACCACAGCGTCGAACTGGCCAAGGCCGCCGAGAAGACCGGCGCGCACGGCCTGCTGGTCGTCACCCCGTACTACAACAAGCCCCCTCAGGAGGGCCTGTACCGGCACTTCACGGCCGTCGCCGACGCCGCCGAGCTGCCGGTCATGCTCTACGACATCCCCGGCCGCAGCGGCGTCCCGATCAGCACCGAGACGCTCGTCCGCCTCGCCGAGCACCCGCGGATCGTCGCCAACAAGGACGCCAAGGGCGACCTCGGCCGCGCGAGCTGGGCCATCGCACGCTCCGGCCTCGCCTGGTACTCCGGCGACGACATGCTCAACCTCCCGCTGCTCTCCGTGGGCGCGGTCGGTTTCGTCTCGGTCGTCGGCCATGTCGTCACGCCCGACCTGCGGGCACTCGTCGACGCGTTCGTCGCCGGCGACGTCCAGAAGGCCACCGAGATCCACCAGAAGCTGCTCCCCGTCTACACGGGCATGTTCCGCACCCAGGGCGTCATGACCACCAAGGCCGCGCTCGCCCTCCAGGGCCTGCCCGCCGGTCCGCTGCGCTCTCCCATGGTCGAATGCTCGCCGGAAGAGATCGAGCAGCTCAAGATCGATCTTGCCTCGGGCGGGGTACAGCTCTGACAACGGACTTCACAACTGAATAGGCAGGACACCGGTGCCTGCACACCACAACGACAACTGCTTCTGCACGAACGTCACGCGCGCCACGTGCCCTACCGGTACGTGGCGCGCGTGTTTGAGGAGAGTCTTTTGAGTCATCCGCATCCCGAACTGGGCCCGCCCCCGCCGCTCCCCAAGGGAGGCCTGCGGGTCACCCCGCTCGGCGGCCTCGGCGAGATCGGCCGCAACATGACGGTCTTCGAGTACGGCGGCCGTCTGCTGATCGTCGACTGCGGAGTGCTCTTCCCCGAGGAGGAGCAGCCCGGAATCGACCTGATCCTGCCCGACTTCTCGTCCATCCGTGAACGGCTGGACGACATCGAGGGCATCGTCCTCACGCACGGTCACGAGGACCACATCGGGGCCGTCCCCTATCTCCTGCGCGAGAAGCCGGACATCCCGCTGATCGGCTCCAAGCTGACCCTGGCGCTCATCGAGGCCAAGCTCCAGGAGCACCGGATCCGCCCGTACACCCTCGAGGTGGCGGAGGGGAACCGGGAGCGCATCGGCCCCTTCGACTGCGAGTTCATCGCCGTCAACCACTCCATCCCGGACGCCCTCGCCGTCGCGATCCGCACCCCCGCCGGCATGGTGGTCCACACGGGTGACTTCAAGATGGACCAGCTGCCGCTGGACGGGCGTCTCACGGATCTGCACGCGTTCGCCCGGCTGAGCGAGGAGGGCATCGACCTCCTCCTCTCCGACTCGACGAACGCCGAGGTCCCCGGTTTCGTGCCGCCCGAGCGGGACATCTCCAACGTCCTGCGCACGGTCTTCGCGAACGCCCGCAAGCGGATCATCGTGGCCAGCTTCGCCAGCCACGTCCACCGCATCCAGCAGATCCTGGACACCGCCCACGAGTACGGCCGCCGGGTCGCCTTCGTCGGCCGTTCGATGGTCCGCAACATGGGCATCGCCCGGGACCTCGGCTATCTGAAGGTCCCGCCGGGCCTGGTGGTCGACGTCAAGACGCTCGACGACCTCCCCGACCACGAGGTGGTCCTGGTCTGCACGGGCTCCCAGGGCGAACCGATGGCCGCCCTGTCCCGCATGGCCAACCGCGACCACCAGATCCGTATCGTCCCCGGCGACACGGTCATCCTGGCGTCGTCCCTGATCCCCGGCAACGAGAACGCGGTCTACCGCGTGATCAACGGCCTGACCCGGTGGGGCGCGAACGTCGTCCACAAGGGCAACGCCAAGGTCCATGTCTCGGGTCACGCCTCGGCGGGCGAGTTGCTGTACTTCTACAACATCTGCCGCCCGAAGAACCTGATGCCGGTCCACGGCGAGTGGCGCCACCTGCGGGCCAACGCCGAGCTGGGTGCCCTGACGGGCGTCCCGCACGACCGGATCGTCATCGCCGAGGACGGCATCGCCGTCGACCTCGTCGAGGGCAAGGCCAAGATCTCCGGCAAGGTCCAGGCGGGATACGTCTACGTCGACGGCCTCTCCGTCGGCGATGTGGGCGAGCCGGCCCTGAAGGACCGGAAGATCCTCGGCGACGAGGGCATCATCTCGGTCTTCGTGGTCGTGGACTCCTCCACCGGCAAGATCACCGGCGGCCCGCACATCCAGGCCCGCGGTTCCGGCATCGAGGACTCGGCTTTCGGGGACGTCGTCCCGAAGATCAACGAGGTCCTGGAGCGCTCGGCCCAGGACGGCGTGGTCGAACCCCACCAGCTGCAGCAGCTCATCCGCCGCACCCTGGGCAAGTGGGTCTCCGACAACTATCGCCGCAGGCCGATGATCCTCCCGGTCGTGGTGGAGGTCTGAGCCGAACTTGGAGCGGGGCGCCTCGATTTGCATCGGGGCGCCCCGCTCCAGTACGTTTACGGCTCCGCCTGAACGGGAAGCAGTCCGCGCCACGCGCCGGACCAGCCCACCGGGAGGGGCCGGGAAAACCGACTCAGAACTTCTGATAAAGTCGGAACCGCCGGAAAGGAAACCGCGAAACAAAAGCGGGAACCTGGAAAGCACCGAGGAAATCGGATCGAGAAAAGATCTGATAGAGTCGGAAACGCAAGACCGAAGGGAAGCCCGGAGGAAAACCTG
>NZ_JBEXXK010000079.1:0-45553 GCF_040630405.1 Streptomyces sp. NPDC005811
CACCGTTGCCGGCCAAGGACGTTCACATGAACTCTCCTCGAAACGATGAATCGCACTTCTTCAAGCGGCTCACGTGAAGGGCCCCTTCCTGGTGTTCGCTCTCAGTCGCTCACGGTTTGAGCACCAGGGTGTCGCTGGTGCTCTTTTCGACCGCCTTCGACGAGAAGGACCAGTCGAGCAGTTCGCCCTTGGCCCACTTGCCGGTCTGGTCGGTGTAGTGGGCGCTGAAGGCGTGCCCGGAGGCACCGGTGAGGTTGATCCACTTCGACTTGTCGAAGTCCTCCAGGTTGACCACCATGCGCATCGACGGCACCCAGACGACGCCGTAGCCGCCGGCCGCGTTCCAGCCGGTCGCGTCGACCGCCGCCTCGCCGCCGCCGAGCTGCCAGGGGCCACGGTTGAGGATGTACTGCAGGAAGCCGGGGCCGCTGGTGCCGAGGGTCTGGTTCTTCAGGAACAGGCGGTGCAGCCGACCCCAGCTCCAGGTGTCGATGTCCTTGCCGAGCTTCGCGGTGAGCTCCCAGCGCGCGTCGATCATGGCGCGCTTGAACAGGTCGTCGCGGTTGTGGTCGGCGCCTTCGCGGCCGGTGGCCGACTTGGGCGTGGTCCACCAGTCGCTGTCCGGCTTGTCCATGAGGTTGCGCACGACCTGGAACCAGCGGTCGCCGCCGTCCGGCTGCGCCTGGTCGGCGTCGCGCTGGCCGCACTCGCGGACCTTCGCGGTGTCGTCGACGGCGTTGGTGGCGTTCGCCGGGTCGACCCACAGGCACTGGCCCTCGACGCGCAGTTCCTTGGGCAGCTTGTTGCCGAAGGCGAGCTTGAGGATGTTGCGCCAGACGGCGTTGAAGTAGGCGGCGGCAGCCGAGTCGGCGTCCTGCGTGCGCTCCCAGTTCTGGAGCAGTTCCTGCGCCTCACGGACGTCCGGGTCGTCGATGTTGATCTTCAACAGAGTGGGGACGAGCAGCTTGGCGATCTCGCTGCTGTTGTCCATCTGCATCTGCCGCATGTCGTCGGTGGAGATCTTGCCGCCGCCCTTGATCTTCTGTTCGATCAGGTCGGTGATGCGCTGGCTGCGGGTGCCGTAGCCCCAGTCCGTGGTGAGCGTGTACGGGTACGTGTCGTCGACCACGGCCTGGTTGGCGGTGACGATGAAGCCGCGCTTCGGGTTGAGCTCGTTGGGCAGTGCCTTGAAGTCGATGTAGCCGGTCCAGGCGTTCTTGGAGTCCCAGCCCGCCACCGGGACCGAGCCGTCGTCGCCCTTCGCGCGCGTGGGGATCTTTCCGGGCAGCTGGTAGCCGATGTTGTCCTCGGTGTCCGCGTAGATCAGGTTCTGCGAGGGCACGTCGAACAGCTTGGCCGCGTCACGGAAGTCGTCCCAGTCCTTGGCCCGGTCCATCGCGAAGACGGCGTCCATGGTGGTGCCGGGCTCCAGCGCGGTCCACTTCAGGGCGACGCCGTAGCCGTCGCCGCGGTCGGGTGCCGCATTGTCGACGCCGGCCTTCTGGCCGACCTTGACGAGTTCCTTGCTGCGGTCGGACAGCAGGGGCATGCCGTCCTCGGTCTGGCGGACGACGATCTTCTTCGCGCTGCCGCCGGCGACCTTGATGGTCTCCGTGCGCGTCTCGAAGGGCTTGGTCTTGCCGTCGTAGAGGTAGCCGTCGCCGGAGAGCTTCTCCAGGTAGAGGTCGGTGACGTCGACGCCGGAGTTGGTCATGCCCCAGGCGACGTTCGCGTTGTGCCCGATGATCACACCGGGCATGCCGGCAAAGGTGTAGCCGGAGACGTCGTACTGGCACTTGCTGGAGACGGTGCGGCAGTGCAGGCCCATCTGGTACCAGACCGACGGCAGTGAGGCCGACAGGTGCGGGTCGTTCGCCAGCAGCGGCTCGCCGGTGATGGTGTGGTCGCCGGAGACGACCCAGGAGTTGGAGCCGATGCCGTTGCCGTTCACGCCGACGGCCGTGGGCAGGTCGTCCAGGACGTCGTAGAGGCCCTCCAGCTGGCCCTGCAGGCCCGTGCTGTCCGCGGAGGCCCCGGTGGCGGTCCCGGAGCCGCTCGTCGAGCTGCCGGTACCCGTGGAGCCGCTGCTGGAGGTGTCGCCGGAGCCGCTGTTCGTGCCGCTGCCGTCGCTGTCCTCGAACGCCTCGCTGAGCTCGTTGTACTCGCCCTGCTGGACGATCGTGTTGGACTTGCCGTCGACCTTGTACGGGTACTCCGGGTACAGGTCGGCGATCTGCTGCGGGCCGAGGCGGCTCGTCATCAGGGCGCGGTCGATCTCGTCCTGCATGTTGCCGCGCAGGTCCCAGGCCATCGCCTTCAGCCAGGAGATCGAGTCGACCGGGGTCCACTCGGTCGGCTTGTAGTCGTTGGCGAAGCCCAGCGCCGCGTACTCCAGGGAGATGTCCGCGCCGTCCTTGCCCTTGAGGTAGGCGTTGACTCCCTTGGCGTACGCCTGGAGGTACTTCTTGGTGGAGTCCGACAGCGTGGTGTCGTACTCCTTCTTGGCGATCCGGTCCCAGCCCAGGGTGCGCAGGAACTCGTCGTTGTCGACCTGGCTCTTGCCGAACATCTCCGACAGGCGGCCGGACGTCATGTGGCGGCGCACGTCCATCTCGTAGAACCGGTCCTGCGCCTGGACGTAGCCCTGCGCCATGAACAGGTCCTCGTCGGAGGACGCGTAGATCTGCGGGATGCCGTAGCCGTCCCGCTTCACGTCCACGGGCCCGGACAGGCCGTCGAGCGTGATCGAACCCTTGGTCTGCGGGAAGGAGGCACGAACCGTACTGATGGACCAGTAGGCGCCGAAAGCGATGCCGCCGATGACGGCCAGCACCAGTACGAGCACGATAAGACGGGCTTTTCGCCCCTTCTTCCTGCCGGACTTGCCGGGCTTGTCACCCGTTGTGGCGGTGGTGTTGGGGGGCATCGCTGTCCTTGCTGTCCTAACGCGAGCGGCAGGCGGTCCTGGAGTGCTGGAGCAACCATAG
The DNA here is from genome assembly GCF_040630405.1 of Streptomyces sp. NPDC005811. NCBI lineage: Bacteria > Bacillati > Actinomycetota > Actinomycetes > Kitasatosporales > Streptomycetaceae > Streptomyces > Streptomyces sp. NPDC005811. Next base: position 2,988 of record NZ_JBEXXK010000079.1, read on the forward strand.
GCGCAGGGGTCTGCGCCACTTGACGCGGAGTCGGGTACCAGCACGGAAGGATGTTCGATCTTGCCTCTTCGAGCGTCAAGAAATCGTCAAGAGTTAGGTAAGGTAATGAAGTAGTTGGGCCTCGGGGCGGACAGCTTCGTGTCCCATGTACGTGTGCGCCCGCGCGCGATTCGTGCGCGCCAGGGAAGGGAACCGCCGCTGACTGTCCACCACCTCAACCAGCTCCTGCTCGTCTGCTCGCTCGTCCTGCTCGTCGCCGTCGCAGCGGTACGCATCTCCTCGCGCAGCGGGCTCCCCAGCCTGCTCGTGTACCTCGGCATCGGCGTCCTCATGGGCCAGGACGGCATCGGCGACATCCGCTTCGACAACGCCGAGCTGACCCAGGTCATCGGCTATGCGGCCCTGGTCGTGATCCTCGCCGAGGGCGGTCTGGGCACGAAGTGGAAGGAGATCCAGCCGGCCCTTCCGGCCGCCTCCGCGCTGGCGCTCGCCGGCGTCGCGGTGAGCGTGGGCGTCACCGCGGCCGGTGCGCACTATGTGACCGGGCTGGAATGGCGGCAGGCCCTCATCATCGGCGCGGTGGTGTCCTCCACGGACGCGGCGGCGGTGTTCTCCGTCCTGCGCCGCATTCCGCTCCCCGCGCGCGTGACGGGCACGCTGGAGGCCGAGTCCGGCTTCAACGACGCCCCCGTGGTCATCCTGGTGGTGGCGTTCTCCCAGACCGGCCCGGTCGAGCACTGGTACGTATTGGTGGGCGAGATAGCCCTGGAGCTGGCCATCGGCGCGGCTGTGGGACTCACCGTGGGCTGGCTCGGCTCCTGGGGTCTCAGGCATGTCGCGCTGCCCGCCTCCGGCCTCTACCCGATCGCGGTGATGGCGATCGCGGTCACGGCCTACGCGGCCGGCGCCCTGGCGCACGGCAGCGGCTTCCTCGGCGTCTACCTCGCCTCGATGGTCATGGGCAACGCGAAGCTGCCGCACTGGCCGGCCACGCGCGGGTTCGCCGACGGTCTCGGCTGGATCGCGCAGATCGGCATGTTCGTCCTGCTCGGCCTGCTCGTCTCGCCGCACGAACTGGGCGACGACGTGTGGCCTGCTCTCGTCATCGGCCTGGTGCTCACGATGGTGGCGCGCCCGCTGAGCGTAGTGCTGTGCCTGACGCCGTTCCGGGTGCCCTGGCAGGAGCAGACCCTGATGTCGTGGGCGGGGCTGCGCGGCGCCGTCCCCATCATTCTGGCGACCATCCCCATGGTCAGCGGCATCGAGGCCAGCCGTCGCATCTTCAACATCGTGTTCGTCCTGGTCGTCGTCTACACCCTGGTGCAGGGGCCGACGCTGCCCTGGCTGGCCCGCAAGCTGCGCCTGGGCGAGGACTCCGAGGCCGCCGACCTCGGCGTCGAGTCGGCGCCACTGGAGCGGCTGCGCGGGCACCTGCTCTCGGTCGCGATCCCCGAGGGGTCGAAGATGCACGGCGTCGAGGTCAATGAGCTGCGGCTGCCCGCAGGGGCCGCCGTCACGCTCGTCGTCCGCGAAGGAAAATCGTTCGTTCCGCTGCCGACGACCGTGCTGCGGCAGGGCGACGAACTCCTCGTCGTCGCCACCGACCCCGTCCGGGACGCCGCCGAGAAGCGCCTGCGCGCCGTGGGACACGGAGGCAAGCTGGCCGGCTGGCTGGGCACGGGCGGCGGCCGCTGAGGGCACGTCCCGCGCCGCGTACGGTCAGGTCCACGAACCATTAAGGGCAGGTTTCGGAGTGCTCACTCTCACAGGCCATGAGCACGCCACGCCCGGTACGATGAACCCGCACCTTGATCGAACCAACTCTGCCTGACGCAGAGCTGGCGCGACCGTATGGCGGCCGGGACGCCTCCCTCACAGGCCCGGTATCTACCGCAGTAGCGCAAGAGGACAGCTCTCGGCGCCCCTCGCCCGCACAGTGGGGTCGCGCTACCAGGCGGCAGAAAGGCACGGGCCGTGGCATCCACGGTCTCCATCGGATACGGCCGGCTGCTGCGCACGCGCGGCGCGTGGACGTTCCTGCTCCCCGGTTTCGCGGCACGCCAGCCGTTCGCGATGCTCACCATCTCCATCGTGCTCCTCGTGCAGCACACCACCGGCTCGTACGGCGTGGCAGGTGCCGCCGCCGCGGTCACCGGTGTCTCCATGGCCGTGTTCGCGCCGTACGGCGGGCGACTCGCCGACCGCTACGGACAGCGCACGGTGCTCGTCCCCGGCGTCCTCGTGCACGGATTCTCCGCTCTGACACTGACGGCACTCGCCCTGGCCGACGCGCCCTTGTGGGCGCTGTTCGCCGCGGCCGTGCCCACGGGTGCCTCGGTGCCGCAGATCGGGCCCATGGTGCGGGCCCGCTGGGGCGTGAAGCTGAAGGGGTCGCCGCTGATGAGCACCGCGGCGGCCTTCGAGTCCGTCACGGACGAGCTGACCTTCGTCGTCGGCCCGCTGCTGGCGACGGCCCTGTGCACCGCGGTGAACCCGGCCGCCGGGCTGGTCGCCGAGGCCTCGCTGACCCTGATCGGCGGTCTGCTGTTCGCCGCGCAGAAGAGCACTCAGCCGCAGACCGCCACCGCCCACGCGCGCGTGGAGCACGCCTCGGCGCTGCGCATCCCCGGTGTCCGTGTGCTGGTCGTGGCCTTCCTGGGCATCGGTTCGGTCTTCGGCGGCATGCAGGTCTCCCTGGCCGCGTTCACCGAGTCGATCGGCGAGCCCGGCCTCAACGGGGTCCTGTACGGGACGTTCGCCGCCGGCAACATGCTTTCCGGCCTGGTCTGCGGCGCCATCGCCTGGAAGACCGCCCCGCAGCACCGTCTGGTCGTCGGATACGTCGCCCTGGCCCTGACGGCCTCCGGCCTGTGGGCCGCGCACTCGGCGCTCCTGCTGGCGGGCCTGGGCCTGCTGGTCGGCATGTGCATCGCGCCCGCGCTGATCACCGGCTACACGCTGGTCGAGAGCCTGGTGCCGGCCCAGGCGCGCACCGAGGCGTTCACGTGGCTGACGGGCGCGGTCGCGCTCGGGCAGGCGGCCGCCGTGACAGTCGCCGGCCAGCTGGAGGACCACTTCTGGGGAGGCGCCGGATTCCTGGTGCCGCTGGGCGGCACGCTGCTCGCCCTGGTCACGCTGCTGGCGCTGCGATCGCGGCTGGTGGCGCACCCCAGGGGCCGTACCGTGGCACGTGGCGTCGGTCACCGCGTGCCGCTGACAGTGGACTGATCCTCAGGAATACGTCACTATGGACCGTCGTTAGCACTCACTGAGTGAGAGTGCCAGGAGGAAGACAGTGCCGACCTACCAGTACCAGTGCACCGAGTGCGGCGAGGGCCTCGAGGCGGTGCAGAAGTTCACCGACGACGCCCTGACCGAGTGCCCCAACTGCGGTGGCCGCCTCAAGAAGGTGTTCTCCGCGGTCGGCATCGTCTTCAAGGGCTCCGGCTTCTACCGCAATGACAGCCGCGGCTCCTCGTCGAGCAGCTCGCCGGCCTCGTCAAAGCCGTCGACGTCCTCGTCGTCCTCCACGGACTCCTCGTCCTCTTCTTCTTCGTCTTCGTCGTCCTCCTCGGACTCGAAGTCGAGCTCCGGCACCTCGGCGGGCACCTCCGCCGCGTAGGACCTCCTTCTGAGGACCCGGTCGTCGTACGACGACCGGGTCCTCGGTGTTTCCGCGGTCGGGAGCTGACCGTGTTCGATTCCGGCTACTGTGCTGGTCATGGCGAACGCAGAGATCGGCGTCATCGGCGGCTCGGGCTTCTACTCGTTCCTCGACGACGTCACCGAGATCCAGGTGGACACCCCCTACGGGGCGCCCAGCGACTCCCTCTTCCTCGGTGAGATCGCCGGCCGGCGGGTCGCCTTCCTGCCCCGGCACGGGCGGGGTCACCATCTGCCGCCCCACCGGATCAACTACCGGGCCAACCTGTGGGCGCTGCGGTCGGTGGGGGCACGCCAGATCCTGGGCCCGTGCGCGGTGGGCGGGCTGCGCCCCGAGTACGGGCCGGGCACGCTGCTGGTGCCCGATCAGTTGGTCGACCGTACGAAATCCCGGGTGGGGACCTACTTCGACGGGCTGCCGCTGCCCGACGGCACGGTGCCCAACGTGGTGCATGTGTCGCTGGCCGACCCCTACTGCCCGACCGGGCGCGCGGCCGCTCTGAAGGCGGCGCGCGGGCGGGAGTGGGAGCCGGTGGACGGCGGGGCTCTGGTCGTGATCGAGGGGCCGCGGTTCTCGACACGTGCCGAGTCGTTGTGGCACCAGGCACAGGGCTGGTCGGTTGTCGGCATGACAGGCCACCCCGAGGCGGCGCTCGCCCGCGAACTGGAGCTGTGCTACACGTCGTTGACCCTGGTCACCGACCTGGACGCGGGCGCGGAGTCCGGTGAGGGCGTATCGCACGAAGAGGTGCTGACCGTGTTCGCGGCGAACGTGGACCGCCTCCGGGGCGTGCTCTTCGACGCGGTGGCCGCGCTGCCGCCGAACGAGGAGCGAGACTGTGCCTGCGGGAAGGCGCTGGGCGGGATGGATCCGGGCTTCGAGCTGCCGTAGCGGAACTCGTCGTTCGGGTGACGGAGTTTTCCACAATCCGTGGATGATCCACCGGCTCCGGCGGGTGGCGGCGTGAGCGGGCATCGTGGCCTGGCTAGCCGTTCCCTCGCCGCAGGTGGTGATCCCGTTGTCCCCCTTTTCCCCTTCGCCTTCCGCCTCCTCCGCTTCGTCTCCTGCCCACCCGGTGCCTCCGCCGTACGAGGTGCCGCAGTTCGCTCCCGTGCGGGTCAAAGGCGGGTGGTGTCTGCTGCACCGGCTCGTACGGAACCGGCAGCGTGCCGTGGCACTGGGTCTCGCCGTCACGGCAGCCGCGCTCGTGGCGGCGGGACCCAGGGGCGGTGAGCCGGCTCCGGCGCGCGGGCATCCGGACCGCGACACATCCGCCGCCCGCGCCCGCTCCTCATCGGGCGAACCCGTCCGCAAGCGACCCTCGAGCGGGCAGGTGAAGGTGACGGCGCCGGTGCGGATCGCCGACGCGGCGACCGTCCGGCTGCTGCAGCCCGGTGACCGGGTCGACGTCATCGCCGTACCCGCAGACGGCCCCACGGCGGTGGGCGGAGAGGCGCGGGTGGTTGCGCGTGGGGCGCTGGTGACGAAGGTGCCCGAAGCCGTGGACCCGTCCTCGGTCACCGGTGACGGTGACGGAGGAGCGCTGGTCGTGCTGTCGGTGTCCCGCTCCATCGCGACGCGTCTGGCGGGCGCGGGCGGATCGTCCCGGCTGGCGGTGACCTTGTGGTGAAGAAGGAGTCAAGTCCTTCGTTGGAGCTACCGGATGGGGCACGCGTGGCCCAGGGTGACGTAGGTTGCGGAGCTGTTCGTTCCACAACTTGTGTCACCTCGTGTGCCACAAAGCGTCCATACAAGGGGAGTTCCCGCGGTGAGCAAGAAGAACAATCCGAGCATCTGGCACGGCTTCAAGGCCTTCCTGATGCGAGGGAACGTCGTCGATCTCGCCGTGGCGGTGGTGATCGGCGCGGCCTTCACGAACATCGTGAACTCGGTGGTGAAGGGCATCATCAACCCGCTGGTCGGCGCGATCGGGACGAAGAGCCTGGACAGCTACAGCTCCTGCCTGGAAGAGCCGTGCAAGGTCGCGGCGGACGGGACGGTCACAAGCGGCGTGCCGATCCTGTGGGGCACCGTCCTCGGCGCGGCGCTGAACTTCGTGATCACCGCGGCGGTGGTCTACTTCCTGATGGTGCTGCCGATGGCGAAGTACCTGGCCCGGGTGGAAGCCCGCAGGAAGGCGCGCGAGGGCACTCAGGAGATCATCGAGGTGACCGAGCTGGAGGTGCTGAAGGAGATCCGCGACGTGATGGTGGCCCAGCGGGGTCCGGGGTCCGCCGGACGGTAGTCGCCGCCTACCGGAGGCTGTGCGGCGCCGTTCGGACGGTGCGCGGCATGGTTCAGAGGTGGTGGGGCGGCTTCTCGTCCAGGAAGCGCCTGAGGTCGGCCGCGCTGTCGCCGGAAGAAACCGGACGCTCGCCCCAGCCGCCGTCGGTGTCGTCCGAGGACTGCTGGTCCAGCGGGTCGTCGAAGGACAGCGCTGCCTTCGGGTCGCGCGGCTCGGGGGCGGCGGGGGTGCTCATGCCTCCAGGGTACGTCTCCCCCGGCCAGGACTTTTCGGCGCACATCTGCTGTGCTGAGGCCCATGACGTCCAGTACTGCTCGCGATCAAGCGAGACCCCTGCGCAGACTCACCGCTCGGGGGCGAGGGGAGTCGCACCGGGTCGCCTCCCCGCTCGAACTCTTCTTCGACCTGTGTTTCGTGGTTGCCGTCGCCCAGGCGGGCGTGCAGTTGGTGCATGCGGTGGCCGAGTCCCATGCGGGGGAGGGCATCCTCAACTACGCGATGGTGTTCTTCGCCATCTGGTGGGCGTGGATGAACTTCACGTGGTTCGCGTCGGCGTACGACAACGACGACGTGCTGTACCGGGTGGTCACGCTGGTGCAGATCGCCGGGGTGCTGGTGCTAGCGGCGGGAATCTCGCGGGCGTTCGAGGACCACGAGTTCGCGGTCGTCTTGCTGGGCTACGTGATCATGAGGTTCGCGCTGAGCTGGCAGTGGCTGCGCGTCGCGTGGTCGGCCGAAGGCCCGGAGCGGACGATGGCGCTGCGGTACGCCGGGGGCGTGCTGCTGTGCCAGGTGGGCTGGGTGGGGCTGGTGGTCCTGCCGGAGGGCGGCAGGACCTGGCTGTTCCTGGTGATGGCAGTGCTCGAGATGTGCGTGCCGGTGTACGCGGAGAAGGACCATCCGACGACCTGGCATCCGCACCACATCGCGGAGCGGTTCGGACTGTTCACGATCATCGTGCTGGGCGAGACGATCGCGGCGGCGACGGTCGCCGTGAAGTCGGCCGTCGCCGAGAACGACGCGCTGGGCGAGCTGCTGCCGATCGCGGTGGGCGGTCTGCTGATCGTCTTCGCCGCGTGGTGGATCTACTTCGTGGTGCCGATCCACGGGCATCTGCGGTCCAACCAGCAGTCGTTCGTGTGGGGCTACGGTCACTACTTCGTGTTCGCCTCTGCCGCGGCGATCGGTGCGGGCCTGGAGGTGGCGGTGGAGCAGGCGGTCGGCAAGGTGCATCTGTCGACGCTCGCCGCGTCGGCGGCGGTGACGCTGCCGACGGCGTTGTATCTGCTGACGGTCTGGTTGCTGCACGCCCGTTTCTTCAAGGTGGGCCTGGCCCAGCAGTTGGTGCTGCCTGGCTCCGCGCTGCTGGTGATCTGCTGCACCTTCGTCGGCGACTGGGCGGTCCTCGCGGCCGGTCTGGTGGCGGCGCTGACGGTGGCGACGGGGACGACGCTGACGGCACGCGCGGCCGCGCGGGAGAGCGCGGCAGGCGCCGGGGACGGAGCGGGATAGCCGTACCGGCGCCGGGGCTGGGCGAGACTGGCTGCCATGACAGTTGACGCTCTGACGGATATTGCGGGCGTGCGGGTGGGGCATGCCACCCGGGCCGGCGACGGTTGGCTCACGGGCACCACGGTCGTGCTCGCGCCGGAGGGCGGCGCCGTGGCCGCCGTGGACGTGCGCGGGGGTGGTCCCGGCACCAAGGAGACCGACGCCCTCGATCCGCGCAATGTGGTGCAGCGGGTGGACGCGGTCGTGCTGACGGGCGGCAGCGCCTACGGGCTGGACGCGTCGTCCGGGGTGATGGCCTGGCTGGAGGAGCGGGGGCGCGGGGTGCCCGTGGGGGTGGACCCCGCGCACGTGGTGCCGGTGGTGCCCGCCGCCTGCGTCTTCGATCTGGGGCGAGGCGGTGACTTCCGGGCCCGGCCGGGTGCGGAGCTCGGGCGGGCCGCGGTCGAGGCGGCCGCGGCGAGCGCGCCGGGGGCGCCGGTGCCGGAGGGGGGTGTGGGGGCCGGGACGGGGGCGGCGGTCGGGCCGATGAAGGGTGGGATCGGCAGTGCGAGTGTCGTCCTCGGCTCGGGGATCACGGTGGCGGCGCTGGTGGTGGCCAACGCGGTGGGGTCGGTGACGGATCCGGAGACGGGGGTGCTGTACGGGGAGTTGTTCCAGGGGCGGGTGGAGTATCCCGAGGCGCGTGTGCATGAGCTGGCGCGCCAGAGGCTCGCGGAGAGCGCCGCGCGGAACGCCCCTCCCCCGCTGAACACGACGCTCGCGGTGGTCGCCACCGACGCGGAGCTGACGAAGGCGCAGGCGCAGAAGCTGGCGGGTACGGCGCACGACGGGATCGCGCGCGCGGTGCGTCCGGTGCATCTGCTGCACGACGGCGACACCGTGTTCACCCTGGCCACGGGCGCCCGTCCACTGGCCCCCGCGCATCCCCTGGCGCTGAACGGGATCCTCGCGGCGGGCGCCGATGTGGTGACGCGGGCGATCGTGCGGGCCGTGCGGGCCGCCGGGTCGGTGGCGGGGCCGGGTGGGGCCTGGCCGTCGTACACGGAGCTGTACGGGGGCTGAGGAGCCGGCGGTGGGGTGATTGTCTTGGTTCTGTCACGTCCTCGCGTTCATTGGGCCAAGGAGGGAACCCCGGCGGATGCCGGGGCCCTCCTTTCTCACGTACTGGAGCGGATCACGCACATCACATGAAGCTGGAGCAGCCCGTGACAACGGCGGACATAGCAGCGCGGCGCGTACTGGGAGCCTGTGCCGTCCTGGTGGCCGGCGCCCTGACCCTGACCGCCTGTGGGGGAAGCGCCGACGCCAAGAGCGGTGACGACGGCAAGGGCGGCAAGGGGACCTCACCCAAGACGTCCACCGCGAAGATCGTCATCTCGGCCAAGGACGGCTCGACGGGCGCGTCCATCAACACGACCGGGGTGAAGGTCAATGACGGGCGGCTGACCGAGGTGAAGATGACGGTGGCCGGTACGGCGCAGGCCGTCGCGGGCGCGCTGTCGGCCGACGGCAGCAGCTGGAAGCCGAAGGAGCAGCTGGAGCGCGGGACGAAGTACGAGATCTCGGCGACCGCCAAGGACGGGAGCGGCAAGGTCGCCGCCGCCAACTCGATCTTCACCACGGTCACTTCGGCGAGCAGTTTCATCGGGACGTACACGCCGGACGACGGGACGACGGTCGGGGTGGGGATGCCGGTGTCGTTCACGTTCGACAAGGTGATCAGCGACAAGAAGGCCGTGCAGTCGCACATCACGGTGACGTCGAGCAGTGGGCAGCAGGTGGCGGGGCACTGGTTCGGGGCGCAGCGGCTCGACTTCCGGCCCGAGGAGTACTGGAAGGCCGGCTCCAAGGTCACGATGAAGATCGACCTGGACGGGGTCGAGGGCGCGAACGGCGTCTACGGGGTGCAGAAGAAGACGGTCAGTTTCGAGATCGGCCGTTCGCAGGTGTCCACGGTGGACGTGAACACGGAGATGATGACGGTCGTGCGGGACGGGCAGGTCCTGCGGAAGGTGCCGATCTCCTCGGGCAGCCCTCAGCACACCACGTACAACGGCCAGATGGTGATCTCGGAGAAGTTCACGCAGACGCGGATGAACAGCCAGACCGTCGGTCTGGGCGGGGAGTACGACATCCCGGACGTGCCGCATGCGATGCGGCTGACGACGTCGGGGACGTTCATCCACGGCAACTACTGGTACGACAGGGGGAACCCGCCGTTCGGCCGGGTGGGTACGAGCCACGGGTGTGTGGGGCTCGCGGATGTGCAGGGCGCGCAGGGCGACACGACGGCGAAGTGGTTCTACGACAACTCGCTGATCGGGGATGTCGTGATCGTGAAGAACTCGCCGGACAAGACGGTGGCGCCGGACAACGGGCTCAACGGCTGGAACATGTCGTGGGCCGAGTGGACCGCGGGGAGCGCGGCCTGAGCAGGGTGAAGCGGATGCCGGTGTTCCGGGGCAACAGGCCTCCCACCGGCGGTTTCTGAGGGATCGTGGGACCGCGCGGGAACTTTTCGCGCGGTCCGCGCGTTTTCCCCGACGTAGGTTTCTCGGTTCCCGGACATGATGTCGGACCGAGGGGCTACGGTATGCACCCACAAGGTGACATGCAGCAACGCCGGGAGAAACCTTGAGCGTTCCGTACGAGACTGCAGCGTACGAACCAGCCGAGTCGCCCGAGTCTCCGGAGGAGCATCTCGCGCGGCTGCTAGGTCGTGCCCTGAACTCGTTCGAGCTGCCGGACGACGTCCTTCGGCGGCTCGACTGCGCGCTGGCGCACGACAGCTCGCTGCACTCCGCGCATCACAGCGCGGGTCTGCACCGTGAGACCTACCGGCACACCTGGCTGCTGGCCGACGGGTGTGCGCTGACGCTGTGGGAGCTGGTGCACAACGCCACTCCGGGCAGCGAACCGCAGCATGAGGTGTACGTCGACGAGGAGGAGTTGCGGACGGCGACCGCGCGGTTGCCGTTGCCGCCGGACGAGCCGGATTTCGAGCTGCCGGTGCTGGCGCCGCTGGAGCCGGTGTCCGCGCCGCGGCATGTGTATGTGCCGGACGACTCGGCGGACCATGCGCGCCGGCTGCTGCGGCGCGCGGAGAACGCCGACCGGCCGGGTGCGGACACGGCCGAGCTGTTGAGGTCGGCGTTCGCGCATCAGATCACGCAGGCGTTCGGGCGGCCGTGCCGGGCGGGCCGGGTCGGTCTGGGGTTCTCGCTGTACGAGCACGCGTTCCTGTTGCGTGACGGGCGGGAGATCTCCCTGTGGGAGGTGGAGCACACGGCGACGCCGGACGGGCGGCACATGTGCGAGGTGTACGAGTCGGAGGCCGAGGCGCGGGAGGCGATGGAGCGCCGGGCGGCGCAGGTCTCCTGACGTCCGAACCGTCCGCCGGCCGCCGACAGCAGGCAGAAAAGGCAGTAGGCGGTAGGCAGTAGGCGCTGACCGGTAGGCAGTGGGCAGAAATCGAGCGGCCGGTCGCGGCCCCGTTGTGCGGGGCCGCGACCGGCCGTCGGTGCAGGTGGCGTGGGGCCTGTGGGTCAGGCCGCGACCGGCTGCTTGGGTTCCGTCGCGGTGGCGGTGGCGTCGCCGCGGGTGGCCGGGGTGGGCATGCTGCCGGGTGCCGGCTTGCGCAGGCCCTTGAGGACGACGACCAGGGCCGTGGTGACGCAGACACCCGCCGCGATGGCGATCAGGTAGAGGAACGGGTTGCCGATCAGCGGGACCACGAAGATGCCGCCGTGCGGGGCCCGCAGGGTGGCGCCGAAGGCCATCGACAGGGCGCCGGTGACCGCGCCGCCCACCATCGAGGAGGGGATCACGCGCAGCGGGTCGGCCGCGGCGAACGGGATCGCGCCCTCGGAGATGAAGGAGGCGCCGAGGACCCAGGCGGCCTTGCCGTTCTCGCGTTCGGTCTCGGTGAAGAGCTTGCCGCGCACGGTCGTGGCCAGGGCCATCGCGAGCGGCGGGACCATGCCGGCCGCCATGACCGCGGCCATGATCTTCATGGCGGAGTCGCTGGGGCTGGCGACGGCGATGCCGGCGGTGGCGAAGGTGTACGCGACCTTGTTGACGGGGCCGCCGAGGTCGAAGCACATCATCAGGCCGAGGAGGGCGCCGAGGAGGACGGCGTTGGTGCCGGTGAGGCTGTTGAGGCCGTCGGTGAGGGCTTTCTGGGCGGAGGCGATGGGCTTGCCGATGACGACGAACATCAGGAATCCGACGATCGCCGAGGAGATCAGCGGGATCACCACGACGGGCATGATGCCGCGGACCGCCGGCGGGATCTTCACCTTCTGGATCGACAGCACCACACCACCGGCGATCAGACCGGCGGCGAGGCCGCCGAGGAAGCCCGCGTTGATGGTGACGGAGATCGCGCCGCCGACGAAGCCGGGCACGAGTCCGGGCCGGTCCGCCATGCCGTAGGCGATGTAGCCGGCGAGGACGGGGACCAGGAAGCCGAAGGAGACGACGCCGATCTGGAAGAGCAGGGCGGCCCAGCTGTCGCTCTGGGTCCACACGAAGTGGTCCATGACCGACGGCGCCTTGTTGATCTTGTATCCGCCGATCGCGAAGCCGAGGGCGATGAGCAGACCGCCGGCCGCGACGAACGGGACCATGTAGGAGACGCCCGACATCAGCCACTTGCGGAGCTTGGTGCCGTAGCCCTCGGAGGAGTCGCCCGCGCGTTCCACCGGCGTGCCGGGCGCGGCGGCGGCGGTGGCCTCGCCGCGTTCCGCCTTGCCGCGCACCTCGGTGATCAGCTCGGCGGGGCGGTTGATGCCCGCCTTCACGCCGACGTCGACGGTGGGCTTCCCGGCGAAGCGGTCCTTCTCGCGGACGGGGACGTCGTGGGCGAAGATCACGCCGTCGGCTGCGGCGATGACGGCCGGGTCGAGCCGGGTGAAGCCCGCCGAGCCCTGGGTCTCGACGGTGACCTCGACGCCCGCCTCGCGGCCCGCGTTCTCCAGGGACTCGGCGGCCATGTAGGTGTGGGCGATGCCGGTGGGGCAGGAGGTGACGGCGACGATCCGGAAGGGGCGCGCCGCGGGCTCGGGGGTGGTGGCCGTGTCGGTGTCGGCGGAGGCCGCCGCCGACACCGACACGGAGTTCTCGGCGGAGCCCACGGAGGCACCCGCGGCCTCGGTCCCACCCTCACCCTCACCCTCACCCTCGGCACCGGTGCCGGTGCCGGCGGCCGGGGCTTCCTCGCCGCGGATCAGGGCCGCCGCGGCCGCCGGGTCGCCGACCGCCCGCAGGGCGTCGGTGAACTCGGCGTTCATCAGCTGGCGGGCGAGGGACGACAGGATCGTGAGGTGGGCGTCGTCGGCGCCGGCGGGGGCGGCGATCAGGAAGATCAGGTCGGCGGGGCCGTCGGCGGCGCCGAAGTCGATGCCGGCGGCGCTGCGGCCGAAGGCGAGGGTCGGCTCGGTGACGTGCTCGCTGCGGCAGTGCGGGATGCCGATGCCGCCGTCGAGGCCGGTGGGCATCTGGGCCTCACGGGCGGCCACGTCGGCGAGGAAGCCGTCCAGGTCGGTCACCCGGCCCTGGGTCACCATGCGTGCGGCGAGGGACCGCGCCGCGGCTTCCTTGGTGTCGGCGGACAGGTCGAGGTCGACCAGGTCCGCGGTGATCATGTCGCTCATCGCGGGCTCCTTCGCACGCGTATCGCCCGGGACGTGGGGTGGGCGCGGGTGAGGGTGGGGACGGGAGTGGGGGTGGGGTGGGGAGAGGGAAGGCGGGCGGCGCGTAACAGGAGGGTCGTCATGACGCCGGCTCCTTCAGTTCGCGGTCCACCGGCACGTCCGCGGTGACCGTCACCGCCGCCGGGTCCAGGTCGCCCGGGGTCGGCATGACGCTGCCGGGCAGCTGTACGGCCGCCGCGCCGTGGGCGACGGCGGAGGCGAGCGCCGCCGGGCCGCGGCCGCCGGCGATGAGGAACCCGGCGAGGGAGGAGTCGCCGGCGCCGACGTTGCTGCGGACGACGTCGACGCGGGCGCTCGCGAACCAGGTGCCCGCGTCCTCCACGAGGAGCTGTCCGTCGGCGCCGAGGCTGGCGAGGACGGTACGGGCGCCCATCTCGCGCAGTTCCTCGGCCGCCTTCACCGCGTCGCCCACCGTGGCCAGGGGGCGGCCGACGGCCTCGGCGAGTTCCTCGGCGTTCGGCTTGACCACGTCGGGCCGCTCGCGCAGCGCTTCGAGGAGGGCGCGTCCGGAGGTGTCCAGGGCGATCCGCGCGCCGCCGGCGTGCGCCCGGGCGACGACCTCGGCGTACCAGGAGGGCGCGAGGCCGCGCGGCAGGCTGCCGCAGCAGGCGATCCAGTCGGCGTCGCGCGACTGCTCGCGGACGGTCTCCAGGAGCAGTTCCTGTTCGTCCGGGGAGAGCTCGGGGCCGGGCGCGTTGATCTTCGTCAGGACGCCGTCGGACTCGGCGAGCGCGATGTTGGAGCGGGTGGCTCCGGCGACCGGCACGGGGGCGACCTCGATGCCCTGGGCGTCGAGGAGCTCGGCGACGAGTGCGCCGGGCGCGCCGCCGAGGGGCAGCACGGCGACCGTGCGGCGGCCGGCGGCGGCGACCGCGCGGGAGACGTTGACGCCCTTGCCGCCGGGGTCCATCCGCTCGCCGGTGGCGCGGATGACCTCGCCGCGGTCGAGGGAGGGCACCTCGTAGGTGCGGTCCAGGGAGGGGTTGGGGGTGACCGTGAGGATCACGCCGCCGGGGGTCATGGGGGTGCCGCTCATGCTCGTACTACTTCCGTACCGCCGCGCTCGATGGCGGCCGCGTCGTCGTCGCTCAGCCCGCTGTCGGTGATCAGCAGGTCCACGTCGCTCAGGTCGCCGAAGCGGGCGAAGTGCTCCTGGCCGTGCTTGGCGGAGTCGGCGAGCAGGACGACCCGGCGCGCCGCGGCGACGGCGGCCCGCTTGACCGCGGCCTCGGCGAGGTCGGGGGTGGTCAGTCCGTGCTCGGTGGAGAAACCGTTGGCCGCCACAAAAAGTACATCAGCCCGGATTTCGCCGTAGGCGCGGAGCGCCCAGGCGTCCACGGCGGCGCGCGTACGGTGCCGTACGCGCCCCCCGACGAGATGGAGCTGCATACCGGGGTGGTCCGCGAGGCGGGCCGCGATGGGCAGGCTGTGGGTGACGACGGTGAGCTCGGCCTCCAGCGGGAGCGCGGCCGCGAGGCGGGCGACCGTGGTGCCGGCGTCGAGGATCATCGTGCCCTCGGAGGGCAGTTCCGACAGGGCCGCCTTGGCGATGCGGTCCTTCTCGTCGGTGGAGGTGCCCTCGCGTTCGGCGAGGTCCGGTTCGAAGTCGAGGCGTCCGGCCGGTATGGCACCGCCGTGGACCCGGCGCACCAGGCCGGCGCGGTCGAGGGCCTTCAGGTCACGGCGGATCGTCTCCGCCGTCACCTGGAACTCCTCGGCCAGCGACAGGACGTCCACCCGGCCGCCCTCACGGGCGAGCCGCAGGATCTCCTGCTGCCGCTCCGGTGCGTACATGTCCGCTCGCTTCCGATTGCTTCCGATTACTTCCGGATCATGCCCGAACTTGTGGTTTCGCTGCGAGGCTACGCCCGGATTTCCGGAAAGTAAACAGGTTCGGGCCTGATTCGGGCATGAACGGACTTCCGGATCAACAGGCGGATCAAACAGGTGACCCACTAGGCCAGGTTCCGTCCTACTTCTGCGGCATGCTCGGACGCATGACGACGGACACTCCGGCACGGCTGCTGCAGTTGCTCTCCCTCCTCCAGACGCCCCGCGAGTGGCCCGGCGGTGAGCTGTCCCGGCGGCTCGGGGTGTCCCGGCGTACCGTGCGGCGGGACATCGACCGGCTGCGTGAGCTGGGGTATCCGGTGCAGGCCAGCAAGGGCGCGGACGGCGGATACCGGCTGGTCGCGGGCAAGGCGATGCCGCCGCTGCTGCTGGACGACGAGGAGGCCGTGGCGATCGCGGTCGGGCTGCGGGCGGGCGCCGGGCACGCGGTGGAGGGAGTGGACGAGGCGTCCGTGCGGGCCCTGGCCAAGCTGGAGCAGGTGCTGCCCGCCCGGCTGCGCCGCCGCGTCACCACGCTCCAGGCCGCGACCACCCCGCTGACCAGCGGGGACGGAGCGACCATCGCACCGGAGACACTGACCGTGATGGCGTCCACGGTCGCCGGGCAGGAGCGGCTGCGGTTCGCCTACCGGGCGAAGGACGGCACCGCGTCGCGGCGGCTGACCGAGCCGTACCGGCTGGTGTCGACGGGGCGGCGCTGGTACCTCGTGGCGTACGACGTCGACCGGGCCGGCTGGCGGACGTTCCGGGCGGACCGGGTGAGCAAACCGTTCGCGACCGGGGCGCGGTTCACGCCCCGGGAACTGCCGGAGGGGGACGCGGCGGAGTATCTGCGGCGGTCCTTGCAGGGGCAGGCGCACGAGTACACGTTCGAGGTGGTCTTCGAGGAGCCGCCGGAGGCCGTCGCGGCGCGGCTGCCCGCGTGGATGGGCCGGCCGGTGGAGGACGGGGCGGGCGGGAGCCTGCTGCGGGGGACGACCGCCGATCCGGTGGAGTGGCTGGCGCTGCGGCTGGCGATGTCGGGGTGCGAGTTCTCGGTGCGGGAGCCCCGGGAACTGGTCGAGTGCGTACGGGAGTTGGGGGCGCGGCTGGGGCGGGCGGGGGGCGCGGGGGGCGCGGGGGGCGCGCGTTGAGTCAGGTGCGCTCCGGCTCCCAGGCGAACTCCCGCAGTGCCTCCAGGTTGCGCAGCGCCAGGGCCGCCGGGCCGTCCGGGGCGGTGGCGGGGGTGTCGCTCGCGGCCCAGCTCTGTACGGCGACACGGACCGCGGCGCTCATGACGGCGGCGCCGAAACGCAGGTGCGGCGTGACACCGGCGTTCCCGGCACCGCCCCGCTCACCATCGTCTGTGAGCCGGGCCGCCAGGACGCCCGCCAGTGACTCCTCCGACGCCTGGCAGACCTCCGCCCAGACCTTCCCGAGGGCGGGCACCGACCCCGCCAGGCGGATCAGGGTGCGGACCCATTCCCAGGAGGCGGCCGAGACGCCCCGGCCCGGGACGAGGGTGTGGTGGACGGCGTGGGCGAGGGCGTCGGGGAGCGGAAGGGCGGGCGGGGCCTCGCGGACCGCGTCCACCCAGCGCTGGGCGCCGGCCGCGTAGAGGGGGGCGACGGCCTCTTCCTTGGTGGCGAAGTAGCGGTAGAAGGTGCGCGGGGCGATGCCGGCGGCCTGGGCGATGTCCTCGGCGCGGGTGGCCTTGAGGCCGTGGGCGACGAAGAGGCCCGCCGCGGCCCTGGCGATCTCCATCCGGGTCGCCGCCTTGCGCCGCTCGGTCAGGGAGGCCGTGGCGGGGGTGGAGCTGGTCACGTTCGGCAGGCTATGCCCATGTGACACAATCTGCCATCCGGGCGGGCCACCCCGTGGTTCAGGTACGGGGTGACCCGCCCACCCGGCTGTCGTACGAGGGAATCCGCACGCGCGGACAAGGGCGAGCCGGGCCCCGGCGCCCGGGGGAAGGCGCCGAAGCCCGGCTCGGGGAAAGTCCCGGCGCCGGGGGGATGGTGCGTCGGGACGTGGTCCTAGGGAAGCGGGACGGGGTCGCTCGCAGGTCTCGAACTCCCGTGCCCTGAAGTCTTGTTCCCCGGTCCCCGGCGTTGAAGCGGCGTTGTATCGCCATGTTCGCGCGGGGCGGCACCACCCGGCGCACGCGGGCGGAACCCGCGCGCCCCGGAGGTGCCGAGGATCCGAAGGGAAGCCTCGGCCCGTCTAGGCCGCTGCCTCGAACCCGGTGTCGCGGGCCAGCTTCTTCAGCTCCAGCAGGGCGTGCTTCTCGATCTGGCGGATGCGTTCGCGGGTCAGGCCGTGCTCCTTGCCGACCTCGGTGAGGGTGCGCTCCCGGCCGTCCTCGATGCCGTACCGCATCTTGATGATGGAGGCGGTGCGCGGGTCGAGGCGGTCGATGAGGCCGTCGAGTTCCTCGCTGCGCAGCAGCGTGAGGACCGACTGCTCGGGCGACACCGCCGAGGTGTCCTCCAGGAGGTCGCCGAACTGGGTCTCGCCCTCGTCGTCCACCGACATGTTCAGGGACACCGGGTCGCGGGCCCAGTCCAGGACGTCCGTCACGCGCTCGGGGGTGGAGCCGAGCTCCGCGGCGATCTCCTGGGGCTCGGGCTCGCGGCCGTGCTCGCGGTTGAACTCGCGCTGGACGCGGCGGATCCGGCCGAGCTCCTCCACCAGGTGGACGGGCAGGCGGATCGTGCGCGACTGGTCGGCGATCGAACGGGTGATGGCCTGGCGGATCCACCAGGTGGCGTACGTCGAGAACTTGAAGCCCTTGCGGTAGTCGAACTTCTCGACCGCGCGGACCAGTCCGGCGTTGCCCTCCTGGATCAGGTCGAGCAGGGGCAGACCGCTGCGCGGGTAGCGGCGGGCGACGGCGACGACCAGACGGAGGTTGGAGCGGATGAAGACGTCCTTGGCGCGCTCGCTCGCGTCGACCAGGGCCTCCAGTTCCTCACGGGTGGCGTCCGCGCGGGACTCCTCGTACCCGTCGAGGACCTGTCGCGCGAACACACCCGCCTCGATGATCTGGGACAGCTCGACTTCCTTGGCGGCGTCGAGCAGCGGTGTGCGCGCGATCTCGTCGAGGTACATGCCGACCAGGTCGCGGTCGGCGATCTCGCCGCCATGGGCGCGAACACTGCTTGCCGCGCCGGTCCGGCCACTGGCGGACTGACGACGGGCGACGGCACGGGTTGCCATGCGTGCTCCCTTGCGATGGTGGGGTCAGCGGGTGGTCCTTGGACACCGGGCACTCGGTCGGTGTCCCGGGACTCGCTTCGGGACTCTGCTCGTGTGCCCTGCATCCGATGGAAACAACGACTGGAATCAGGACAGAATTCCCACCGCGCACCCCGGATTTTCTGATCATGCAGTACCCTGTCCGGCCATTGGCGGGCCACACGGGGAGAAGCGATGGCGTCCGAGCACGCAGAGGTGCAGGTCAGGCCGGGAGCCGAAGGGGACCTCGCGGCCCTCACCGACCTCTACAACCACTACGTTCGTGAGACGCCGATCACGTTCGATACCGCGGTCTTCACTCCGGAAGAGCGCCGTCCTTGGCTGCTCTCCCACCCTGAAGACGGCCCGCACCGGCTGAAGGTTGCCGTGGACGCGGACTCACAGGAGATTCTCGGGTACGCCACATCCAGCGCTTACAGGCCGAAGGCCGCCTACTCGACCTCGGTGGAGGTGACCGTCTACGTGGCCCCGCACGCCGGGGGCCGCGGGATCGGCACGCTCCTCTACGAGGCGCTCTTCGAGGCGCTCGCCGGGGAGGATCTGCACCGGGCGTACGCGGGGATCGCGCAGCCGAACGAAGCGTCCACGCGGCTGCACGAACGCTTCGGTTTCCGGCATGTGGGCACCTACCGCGAGGTGGGCCGCAAGTTCGGCCGCTACTGGGACGTGGCCTGGTACGAGAAGGAACTCAAGGGCCCCTAGCCGACAGCCGACAGGATCCTCAGCCGAACTGCACCGACCGCTTCGCCAGCCCCATCCAGAACCCGTCGATCACCGACTTCTGCGCGTCCAGCTCACCGGAGACCTCGGCGGCGCCCATGGTCACGAAGAGCGGGGCGAAGTGCTCGGTGCGGGGGTGGGCGTAGCGCCCGGCCGGGGCCTTGTGGAGGAAGTCCAGCAGGGAGTCCCAGTCGCGGGCCTCCATGGCGCGCCGGCCCCAGTCGTCGAACTCCACCGACCAGGAGGGGATGCCGCCCTGCCGCAGGGCGGCGAGGTTGTGGGTGAAGAAGCCGGAGCCGACGATCAGGACGCCCTCGTCGCGCAGGGGGGCGAGTCTGCGGCCGATCTCCATGAGGCGGACGGGGTCCAGGGTCGGCATGGAGACCTGGAGGACGGGGATGTCGGCGGCCGGGAACATCTCGACGAGCGGGACGTACGCGCCGTGGTCGAGGCCGCGGTCCGGGATGTCCTGGACGGGTATCCCGGGGGCTCGCAGCAGCTTGCGCACGCTCTCGGCGAGCTCCGGTGCGCCGGGTGCGCCGTACTGCACCTGGTAGTAATGCTCGGGGAAGCCCCAGAAGTCGTAGACCAGGGGTACGGGCTCGACGGCGCCGAGGGCGAGGGGGGCCTCTTCCCAGTGGGCGGAGATCATCAGGATCGCCTTGGGGCGGGGCAGGCCCGCGGACCAGGCGGCGAGTTCACCCGGCCAGATCGGGTCGTCCGCGAGCGGCGGCGCGCCATGACTGAGGTACAGGGCGGGCATGCGTTCCTGAGTGGCGGCGGACATGACGGCGGCTCCCTCCGGTTCCCGGTCGGCTCCCAGCCGGACCTTTGCTTGAAATCTAAAACGTCAACATCCAAGAGCATATTCCCAATTGATTTAAAATTCAAGGAGCGTGCGCTTACAGTGGACTACATGAAGACCGCATCCATCTCCGCCGAAGAGCCCCGATGGCTCACCCACGAAGAACAGATCGTCTGGCGCTCCTACGTCCACGCGAGCATGCTGCTCGAGGACCACATGGACCGGCAGCTGCAGCGGGACGCGGGGATGCCGCACATCTACTACGGCCTTCTGGTCAAGCTCGCCGAGTCGCCCGCGCGCCGGCTGCGGATGACCGAGCTCGCCATGCACGCGAAGATCACCCGCTCGCGGCTCTCGCACGCCATCGCCCGGCTGGAGAAGAGCGGCTGGGTGCGGCGCGAGGACTGCGCCTCCGACAAGCGCGGGCAGTTCGCCGTGGTGACCGAGGAGGGGCTGGACGTGCTGCGGCGGGCGGCGCCGGGGCATGTCAGCGCCGTGCGCAACGCGGTGTTCGACCGGCTCAGCGGGGATCAGCAGAAGGCCCTCGGCGAGATCATGCAGATCATCGCCGAGGGCCTTCAGCCGGATGAGGCCGGGGCGGACCTTCCCTGGCTGCGCTAGAGGCGCCGGTCGGAGAAAGCCGGTCGGTCAGGTCAGTGCGCGACCACCGGGATCTGGACCGCGTCCTCCGCGTCCGTCGCGCCCTCGCCCGTGGCCGGGCCCAGTTCGGGCTTGCCGGCGGTGATGAGGGTCAGCGCGATCGCGGCGGCGGCGGCCAGGATGCCGACGGCGAACCAGATGGCGCTGGTGTAGCCGTGCACCATGCCCTCCAGCTGGACCAGCTGCTGCTGGGGCTTGGAGGCGGCACCCGCGATGTGGTCCTTGATGTACGACGTCGTCGCGGACGCGGCGATCGTGTTCAGCAGGGCGGTGCCGATCGCGCCGCCCACCTGCTGCGAGGTGTTGACCATCGCGGAGGCGACACCCGCGTCCCGCGGTTCGATGCCGTAGGTGGCCAGGGACATCGCCGGCATGAACGCCGTACCCATGCCGAGGCCGAGCAGCAGCATCGCCGGCAGCAGGACGGCCGCGTACGAGGAGCCGATCTCCAGTCGGGTCAGCAGCAGCATGCCGAGCGCGGCGACCAGGAAGCCCGGGCCCATCAGCAGGCGCGGCGCGACCCGGGTCATCAGCCGGGTGCCGATCTGGGTGGAACCGGTGATCATGCCCGCGATCATGGGCAGGAACGCGAAGCCGGTCTTGACCGGGGAGTAGCCCTTGACGACCTGCAGGTAGTAGGTCAGGAACAGGAACAGGCCGAACATCGCGATGATCGCGAGGCCGAGGGAGAGGTAGACACCGCCGCGGTTGCGCTCGGTGATCACGCGCAGGGGCAGCAGCGGGGCCTTGACCTTCGACTCGACGATCACGAAGGCGAGCAGCAGCACACCGGAGGCGACGAACATGCCGACGGTCAGGGAGTCGCTCCAGCCGTTGGACTCGGCACGGGTGAAGCCGTAGACCAGCGAGACCAGGCCCAGGGTGGACAGGATGACACCCGGGATGTCGAGGGCGGAGCGGTTGCGGCCGCCCTCGGGCTCACGGATGACGAAGTACGCGCCGGCCGCGGCGACGATCGCGAACGGGATGTTGACGAAGAACGTCCAGCGCCAGTCGAGGTACTCGGTGAGGAATCCGCCGAGGATCAGGCCGACCGCGCCACCGCCGCCGGCGATCGCGCCGTAGATGCCGAAGGCCTTGGCGCGCTCCTTGGCGTCGGTGAACATCACCGCGAGCAGGGAGAGCGCGGCGGGCGCGAGGAGCGCGCCGAAGGCGCCCTGGAGCGCGCGGGCGCCGAACATCATCGCCTCGTTGGTGGCGGCGCCGCCGAGCGCGGAGGCCGCGGCGAAGCCGCCGAGACCGGTGACGAAGGCGCGCTTGCGGCCCCACAGGTCGGCGATCCGGCCGCCGAAGAGCAGCAGTCCGCCGAAGGCGAGGGCGTAGGCGGTGACGATCCACTGCCGGTTGCCGTCGGAGATGCCGAGATCCTGCTGGGCGGAGGGCATCGCGATGTTCACGATGGTGGCGTCGAGCACGACCATCAGCTGGGCTATGGCGATGAAGGCCAGCGCTTTCCAGCGGTTGGCGTCCGGGACGCCGGGGGCCTTGAGGGCTGTTTCGGACATGGAGGTACCCACTTCGGGACTTCGTGACGGAAAAAGAACGTGAAAGAGCGTGAAAGGACGTGACAGAGCGCGGAAGGTCGTCAAGGAGCGTGAAAGGGCGCGGAACGAGCTCTACGAGGTGTTCTGGGTGGTCAGGCCTGGCGCAGGTCCTCCATGGTCACGGCGGTGCCCGGCAGGACGGAGGGGGCCGGGGCCCGCAGTCCGTCCAGGAGCAGTTGGAGGTGGCGGTGGACGAACCGGTCGCTGTAGCTGCATCCGGTGCCGGCCGGGGGGCGGCTGAGCTGGGCGACGGCGACCATGACGTCACCGACGCCTACGTCGTGCCGTAGCTGCCCGGCCGCCTTGGCGCGGTCCATGACCTCCTCGATGATCCGCTCGACGCGCAGACGGGCGGCTTCCAGGTCGGGGTGGTGCTGGTCGAAGGTGCTGGAGACCATCGGGCACAGCGCGCTGACCCGCTCGTCGGCGGAGACGTGCACGAAGCGCTCCAGCGCCGCGAAGGCGTCCCCGGACTCGGCGAGGGCGGCCTGGCCGGCCAGGACCGTGCGGTCCAGGACGGAGCAGACGACCTCGCGGACCAGGGCGTCGCGGTCGGGGAAGTGGCGGTACACCGTGGCATTGCCGACGCCGGCCCGGCGGGCGATGTCGTCGAGCGGTACGTCGGGACCGAGCTCGGTGAACATCTCGCGGGCGGCGGTGACGATCCGCTCCCGGTTGCGCAGGGCGTCGGCCCGGGGGCGGGGCGCCTTGCGTGCGGCGGGAAGCGCCGAGGTCGCGGTCTGCACGGCGTACTCCTCGAAGCAGGGGCGGGGCGATCCGGGGAAGCTCTCCCCGTTTCGCTCGGACACCTGACTAAACGGGGAAGCGATCCCCGGTTATTTCCCGCGGCCGGAACTTTCCTTCGTGACCTGGGTCACATGCACACGATCGGTCGTTCCCAGCGCGCGCCCGCCCGCCCCGCGTCACAGGGTGAGCGAAAGGGTGCAGCCGGTGACCGGGTGGCTGCCCGGAGGGAAAGGCCCCGCATGCAGCCGCAGCCCGTGCGCACCGCCCCGGAGCCCCTCCGCCGCCGGATACGCCCGCGCCGCGTCGCCGTCCTCGCCTCCGTGACCGCGCTGACCTTCGCGGTCAGCACCTCGGCCGGCACCGGCCGCCTCGACCCCGGCCTCGCGCTCGGGCCGACCCGGGCCGGGGCGGGCCCGATCTCGCTGGGCCGTACCGCCGGCCTCGCCCCCTGCCTGATCAGGAGCGGCCCCTCCGTCCAGATGTCCGAGGGCCTGCCGACCCCCGGCGGCTACGCCCGCTCCACCGGCACCGTCCGCGCCCTCACCCTGATGGTCGACTTCTCCGACGCGCCGGGCCGGGGCACCGCGCTCGACCGCTACCACGAGTTCTTCCCACAGACCGAGCAGTGGTTCCGCACCGCGTCCTACGGCCGTCTCGACTACCGCTCCGAGACCCCGGTCCGGCACTGGCTGCGGATGCCGAAGACGTTCCGGGCGTACGGCATAGAGCGCGGCGCGCCCTTCGACCCCGGCTACCGCCGCCTCGTCCAGGACATCGTGGCCGCCGCCGACCCGAGCGTGGACTTCCGCGCGTACGACCTGCTGAACGTGCTGGTCACCCCGAACGCGGGCCCCTCCGCGCTGGACACGGTCCTGTCGGTGACGTTCGCGGGGAACACCGAGGCGCCGGTCGCCGACGGGGTGACCGTCGCCAACGCCTCCTTCGTCTACTCGCGTCAGGACGACGGCTCCGGCTCCTACGGCCGCACCGGCTACCGCGTCCTGCCGCACGAGAACGGGCATGTCTTCGGGCTGCCCGACCTCTACACCCAGGACGGCGGGGGCGCGGTCGGGCACTGGGACATCATGAGCGAGGACTGGGGGGCCAACAACGACCTGCTCGGCTGGCACAAGTGGAAGCTGGGCTGGCTGGACGCGAGCCAGATCGCCTGCTCGGCGGTGCGCGGGTCGGCCGAGTACCGGCTGACCCCGCTGTGGCGGACCGGGGGCCCGAAGCTGGTGTTCGTGCCCGTCGACGCGCGCACCGGTTACGCCGTCGAGCTGCGCACCCGCGGCGGCAACGACGAGACGGTGTGCCGGCCGGGGGTGCTCGTCTACAAGGTGGACGCCGGGATCGACACCGGCATGGGGCCGGTGACCGTGTACGACTCGGCCGAGGACAGCGGGGGCTGCACACGCAGCCCCAACGTCCACGCGGAACTCTCCGACGCGCCCTACGCGCCCGGCGAGTCCTTCACCGACACCGGGCGGGGCATCCGGATCTCGGTGACGGGCGCGGACCTGAAGGGGGACTACCGGGTGCGGGTCACCCGGCGGTGAAGGCGCCCAGGTGGGGGCGGGGGCCGTGAGGCGGGTAAGAGCAAGGTCGTAGGACCGTAGGCCGTGAGCCGTGTGCCGCAGGGCCGCATTACCGTAGGGCTGCCCAGATCCCCGTACGGGAGAACCGATGCCCGCGAAGACCACCACCACCCCCGGCCCCGAGGCGGACGCGCCCGCGGAGGCCGTGGTGCCGCTGATGCGCGGGGTGGCCGTGCTGCGGGAGCTGACCGGCGCGGGCGGGGCGATGCGGCTGAGCGAGCTGGAGCGGGCCACCGGGCTGGCCCGCTCCACCGTGGACCGGGTCGTCGCGACCCTGGTGCGCATGGGGTACGCCCGGCTGGACGGCCGGGACGCGATCCTCACCCCGCGCGTGATGGAGCTGGGCAACGCCTGTCTGGCCGCGCTCCGGCTCCCCGCGCTGCTGGGCGCACGGGCCGACGCGCTCGCCGACGAGCTCGACGAGTCGGTGTCGCTGGCCGTCGCCGACCGGGACGGCATCCGGTTCATCCACCAGGCGACCCGCCGCCGCGCGATGTCCCTGAGCTTTCGCATCGGCGATCTGCTGCCCGCCGAACGCACCGCGCCGGGCCCGCTGTTCGCCGCCGAGTGGACGGACGCCGACTGGCGGCGGTGGCGCGAGCGGCGGGCGGCGGACCCGGAGGACCGGTCCTTCACCGCCGTACCGGCCGCCCCGCACCGGGCGCCCGACGAGGACTTCGTCCGACGGGCCGGGCGGGCGGCCGAGGAGGGCTGGTCCCTCGACGACCAGCTGATCGAGCCGGGCCTGGTGGCGGTGTCGGTGCCGGTACGGGCGCCGGGCACGGGGCGGGTCGTGTGCGTCGCGAACGTCGTCAGCCACACCAGCCGGCACACCGCGGCCGATCTGCGCGACACCCTGCTGCCCCGGCTGCGGATGGCGGTCGCGGCGATGGAGGGCGAGCTGCGGCGGGCGCCGGCGGCCGATCCGGGTCCGCCGCCCGCCGGTCTCGCGCTGTGGACGGGCGCGTCCAAGCAGGAGCTGGGCCGGGAGTTCATCGAGTCCCTGGCCCGCGGGCTGACCGTCCTCACCGCGTTCGGGGAGGGCCGGGCCGAGCTGACGCTGACGGAGGTCGCCAAGGCGACGGGACTGGCCCGGGCCACCGCCCGCCGGGCCCTGATCACCTACGCGCACCTGGGTCTGGTGGGGCCCGGCCGCCCCCGGCAGACCTTCGCCCTCACCCCGCGCGTCCTCTCCCTCGGCTTCCCGCCGCTGTCCCGTACGACGCTCCCCCGCCTCGCGACCCCGCACCTCGCGGCGCTCGCGGAACGGGTCCACGAGTCGACGGCGCTCGCGGTCCTCACCGAAGGGGGCGACGAGATCCAGTACACGGCCGGGGTGGCCGCGCACCATCGGATGAGCGTGGACGTGGACGTGACCGTGGGCACCCGCCGCCCGGCCGCGCTGACGGCGGCGGGACGGGTGCTGACGGGGCGGTACGAGGGCGGCGGTCAGGAGGGCGGCGGTCACCAGGGCGGCGGTCACCAGGGCGTGTTCGCCTTCGTGGACGAGGAACTGGAGCAGGGGCTGCGGTCGGTCGCCGTTCCCGTACGGGACGGGACGGGCCGTGTCGTCGCGGCGCTCGGGATCGCCACCCACACGGCACGGCGGACGGCCGAGGAGTGCGTCCGCGACCTGGCACCCGAACTGACGGCGACCGCGGCGCTCGTCGAGGCGGATCTGCGGGTGGCGGCACGCTTCACGCGCGTACCGCTGTCCTGACACCTGCTTCCTGACACCTGCTTCCTGACCCCCTGCTTCCTGACACCTGCCCCTCCCTTTAGGACAGGTTCCGGCCCAAGCAGCCCCTACGGTCCTCACCACGACCGCACTTCTCCCAAGGAGTCGCCATGCTGCGAGGCCTCACGACCGTCCGCTTCCACGCCGCCGACCTGGCGGCCGCCAAGCGCTGGTACACCGAACTCCTGGGCGTCGAGCCGTACTTCGAGCGGCCGGGCTACGCCGAGTTCCGCATCGGCGACTACCAGCACGAACTGGGCCTGCTGGACAGCAGGTTCGCCGCGACGCTGGGCGCCCACACGGATGCGGCGGGAGGCGCGGTGACGTACTGGCACGTGGACGACGCCGAGGCGACCCTGACCCGCCTCCTCGCCCTGGGCGCCACCCTCCACGAGCCGCTGCGCGCGTTCGGCGACGGTTTCGTGGGCGGCTCGGTGGTGGACCCGTTCGGCAACGTCCTGGGGATCATGCGGAACAGGCACTACCTGGAGGTCCTGGCGAGCCGATGACACCGACGGCCGCGCCGCGCCGGCCGCTTCGGCGTCCCGGTCAGGCGAGTGCGCGTACGGACCGGCGGATGACCAGCTGGGTGCTCAGGACCACGTGGTCGTCGCCGCGCATGCGCTCCGCGCTCTCCAGCGCCAGCCGGACCGCCGTACGGCCCAGGTCCTCGTACGGCACCCGGACCGAGGTGA
Organism: Streptomyces sp. NPDC005811; assembly: GCF_040630405.1. NCBI lineage: Bacteria > Bacillati > Actinomycetota > Actinomycetes > Kitasatosporales > Streptomycetaceae > Streptomyces > Streptomyces sp. NPDC005811. The sequence continues at coordinate 29,739 of NZ_JBEXXK010000079.1, forward strand.
GGGACGGGACGAGGTCCGCGGCGAACGGAACGTCGTCGAAGCCGACCACCGAGACGTCGGAGGGCACGTCCAGCCCCGCGTCACGGAGCGCGGCGAGCACCCCGAGCGCGACCATGTCGGTGCCCGCGAGGACGGCCGTGAACTCCACCCCGGCCCGCAGGGCGTCCCGCGTGCGCTGGTAGCCGGAGACGCGCGTGTAGTCCCCGGGTACGTCGAGTTCCGCGGCGTACGGCAGTCCGTGGGCGCGCAGGGCGTGGAGGTAGCCTTCGCGCCGCTGCATGCCGGTGCTCTGCCGGGGATCGGCGCCGAGGAAGAGCACGCGCCGGTGGCCCTGGACGAAGACATGGTCGGCGGCCTGGAAGGCGCCCCCGCGGTTGTCGTAGTCCACGACGGTCACGGGGAGGTTCCCGGGCACGGGCGGGCGGCCCACCAGCACCAGCCGGGATCCGGCGGCGTCCAGGGCGCGCGCGTACTCGGCCATCCGCCGGAAGTAGGCCTCGTCCTGCACCGTGCCGCCCACGAGCACGACCGCGGCCGCGTGCTGCTCGCGCATCAGCTGGACCAGGGCGTCCTCCCGCTCCGGGTCCCCATGGGTGGCGCAGACCAGGCTCAGCCGGCCCCGCAGGGCCGCCTCCTGCTCGACCCCCGCGGCGACATGGGCCAGCGACGGCCCGGTGATGTCCCGCAGCACCAGGGCGATGGGGCCCGGGACCCGCCCGGAGAGGGCCTTGGCGTGGACGTTCACCACATAGTGGAGCTGCTCCACCGCGGCCATGACCCGTTCCCTGGTGGCGGTGGAGACGGGGTAGTTGCCGGCCAGTGTCCGGGAAACGGTTGCTACCGAGACACCGGCCTGTACGGCGACATCGCGGATGGTGCTCGGACGGTCACCATCTGCGGCCTTCTTCCGCCGGCGCTTGGCAGTCCTGGGCTCGGAGCCCGCGCCGGAACCATTTCCATTCACCGTCACACCGCGACGTTACTGCATTCGACACTCATACGGCCCCTCCGAAGCGGCTGCTGGTACCCAGATGACGGTAATCGTTTACTGATCATCCGCGGCGCCGGTTCCGGAACCGGCCAGCGGCAGCCAGACCCGCATGGCGCCCGCCTCACGGTTGGCCCATGCGTAGTACGGCACCGCCGTCAGCCCGACACCCGCCCCGGGCCGCGGCTCCCCGGTCCCGAGCGGTCGGTAGGGCCAGGCCCCGGGCTCGTCCGGGGTGAGCGGGCGTCCCGTCGCGCCCACCGTGACGACGCCGCCGAGCAGGTGGGGCCGGCTGTCCACGGTCAGCGGTGCGGCCGGGTCCAGTGCGAGGTCGTCGGGGTCCAGACCGCCGGGCTGGTCGGTCTGTTCGAGGCAGTACACCAGCGGCCCGCGTTCGATGGCGGCGCAGCCCCGGACGGCGTCGACGCGCGGGCCCGCGACGGTGAGCCGGGGCGGCATCGCGAGAGCGAGCCGGACGGTGTCGCCGGGGGCGAAGGCGCGGGTGACCCGCAGCCAGCCGGACTCCGGCGGCCCGTCCAGCACCGTGCCGTTCAGGGCGAGGGTGGAGCGCGTGCACCATGCGGGCACGCGCAGCGCGAGGCTCTTCGGCCCGGCGGGGGTCTCCTCGACGGTCACCGTCACCGTGCCGTCCCACGGGTAGTCGGTCACCACCCGCACGGTGAGGCCGTCGCCGCCGTAGACGCCGGTGGCGTACTGGTGGAGATACAGGCCGTCGGCGCCGGTCGTGGCCATGTAGTGCGGCAGGCTCGCGAGCAGGCGCATCACATTGGGCGGGCAGCAGGCGCAGCGGAACCAGGGGGTGCGGTGCGCGCTCTGGTCGCCGGGACGCTCGTGGGAACGGGCCCGGCGGTGCAGCGGGTTGACGTACAGCCAGGTCCGTCCGTCCAGTCCGGCGCCGGCGAGGAAGCCGTTGAACAGGGTGCGCTCGATCAGGTCGGAGTAGCGGGCCTCGCCGGTGAGCAGGGCCATCCGCCAGGAGAAGTGGATCGAGGCGATGGCGGCGCAGGTCTCGGCGTAGGCGCGGTCGGCGGGCAGTTCGTGGGCGTCGCCGAAGGCCTCCCAGTCGTGCCGGGACCCGACGGCCCCGGTGAGGTAGGTCTTGGTGGCCGCCATGTCCCGCCACAGCCGCTCCACCGCCGCGCGCAGCCCGGGGTCACCGGTCTCGGCCGCCAGGTCGGCGGCCCCGGCCAGCAGGTAGAGCTGGCGTACGGCGTGACCGGCGACCTCGGTCGCCTCGCGGACCGGGGTGTGGTCCTGCCAGTACTCCGGCCCCGGATCGCGGTCGTGGCCGCGGTCGGCTCCGGAGGACAGACTTCCGTGGCCGCGCCGGTCGACGAAGTAGCGGGCGAGGTCGAGGTGGCGCCTGTCCGAGGTGGTCCGGTAGAGCTCGACGAGCGCCGTCTCCACCTCGGGGTGCCCGCAGACCGTGTCGACCTGCCGGCCGGGACCGAAGACGGAGTGCAGATGATCGGCGAGCCGGCCCGCCACCCGCAGCAGCCGGTCGGAGCCGGTGGCCCGGTGGTGGGCGACGGCGGCCTGGATCAGGTGCCCCGCGCAGTACAGCTCGTGGCCCCAGCCCAGCTCGGTCCACGGCTCTCCCCCGCCGAGCTGGTAGTACGTCTGGAGATAGCCGTCCTCCCGCTGGGCGGCGGCGATCAGCCCGACGACGGCCTCGACCTCGGCGGCGAGTTCCCCGTCGGGGCTGTCCGCCAGCTGCCAGCAGGCGGCCTCCAGCCACTTGTGGACGTCGGAGTCCTGGAACTGGAAGTCACCGGCGAAATGCGCGGGTTCGGCTCCGTCCCGGCCGTTCGGGAGGGCGGCGGCACGGAGGTTGGCGAGGTTCCCGGCCGCCTCGAGCCGCTCCGGGCCCTCGGCGAGGGACACCTCGGCGTTGACCCGGCGGCGCTCGGCCCAGAAGCCGCCCTCGACACGGGCCAGGGCGGCGGGACGCAACGGGGACACGGCACCGGCGGTGGGACGAACCGGTCCGGACGGGGCGGTGTTCAAGGGAACCTCCGGGGAAAGGGAGCCGCGGACGGCGTGGCGAGCGGCGGGAGAGGCGGGGGCAGGGAGGGGTGGGGAGGGTCGGGGAGGGGCGGCAAGCGGAGCGCGGCTGAGCTGCGACGGGGAGACGGGGGTATGGAAAGGGGGGTACGGAAAGACGGCGGGGAACGGAGAGACGGAGACGGCGGCGGCGGTCAGGCGCTGAGCCGCGGGCGCGGGTGGGGGCGCGGACGCGCCCGGCGAGGCGGCGAGCAGGGCACGGCTGAGCGGCGACAGGCGACGGGCGACAGGAAGACACGCCGCAAGGCCGGGAAGACGGCGACGGTCAGGCGCTGATGGCGAGCTGGGCCCGGTGCACCGGGTGCGCCAGGGGCAGGCCGGTGCCGATGCGTTCCAGTTCCTGTACGACGGTGGCGCCGAGGCGGGCCAGTTCGTTGCCCAGGGAGCCGGCGATGTGCGGGGTGAGGAAGACGTTGGGGAGGCCGTAGAGCGGGGAGCCGGCGGGCAGGGGTTCCGGGTCGGTGACATCGAGGACCGCGCCGAGCCGCCCGCCGACCAGCTCCTCGGTGAGCGCGGTGTGGTCGACGAGGGCGCCCCGCGAGGTGTTGATCAGGACGCCGCCGTCGGGGATGAGGGCCAGTCGCTCGCGGCTGAGCATGCCCTGCGTCTGCGGGATGTCGGGCGCGTGCACGCTGACGATGTCGCTGGTGCGCAGCAGTTCGTCCAGGGGGAGCGAGACGGCTCCGAGCCGCGCCGCCTCGGCCGCGTCGACGTAGGGGTCGTACAGGCTCACCGACAGGTCGAACGGCCGGAGCAGTTCGAGGACGCGGCGGCCGACGCGGGAGGCGCCGATCAGACCGACCCGGCGGCCGAGGTTGCCGACCGTCGCGTACTCCGTCGCCGCGGGGTACGTCTGCTCGGCGCGGAAGCGCTCGCGCAGCCCGAAGGCGTTCTTGCCGGACAGGAGGATCGCGGCGAGCGTGTACTCCGCCACGGGCAGCGCGTTGGCCTGCACCGCGCTGGACAGCGTGATGCCCCGCTCCCAGAACGGCTCCCCGACCATGTGCCGGACGCTGCCGGCCGCGTGCAGCACCGTCCGCAGCCGCGGCGCCCCCGCCAGGACCGGCGCCCCCAGGTGGGGGCAGCCCCAGCCCGTGATCAGTACCTCGGCCCGGCTCAGGGCCGCCGTCGCCGCCGGATCGCAGAAGTCCTGGACGACGAGCCCGGGATCGACGCGCACGAGCCGGCGGAGCCGGTCCATCAGGGGCGCCGGGAACAGTTCGCGCAGATGGACGGGGTTCATGACGAAGAGCGCGTAAGGCGTTGCCGATGCCGACATGGTGATGCTCCTGCTCGGGCTCAGGGGGTGGCGAGCGAAACGCCGCACGGTTAGTAAACGTATTCCAAGCTAGAAGCCGTGCGGTCGACCGGTCAATGCTCCAGCGCGGGGCGATCCACAGGCGATCCCTCTGACCGCCCTCTCCGATCGAGGTCGCGATCGCCGATCTACGCAGGTCAGACGCATCTGCGGGTAACGTTCTTGAAAGTCTGGCGAAACAATCCGCCGCCTCCCCCTTGTGGATCCGGCCACTTCGGCCGTACGGTCCACGACAAACGGTTACTGCCACTGATGAGCGGTGCCGCTTTCCTTCCCCTTTGCGCCGCACGACCGCGCCGCCTTCCCCACGCTGCAGCGCCGTCTCGTTCCCCTCGTGGAGGACCGATGTCCACATTCCGCATCCGCAGCAGAGCCGTCGTCCCGGTGGCCGCCGCAGCGTCCCTCTCCCTGCTCCTGGCAGCCTGCTCCGACAGCGGTGGCGGCTCCGAGGCCGCGCCGAAGACCCAGGGCAAGGTCACGCTGGAGTTCTGGAGCTGGACCGACGGCATCGAGGCCCAGACCGAGGTGTGGAACAAGGAGCACCCCGAGACGCAGATCAAGTTCGTCAACGCGGCGGGCGAGACCGTCTACCAGAAGCTCCGCGCGGCCGTGAACGCGGGCACGGCCCCGTGTCTGTCCAAGATGGACGGGATGAACCTGGCGAGCTTCGCCGCGGACGGCCTGCTGACCGACATCACGAAGGCCGCCGCCCCGTACGAGAACGCGTACACGACGGCGGCGTGGAACGCGGTCAGCCCCGGCGGCACCACCTTCGGCATCCCGATGGGCTCCTCGCCCCTGTTCACGGCCTACCGCGCGGATCTGTTCCAGAAGTACGGCATCGAGGCGCCGAAGACCTGGGACGACCTGATCGCGGCCGGCAAGAAGGTCCAGCAGCAGGACAAGAACGTCAAGATCTTCAACATGGCCGGTGAGGACCCGAGCACCCTCGTCGACCTGTCCTGGTCCGCCGGCGCCCAGTGGTACAAGGTCGACGGCGACCACTGGGTCATCGACTTCACCTCGCCCGAGGCGCTCAGGGCCGGTGACGTCGTCCAGCAGCTGGTGGACGACGACCTCGCCTCCAACGCCTCCTACGCCGACCCGGGCGTCTTCAAGACCTGGGACCTCGGCAGGACGATCGCGATGACCACCTCCACCTGGCAGCTGCCGATCTACGACACCAACTTCCCCAAGTCCCAGGGCAAGTGGCAGCTCTCGGACGCTCCGCTCTTCGACACCGCGAAGCCTCAGACGTCCAGCAACTTCGACACGACCGCCGTCCTCAAGGGCTGCAAGTACCCCGACCGCGCCGCACAGTTCGCCGCCTGGCTGTCCAGCAGCAAGGAGTCGCTGACCACCCTCACCGACCCGGCCTCCAAGTCCGGCCTGTTCCCCGCGGTCAAGGACGTCTCGCCGTACGTCGACAAGATCATCCCGACCGGGATGTTCAACGGGAAGTCCGACAGCGCGAACGTCATCACCACCGCCGCGTCCCGGGTCGGCGAGCAGTGGCAGTACGGCCCCGACTACGCGGCGATGTACTCCGAGATGCAGAAGCAGTGGGGCAAGGTCATGAAGAAGCAGCTCACCGTCAAGGCGATGCTGACGCACCTGCAGCAGTGGACCCTCGACGACCTCAAGGGCAAGGGCATCAAGGCCGTCGCCGGCAGCTGACCCCGGCACCCACCGCCGCGGCACCGCACCCCACATCGCCGCCGCACCGCACCACCCACGGACCCGCGGCACCACACCACCCACCGCCACCACACCGCACCACCCACGGACCCGCCGCACCGCACCGCCGATCACCGCCGCACCGCACCGCACTGCCCACCGCCCCGCCGCCCGTGCCCGTCGGCGCAGCTCACCTGGAGATATCCGTGTCCACCCAGACGCGACCGCCCGAGGTCGCCACCGACTCCCCGGCCCGGCGGCCCTCCCCCCGCCGGGCCGGGAGGCAGGGGGCCTACAAGGGGGTGCTGTTCACAGTGCCGTTCCTCGTCGGCTTCCTGGTCACCTACGTGCTGCCGATCGGCTACGCGTTCGGTCAGAGCCTGTACGAGAAGCGGAGCAGCGGTCTCGGTTTCGGGCCGACGCGCACCGTCTACACCGGCTTCGAGAACTTCGCCTCCGTACTCGGCGACACCGCCTTCTGGTCGAGCATGCTGCGCACCCTGCTGTTCGGCTCGGTCCAGATCACGGTGATGCTCGGGATCTCGCTGCTGCTGGCGCTGCTGCTCGACGGGGTCGCGGCGCGGGCGGTGCGGTTCTTCCGGGCGGCGCTGCTCATTCCGTACGTCGTGCCCGCGGTCGTGTCCACCGTCATGTGGCTGTTCCTCTACAGCCCCACGGGCAGCCCGCTGCTCGACCTGGCCCACCGGGCCGGCACCGACGTCGACTTCTTCGGCGGCCTGAACACCTATCTGTCCCTGGGCAATCTGCTGACCTGGCAGGGCATCGGCTTCAACATGATCCTCATCTCCGCCTCCCTGCAGGCGCTGCCGCGCGAGCTGTACGAGGCGGCACGGCTCGACGGGGCGAAGGAGTGGCGGATCGCCTGGTCCGTCAAGATCCCGAACATCACCGGGATCCTCGTCCTGACCGGCATGTTCTCGCTGATCGGGCGGCTCCAGCTGTTCACCGAGCCGCTGATGCTGCGGCAGATCGCACCCGAGTCGATCAACACCGACTTCACGCCGATGATGGAGATCTACGACAAGGCGTTCAAGGCCGGCAACTACCAGTACGCCGCCGCCGAGTCGCTGGTCCTGGCCGTCGTCACCGGCATCCTCGCCTTCGTGTTCCACCGCGTGACGAACAGGAAGATGTCATGAGCAGTGTCCCCACCGGAGGCGGAGCACGCCCCACCCGCCGCGCCGTGGCCCTCACCACCGGCCTGCTGGTCCTCTTCCTGCTGTACTCGCTCGCCCCGACCTGGTTCCTGATCGTCTCCGCGACGAAGAACCAGACCGACCTCTACTCCACCTTCGGCCTGTGGTTCTCCGACAACCACCTCGGTGACAACCTCCAGCAGATCTGGACCTACCACGACGGCGTGTTCACCCGCTGGGTCGGCAACTCGATCCTGTACTCGACGCTCGGCGCGGCCGGCTCCACCCTCGTCTCGCTCGCCGCCGGATACGGGCTGTCGAAGTTCGGCTTCCGCGGTCGCGGCGCCCTGTTCGCGGTCATCGTCGGGGCATCGCTGCTGCCCAGCACCCTGCTGGCGTTCCCGCTCTACCTCGTCTTCGCGAAGATCGGCCTCACCGACACCATCTGGTCGATCCTGATCCCCTACTTCATCAATCCCTTCGGGGTCTACCTCGGCAAGGTCTACGCGGACAGCTCGGTGCCCACCGAGCTGATGGAGGCGGCCCGTCTCGACGGCGCCTCCGAGCTGCGGATCTTCTGGTCGGTCTCGCTGCGTCTGATGCGGACCGGCGGCATCACCATCTTCATGCTCGTCTTCATCGACATCTGGAACAACTTCTTCCTCCCCCTGTTCATGCTCAACGGCGAGCGCTCCTTCCCCGTGACCCTGGGCCTCTACTCGTGGCTCCAGCAGGCGCAGACCGCCCGCGACATGAACACCCTCGTCCTCACCGGATCCCTGCTGTCGATCGTTCCGCTCGCGGTGTTCATGTTCGCGCTCCAGAAGTACTGGCGCAGCGGAATCCTCATGGGCAGCCTCAAGTAAAAGGACCAGCCGTGCCCAACGCACCCAGAAGACGTGACGTCCTCAAGTACGCCGGGACCACCGGTGCCGCCGCGGCCGGCCTCGGCCTGCTGGGCGCCCAGCCCGCCGCGGCCGCGCCCGCCGCCGAACCCGCCCTCGCGAAGGCCGTCTGCACCCCCCTGGACATCGTTGTCTTCGGCAACGACTCCTCCGAGTCCGCGCACGGTCTCACCGCCACGCTCTCGGACACCGTCACCGGCGGCCTCGGCCAGAAGGCACGCGTCCTCAACCCCGCTGAGCCGGCCGGCTATTGGGGCGGCACGCTGAAGTTCGACGTCGCCGTCAGCCCGACCGACACCACCTATGTCACCGTCCGGCTGTGGGGCGACGACTACGACGCGACCTCCCAGCAGGCGGCGTCCGGCACGAACATGTGGCGGCTCCAGCTGTTCTGCGACGGCCTCCAGGTCGGCCACCAGGACGAGGGGGCCGTCGACAGCCTCGACATCCTCGACACCTCGCCGCGCGCCCCGGGGCGCTTCTTCTTCCACACCCTTCCGCTGCCCGAGCGGCTCACCCGGGGCAAGAGGAAGGTGACGCTGGAGATCCGGTCGATGGGCCGCATCTGGTCGTACGGCCAGAACACCGACCAGCTCTACTACAGGATGACCACCCCCTCGCGGGGCATCTACCGCCTCTACACGCACACCGAGCCGTACTTCGTACCGCCCAAGGGCGAGGCACAGGGCCCGGCCCCGGATCCCACCGTGCGCGAGGTCGAGGGCCCCGAGGCCCTGGAGGCCGTCCGCAAGCGCGTCGACAAGGACCAGAAGTACTACCTCAGCGGCGCCAACCCGGCGGGCATGGACGCCTGGGCCTTCCAGTCCCTCGCCGAGGGCTACCTCTGGTCCGGCAGCCCGGCGTACCGGAACCCCGTGGCGCTGGACCGGGTCCTGCGGGCGCTCGACGGCCGGTACATGGCCTGGAAGAACGACGCGACCGTGCTGACCGGCTCGGACCAGCAGTGGCAGGGCTTCGGCCGGGTCGGCCTGGTCCTCGCGCTGCTGTGGGAGCACCTGGGCGACCGTCTGGACCGGAAGGTGACCGGTTCGCCGTACGAGATCGCCAATCCCGGCTTCGAGGAGGGCGACGACACCCCGGAGGGCTGGGAGGTGCCGGGCTGGGGCAGGACCGCCGACGCCTCCTGGGCGCGGGACACCACCGTCGCCCGCTCCGGATCCGCGTCCCTCAAGGTGGCGGCGACCGCGTCCAACGGCTTCATCACCGTCTACTCCTCCCCCAAGACCCGGGTCGGCAAGGGCACCTACACCTACGGCGCGTGGATCAGGACGGACGGCGTGACCGGCGCCGGCGCGCACATCGACCCGCTGTTCTTCGACGCGAGCGGCAACCTCGTCGGCAGCGACCACCGCAAGTTCGCCGCCACCGGCACCCACGACTGGGAGTACGTCTCCCTCGACCTGGCCACCCCCGACGGCGCCACGCAGATGGAGATGCACCTGCGGCTGTCGGGTCCCGGCACGGCCTGGTTCGACTCCGTCGACCTGGTCGGGCCCACCGCCCTGCGCAACCCGGGCTTCGAGCAGGGCGACGGCACCCCGTCCGGCTGGGCCGTGCCCGGCTGGGGCAGGACGTCCGACGCCTCCTGGGCGCGGGACACCACGGTCGCCCGCTCCGGATCCGCGTCCCTCAAGGTGGCGGCGACCGCGTCCGACGGCTTCGTCACCGCGTACAACACGGCGAAGTTCCAGGTCGGCGACGGCACGTACACCTACGGCGCGTGGATCAGGACGGACGGCGTGACCGGCGCCGGCGCGCACATCGACCCGCTGTTCTTCGACGCGAGCGGCAACCTCGTCGGCGGCGACCACCGCAAGTTCGCCGCCACCGGCACCCACGGCTGGGAGCAGGTCTCGATCGACCTGGCGACCCCGGCCGGGGCGACGCAGGTCGAGTTCCATCTCCGGCTGTCCGGCCCCGGCACGGCCTGGTTCGACGACCTCTCCGTCACCGCCCCGGCCGGCACCGGCGCGGCGGAGCAGCCGGTCCGACGCGACGCCTACACCGACATGCTCAGGTCCAGCCGCGACCACTGGCGCCGCCACTTCCCGCACTACAGCAACCAGACGCAGATCTGCGCCATCGGCATCTACCAGGCCAACCGCGGCCTCGGCCTGCTCGCCCCCGACCTCGCCCTGCCCGAGGACAAGGCCCGCGGCTATCTGTACCAGTCGCTCGGGATGACGCCCTACCTCGGCCCCGAGGACGCCGACGGCAACCCGACCAAGCCGCTCGGCGAGAGCTACTACCAGGTGACGAAGGCGGGCCTGACCCGCGAACTCGGCTATGTCGGCAGCTACGGCGAGGTCATCGACTGGCTCGTCATGATGTACGAGTCCGTCACCCGCGGACACCAGGGGCAGGACGCGCCCGAGCTGCGCAAGCAGATGGTCGACATCATCAAGGCACGCGGCCGGTTCCGGGTGGTCGACGTCGACGAGACCGGCGCCCGGGTCGCCCGTATCGAGACCGTCATCGGCTGGCGCAACGAGGTCTACCCGGGTGAGATCGCCTATGCCTCCCGTACGGCGTGGGACTCCCACCCGGTGATGTCGGCCGCGGTGTTCCAGGACCCGGACATCGTCGGCTGGACCCAGGAAATGATGGCCGACGGCCAGTTCTACAAGCAGCTGGACCTGCTCATCCACCACTCCTGGACCCGCGTCGGCCTCGCCGGACTGCGTCTCGTCTCCCGCGACTGGGACGCCTTCCAGGCCCTCCCGGCCCGCCCCGGGCGCATCCCCACCGACTGGGACCGGCCCGACTTCGTCTTCACCGACGAGGACAACGGCTGCCTCGCCGTCAAGAACGGCCGTGAACTCCTCTTCGCCTCGCTCTACTGGCGGGCCCGCCAGGGCGTCAACGACTACGCCCGCATCCACCACCTCACCCCCACCGACCAGCGCTCCGCGACGGTCCGCCAGCGCTCCGCCGGCACCACCGACGACACGTTCACCGTCCGCGACTGGATCCTCTGGGACTACGCCATCAACGACCCCGGGGCCGGCGGCATCCCGCCGGGCGGCTTCCCGCCTCCCGGTGACACCCTCCACCAGGCCCTCGCCGGAGACGTGTACCACCTCGCCCCCGTCCCGGCGGACGTCCCCGACCCGGCCCTCGGCGTCCACTTCGAGGGCGTGGAGACCATGCTGGTGGGCCGCGCGCCGTTCTATCTGTGCGAGTACGGCGACTATCTGATCGCCATGAACACGAGCACCGACAGGACGTTCACTCTGCCCGCCCGCCCCGACTTCGGCCCGGCCCGCGACCTCGCCACCGGCAGGAACGTCGGCGCCGGACAGCGCCCCAAGGTCGGCCCGCGCAGCACGCTCGTGCTCTACCGGGGGGCGGGGGCGCGGCGGGAGAGCTGACGGGGGTGTAGGGGGAGGCGGTGCGTTCCCCGAGGGCACCGCCTCCCCCTTCCACGCGACCACCCGCACCACCCGCACGGCTTCCCCCCTTCTCCCCCTTCCGTTGCCCACTCAGCGCCGAGTGAATTGAGGAAGACCGCATGACCGAGCCGCGCCTCCCGTCCCGTCCCGCGTCCGAGAGCACCGCCCCCGGCCGACGCCGATTCCTGAAGATCACCGCCGTCGGCGCCGCCGCGGCCGCCACAGGACTGGGCCTCGTCCCCGAGGCCGACGCCCTCACCTCGTTCATCCATCCCGGGGTGCTGCACAAGCTCTCCGACATCCAGCGGATGAAGACCCGGATCGCCGCGGGCACCGAGCCCTGGCTCAGCGGCTGGAACGTGTTCAGGGCGAACGCGTACGCGCAGTCGACGTACACCATGGCGGGCCCCCTGACGACCATCGACCGCGGCACCACCGAGGTCGGCAACGGGGAGTTCTGGAACGACTGCAACGCGGCCTATCAGAACGCCCTGATGTGGAACCTGACCGGCACCACCGCGCACGCCACCAAGGCGCTGCAGATCATCAAGGCCTGGTCGGCGACGCTCACCTCGATCACCGGCAAGGACGCCCAGCTCGCGGCCTCCATCTACGGGTTCAAGCTCGCGGCCGCCGCCGAGCTCATGCGGTACACCGCGCCGTCGGGCAGCTGGTCGGCAGCGGAGATCACCCGCACCGAGAACCTCTTCAGGAACGTCTTCATCCCGCTGATCAACACCTTCGGCGACGCCGGCTGGGGCACCAACTGCATCAAGGCGATGATGGCCATGGGGGTGTTCTGCAACGACACCTCCGTCTACAACGCGGCCGTAGACGCCTTCTACCTGCACGACTGCTGCAGGATCAGCCGGGTGATCGGCGACACCGGCCAGTGCGTGGACAGCGGACGCGACCAGGCCCACACCCAGCTCATCCTCGGCAGCATGGCCGAGGCCTGCGAGATCGCCTGGGTGCAGGGCCAGGACCTCTACTCCGCCTCTTCCAACCGGCTGCTCGCCGGCTACGAGTACACGGCGAAGTACAACCTCGGCAACGACGTCCCGTACACCGTCTGGGGCTCCTGCCGGGCCACGTTCAACGCCCTCTCCACCATCGAGCGCGGCAACCTGCGCCCGATCTACGAGCTGGCCTTCAACCACTACGTCAAGCGCCGCGGTCTGCAAACCCCCTGGACCTATGCCGCCGTCGCGAAACTCCAGCCGGAGGGCGCCGCGTTCCAGTGCGACCACGTGGGCTTCGGCACCCTGCTGTTCACCCTCTGACCGGAGCATCCGTGACCCAGTTGATCCAGAACCCCGTCCTGCGCGGCTTCGAACCCGACCCGGCGATCCTGCGGGTCGGCGACGACTACTACCTCGCCACCTCCACCTTCGAGTGGTACCCGGGCGTCCGGATCCACCACTCCCGGGACCTGGTGAACTGGCGGCCGCTGGGCGGGATCCTGGACGGCACGCGTCTGCTCGACCTCACCGGCGTCCCGGACTCGGGCGGGATCTGGGCGCCCGGACTGTCGTACGCCGACGGCCTGTTCCACCTCGTGTTCACCGTCGTACACACGTATGCGGAGGGCTGGAAGGACCTCCCCAACCACATCACCACCGCCCCCTCGATCGAGGGCCCGTGGTCGGACCCGGTCCCGTTGCACGGCCGGGGCTTCGACGTGTCCCTCTTCCACGACGACGGCCCCGACGGTGACGGGCGCAGCTGGCTGCTGAACATGCGTTTCGACTGGCGGCCCGGCCACGACTCCTTCTCGGGGATCGAACTCCAGGAGTACGACCGCGGGACGCGGACCCTCCTCGGCGAGCCACGGACGATCTCGGTCGGCACCGCCGCCGGCGTCGCCGAGGGCCCGCACCTGTACCGCCGGGACGGCTGGTACTACCTGGTGCACGCCGAGGGCGGCACCGGCTACGAACACGGCGCGGCGGTGGCCCGCTCGCGCAGCCTGTTCGGCCCGTACGAGGCCGACCCGGCCGGGCCGTTGCTCACCTCCCGGCACGACCCGACGCTGGACCTGCAGAAGGCCGGTCACTGTTCGTTCGTCGAGACTCCCGCCGGTCAGTGGTACGCCGCCCACATCGTCGCGCGCCCCCACACCGAGCGAGGCCGGTGCGTTCTCGGCCGGGAGACCGCGCTGCAGCCGGTGACGTGGACCGAGGACGGCTGGCCCCGCATCGCCGGGGCCGTCCCCGCGGTCACCGTCCCGGCACCGGCCCTCCCCCCGGCCCCCGCGCCCGCGCGGACGCCCGCGACCGACCTCTTCGACACCCCCGCCCTCGGCCCCGACTGGTCCACGCTGCGTCGGCCGGCCGGCCCGGACTGGATCGAACCGGCACCCGGCAGACTGCGCATCCGCGGCGGCCAGTCACCGGTGGGCCGCCGCACCCCGAGCCTGGTCGCCCGCCGGGTGACCGCCCGTCGCTGCTCCTTCCGGACCAGCGTGACCTTCGCCCCCCGTACCCCCGACCACATGGCCGGACTCACCGCCTACTACAACACCCGCAACTGGCACTATCTCCACGTCACGGCGGAGGACGACGGTTCCCCGGTGCTGCGGGCGCTCAGCTGCGAGGGCGGACACCTCGTCGCGCACCGGCCCGAAGTACCCCTCACCCCCGGGCGCGCGGTCGTCCTGCACGCCGACCTCGACCTCCCCGTCCTGCGCTTCTCCTACGACACCGGCCCGGGCATGCGCGCACTGCCGCTCGAACTCGACGCCACGATCCTCTCCGACGAGCACGCCGACGAATTCCACGACGGCCAACTGCGGGTCCTCGGATTCACCGGCGCGATGCTGGGGCTGTGGGCGCAGGACCTCGACGGCACGGGGGTACACGCGGACTTCGCCTACGCCACCTACCTCACCACCCCGGACCGTGACGCATGACGCACCTCGCCCTGGGACGCATCCGCCTCTTCTGCACCGCCCTCGGCCCCGAAACCGGGCCCCCGCTCCTCCTGGTGCACGGCTGGGGCGGAGACGGCCGCGAATGGTCCCCGCACGCCGAGTCCCTCGCGGACCGGTTCCGGGTCCTCGTCCCCGACCTCCGCGGCCACGGCCGCTCCGAGGTGCCCGACCACGGCAACACCCCCGCCGAGATGGCCGACGACCTCGCCGCGCTGCTCGCCCGCCTGGACACCGGCCCGGCGGCCGTCGTGGGCCACTCGATGGGCGGACAGGTCGTCAACCTGCTCGCCGTACGGCATCCCGCCCTCGTCCGCTCCGTCATCGCCCTCGACCCGGCGCACGGCGCGCACGGCGAGGAGGTGACCCACATCCCGGAGCGGCTGACGCGATACCGGGCGGAAGGGGCCCGGGCGGCGGCCGGCCTCATCGCCGGAGCCTTCTCGGCGAACGCGCCGACGGGTCTGCGCACGGCACACCTCCGCACCATGCTCGGCACCCCGGACCACGTCATCGCCCAGGCGTACGCCGGCATGTACACCACCCCGGACGCGGTGGGCGTCCGCCCGCACAGCGAGACGTACCTACGGCATCGCACCCAGCGCGCCCTGACGGTATGGACCTCCCCGGAGGCCACCACCTGGGAACGCACCACCCTGCACGTCCCCGGCTCCCGCGTGGACCACTGGCCCGACACCGGCCACTACCTGCACGAAGAACACCCCACCCGCACGATCCGTCTGATCCGGGACTGGGTGCCGGCCCCGGTATGAGGACGTCATCAACGACAGAACCAGCAGGTCAGAAGCGCCCGCCCCTCGTCGCCACCCCCGTCGGCCCCGATCCCCGCAACCCGCGTCCGCCCACATCCGCTACCCTGTCCTTGGCCAGTGGTTGGTTCGCCGTGTCATCTGCCCCAGCACAACGCAGAGTCCATGACACCACCACTGACCAGTGGTTTTGCCTTCGTAGCTCAGGGGATAGAGCACCGCTCTCCTAAAGCGGGTGTCGCAGGTTCGAATCCTGCCGGGGGCACCGGAAAAGGGCCAGCTCAGGAGGGTTTCCTCCCAGGCTGGCCCTTCGTCGTGTTCGGGGTCGTGCCACACGCGTGCCACTAGGGTCCGTCTTCAAACGGATCTTGCCCAGAGCAGGATCGACGCGAGCGTGACCGCCGCTTCGTAGGAAGTGGCGGTCTTTTCGTATCTGGTGGCGATGCCGCGGAAGCCCTTGAGGCGGTTGAAACAGCGTTCAAGGAGCAAGCCGTAATGCCTGCATAGATGACTCCGAGGACGGGAATGTGCCGGTCATCGGGGTAAATGGCCTGCTCAGGGCCGCTGAGACGG
>NZ_JBEXXK010000080.1:0-45294 GCF_040630405.1 Streptomyces sp. NPDC005811
GTCAGCCAGCTCAACATGCTCGGTTATCAAGTGTCCCTCCAATCAGCGGAAGCGGGGTGACCTGCGGGAAGGTTGGATTTTCGAATCAGACTCCTTCGGTCGGGGCGAAGGCGAGGGCGAGGGCCGGTGCGCGGCGCGACCCGATCCACGCATCACGGCATCTGCCCCGCAGCAGCAAACCCTGTTGCCCGGTGAGCCATGGATCGGCTTCGATCTCAGCCATGACCGATGGCGCCGCAGTCGACTTTGCCGACGAGCAGATCCTCACCAACCAGATCATCCGGGGTCTCAAGGCACTACGTGAGCATCTGGGCTGCTCGCTCCAAGAGGCCTTGGAGGTCTTTGTCGCCAGGTACGAGGTGCTGAGGGCGGAGCGTCCGGGCGATTTCGTGTGCGGTCATGACGAGTACTGGTCCGGCTTCTTCTCGTGAGGTGCGGCAGCCGCAGCCCGTGAGTCGCTCCCGGAATTCGACATTTGACGGCCGAATCCGTTGAATTCCGCTGGAGCGGTAGAAATACCGGCGGATTTGATGATTTCACGGCGCGAGCCGACGATGGAGACATAGCGGCCTCGGAACTCTGGAGGTATGACTGTGTTCCGGCGATTCATGGCCGCGACGATGGTGGTTGCCGCAGGAATCGGTGGTGGGCTGATTTGCGCCGTCGACCGCCGTCGCCCAGGACTACGGGCCCCGTACCTGCCGAGAAGGGTAAGTCTGGCGTGAGGCGTGGGGTTCCGACGACCTCACCTGTGTGACCCCGCGGACCCGTGCGGAGGCGCGGTACGACAGCCTTGAAGGTCAGCGGGGACCACTCCCCGGATTCACCGGACCGTGCGCGCCATCGGCCTGTGCGGTGGTGCGTCAGTCGCGGCCGGACAGGAAAGGCAGGGAAGGCATCGCGGGCATGGAGGGCATGGGGAACCTGTAGGGGAACGGGAAGTAGGGCTTGTGGGCGCCGTGGTGGTGCCCGTGTTCCTCGCAGTGCTCGGTGTGCTTGATCGTGGTCGGGTCGGTGGCGGTGTGCGTCGTGCGGTCGCCGCCCCCGGTGACCGTGACCGTGTCGACGCCGTGGACCGTCCTGCAGTTGCACGGCACGTCGACGACGAGCGTGATCGGCGGATAGCCGGACCCGGCGGCCAGGACGTCACTGCGGGTGCAGGTCAGGCTGGCCACGGAGCAGGTCCAGCCGGGGCCCGAGAGGCTCGCGGCGGTCAGCCCGACGGGGAGGACGTCCTGGACGGTGACCGTGCTGCCGTCCGTCGCACCGGGCCCGGCGTTGCCGACCGTGATGGTGTACGTCCCCTGCCGCCCCGCCGTGAAGTCGCCCTCGTGCGTCTTGCCGATCGTCAAGGAGGGCCTGGCGGGGCACAGGGCGGCCGGGTTGCTCGTCGCGGCCTGGTTGGCCGTCCAGGTGTCCGCCGTCCCCGCCGTGCGGGCGCCGACGGTGAGGTCCTCGCAGTCGAAGTGGACGCTGTTCTGCACCACGTTGCCGGTGACCGTGTTGCCGCCGTTGCCGGCGTTGCCCTCGATGAGGACGCCGTCGTGCCCGCTGCCGGTCACGCTGTTGTCCGAGATGGTCGAATTCGTCAGCGAGTCGGGTCCTGCGGAGATTCCGTCACGCATGCTGTCCTGAATGGTGTTGTCACTGATTCGGACCTGATCGCTCGGCAGGTCCACGAAGGTCCCCGAGCGGATTCCCGCGTCGCTTCCCTGGATGTTGTTGCGCAGGATCTGGAGCCCGTGGTTGTCGTCGCCGATGAAAATCGCGGCTCCGGTGTTCCCGACGGCCTGATTGTCGGTCACCAGGCTGTCGTTCGAGCGGAAGATGTTCAGGAGCGATTCGTCCTGGTGCGAGACGTTGTGGTTGATGTCGACCCGCACGGTGTTCTGGTACTTGTCGAGGGTGATCGCGCCGTTCTTGTTCTGGAAGAACGCGTTGTTGTCGATCAGCGCGTTGTCCACGCCCTGGTCGGAGTAGACGCCGTTGCCGGCCGCCGGCTGCATCCCGAAGCCCGTGTTGTTCAGGCGAATGCAGTTGTTCGCGACCTCGGACTGGATCGTGCCGCTCGTGTTGTAGTACATCCCCGCCGGGTTGCCCTGGATCACGTTGTTCGTGACCAGGTAGCCGGAGTGACCGACGACGGTGTTGACGCCGTAACCGCCGAAGGTGGAGCCCTGGTTGTTCTGGATCGTGAAGCCCCGGAGCCGGATGTTGTCCTCGCGCAGGTTCACGATCCCCTCACCGATGGTGTTCGTGGCCTGGATGACGGAATCGGCCGTCGGGTCGGGCTCCGCGAACACGTCGCAGTTCTGCGGGCGGGTCGTCTCGCCCTCCAGCGTGATGTCCGACTTGGTGACGTTGACGATCTCGGCGTAGGTGCCGGGACAGACGTGGACCGTGTCACCCGGCACCGCCGCCGCCAGGGCGTCCCCGATCGTGGTGTAGGTGGAGTTCGGGCAGTTCGTCGTCGGTCCGCCGGCGGAGACGATGAGCGTGGACGCGGCATAGCTGGGTGCGGCCGGCAATGCCGCGGACACCGCCGCGATCACCGGCAACAAGGCGTACGCCTTTCTCATTTCCTCACCTGTTTCATACGGCGATGCAACCTGGCGAGGAACATTCCGAGCCCCTGTTCGATGGAATCAAAAACACGGGGGAACGACTCGAACGCTCGGAAAAAATCACACTTTTTAACCAGCTCCGCCCGTGCCGCCGTCAGCAGTCGACGTCGGCCGCTCCCCCGTCGAAAACCGGATCACCGGTCGCGCCGTCGACCCGCAGACGACCGCCGTCCCGCCCCCAGGTCAGCTCGTACGCCCCCTCCTCGACGGGCCGGCGGTTGTCGTCGACGGTCCAGTGCCCCGCCGTGCCCACGGCCAGGCCGGTACGTCCCACCGCGTAGACCTCGCCGCTGCCGATCACGAGAAAGGACGTCTCCCGCACCACGGCCGTACAGCCGTCCGGCCCCGCTGGTCTCAGGACGTAGTACTTCGCGCCCGAGACCAGGTCGTCCACCGCTCCCCACGCGATACCGAGCACGGCCACGCCGATCAGCAGACGGCCCGCCTGCCGTACCCATCCGGCCTGCTTCCGCGGGAGCTCCGCGGCGCCCGCGCGGCGGCTCCTCCGGGTGAGGGCCCGGCGCAGGGCGAGCGCCAGGACGAGGGACGCCGCGCTCATGCCCCAGCCGGGGACCACCCGCTCCTGCACCACCAGCAGAAGCCTGCTCCAGCCCGCCACGGCGGCGAGTGCCAGCGCCCCGGTACCCGCCACCGCGGCGAAGGCGGGCGACCACCTCACCCTCCGATGTGCGCATGCTTCAGTCACAGCGGATATGACGGCCCGTTCGCACCGGAAGTTGCAGTCAGCCGCACCATGCGCCGCGGGCGGACGTCAGCGGCGGTACCCGCCCAGGCCCTCCCTCAGGCGTTCTCCTTGCGGCCCGCCAGCACCAGGGCCGCTCCGCCGATCACCACCAGGCCGATGGCCGTGCCCGCGATGATCGGGGTGGCGCTGGAGCCGCCCGTCTCGGCGAGGTTGGTGTCGGTGGCGGTGGTGGTGCCGCCGACAGTGGCCGGGCTGGGGTCGCTGAGGGTCTGGGTGGTCACGTTCGCGGTCTCCGCGGTCCGGGTCTGGCAGTCCAGCAGGCCGGTGAAGCGGGTCTCGGCGCCCTGGAGACCGGTGATCGTGAAGTCGTAGGGCTGGTCCTCCTGGAGCGGGATCGTCACCGTGCGGGTGGTGCGCGCCGGGATGGCGTGCTCGGCGCCCATCAGCTCGAAGGTGAAGGCCTCGTCGCCCTGGTTGGCCACGGTGATGTCGACACCGCTCTTGGCACAGTTCTTCGCGGCCGACAGGGCCGGTACGGCGCCCTGCTCCGCCCAGCTCGCGCTCGCGGTCGCCGACACGGTCGACTCGCTGGAGCCGGCCAGGATCTGCGTCTGGCTGCGGCTCTCGGAGGTGAAGGCGCGGCCGACGGGGATGGTCGTGGAGGCCTGGACCGTGAGTTCGGCGGAGCCGGGGTCGGTGTCGGCGGGCACGTCGAAGAACAGCCGGCTGCCGTTCGTCGCGGTCGTGACCGGCTTGCCGTCCTTGCCGACGATCCGCACCCCGGTGATACCGGCGTCCAGCGGCGGGGTGACCGTCACCGCGCTCGCGTCGGTGTGCACGGTCACCGGCCCGATGGGCTCGCCGGGGTGGCCCGAGACGGCCGGCGCGTCGAGGGTCAGGGACGCCGCCGGCTCGGCCGTGTCCCGCGCGGCCTTCTGGAGGTAGTCCGCGAGCTGCTCGGCCTGCGGGTCGACGGCGTCCACGTCCGCGCCGTCCGAGTAGCGCCAGATCGCCACCTGGGTGCCCGCCGCCGCGTCCTGCTCGGTGAGTCCCCCGGCGATGCCGGCCTTGCTCGCCAGCGAGGCCAGATCGTTGACCTGGGGGTAGGAGTTCTGCAGGATCCAGCGGATGCGGCCCGCGTCGTCGTCGGCGCCCAGCGAGCTGCCGCTCCACGGCGTCTCGTGGTACTTCGCGTCCCGCTGGGTGGGGTTGTGCAGGTCGACGCAGTAGGTCTGGAGGGTGCCGCCGCCGTCTACGGACATCTCGAACAGGCCCGCCGAGATCTCCTGGTCCCCGCTGTCGTCGTGGAGGACCGCGGCGCCGTACGTCTTGAGACCGCCCATGGTGGCGGTGGCTCCGCCCGGGGTCTGCGTGGTCTCGTCGGCGGCGGCCGGGCTCGCGGCGGCAATCATGCCCGCGGCGGCGACGAGTCCACTGACCAGCGTCGACGCGGCGAGGCGGGCGGCGCCGCGCCTGCGCGCGAACGGCGCGGAGAACGAAGAAATCAACGTAATTCCCCTTCGAGCAGGACTCGTTGACCTGGGGGTACGGTCCCGCCAGCAGCCTCAGAAGCCCCGTGAGCCACGATCGGCATCCTAGAGACGCCCGCCCACCCGGTTTCGCGGTCATGTCATCGGATGGGTGATCCGACTCGGAATCGTTATCCCCAAGATCGCCAACAGGCGGTCCGCGAGCAGCGCTTATCGACAAATCCACCGGGCAACGCGGATGGATCCGCCGATAAGCCGCCCATCCGTCACCCGGGGGCACCGCCCGACGTCACGTCACCCGGTCTCGCATCACCCGTTCTCACGTCACCGCCACCGCCTCGCGCGGCTGTTGGGCCCCGGGTCCGCCGAGGTCCGTCGCCGGTGCGGGTGTCTCCCACTCGGGTTCGGGCTGTGCCGGGGCGCCGACGGCGGCCGGCTCGGGCCTGACCGAGCGCCGGAAGGCCGAGGTGCCGCGGGCGAGGTCATGGCCGATCGACACCGCGTCGATGTCCGCCGACGTCCAGTTCTGCTGCCCCTCCCGTGTCTCCGTGCGCACCTTGAGCCGGCCCTGCACGATCACCGGATCGCCGACGTTCAGCGACGCCGCCGCGTTCACGGCCAGCTGCCGGTTGGCCCACACCGTGAAGAAGTTGGTGTGCCCGTCGGCCCAGGTGCCCTTCTCCCGGTCCCAGTAGCGCGCGGTCACCGCCAGCCGGAAGCGCGCCGACGGCCCCGCCGCGAGCTCCCGGTAGACCGGCTGCGTCGCCACGTTCCCCACCGCGCACACGATCGTCTCGTTCATGCCTCGCACCCTCCCCTCGCCCGGCCGTCCCGCCGGGCGGACACACGTACGGGCCCGTCCCGTACGGCTGCCTCGCCGCGCCGACCGCGTCCGTCGCGATCGCCGCACCGCCAGACTGCCGCCGCCGGACCGAGCCCGCCGCGCCCTGTGGACCACCACCCACCTGGGGACAACCCCGCCACCCGGACGAGTGAGCCACGTCGATCCACAGCCGGATCACGCCCTCGTCGCCGCCCCCACCCCTGCCCTCGCCCTCCTCGCGCGGCTCAGCGCACCCCCGCCCCCACGACCCTCCCGTACTGCTCCCGTACCTCCCGGTACCGCAGCAGCTCCGCCGCCAGGGGATCCAGGACCCGGGCCCGGCCGCAGCCGGCCGCGGCCTCCCGCAGCCGCCGTTCCGCGTCCTGCCCGTACCGCCGGGCCGGCCCCCGGGCCGCCAGCCGGCAGCTCCACTCCACCAGCGGACCGCCGACGATCCCGGCCACCATCAGCAGCACCGGCACCCCCAGGTTCGGGTCCATGACCCCGGCGATCTGCCCCGCCAGCCACAGTCCGCCGACGACCTGAAGCAGCGTCATGGCCGCCTGCGCCAGCACCGCCGCCGGCCACCACCCCGGCCGCGGTGGCCGTCCGGGCGGCAGACCGGCCCGCGCGGCCAGCTCGTCCAGCGCCTCGGGCAACCCCTGGGAGCCGCGTACGGCCGCCTCCCGCACCGCCTGCGCCCAGGGCGCGGGCAGCCCGGCGGAGGCCCGTTCGGACACCGTGCGCACCGCCTGCTCGACCCGCTGGCGGGCCGTGGCCTCCTCGTCGGCCTGGGCCCGGGCCGGGAGCCGCCCGGTGCCGGTGACCGGGTCCCCGCCGGACTGGCACCAGCGCCACAGCCGCAGCCAGGGCGTCCCGCAGGCCCGGCCCGCGTTGCGCAGCCAGGCCCGCTCGGCCGCCTCGCCCGCCGCGGCGGCGCCCACCGCGTCCGCGAGCCGGTCGGAGAACTCCTCCCGCGCCTCCTCGCTCAGCCCGGTGCGCTGCCCGGTGACGTAGACGGGCCGCAGCCGGGCCGCGGCGGCGTCCACGTCGGCCGAGACCCGGCGGCCCGCCGCACCGCGCTCGGTGACGAACTGGCCGAGCAGTTCCCGCAGTTCGCCGACGCCGTCCCCGGTGAGCGCGGACATGGCGAGGACGGTGGCGCCCGGTTCGCCGTACTCGCCGAGGGCGATGCCGTCCTCGTCGAGGAGCCGGCGCAGATCGTCGAGGACCAGTTCGGCGGCCTCGCCGGGCAGCCGGTCGACCTGGTTGAGGACGATGAACATCACCTCGGCGTGCCCCGCCAGGGGGCGCAGATACCGCTCGTGGAGCATCGCGTCGGCGTACTTCTCGGGGTCCACCACCCACACGACCGCGTCGACCAGCTTCAGGATGCGGTCGACCTGTTCGCGGTGCTGTACGGCGGCGGAGTCGTGGTCGGGCAGGTCGATCAGGACGAGTCCGCGCAGCTGGGCCTCCGCCTCCGGGCTCTGCACCGGCCGTCGGCGCAGCCGGCCCGGGATGCCGAGGCGGTCGATGAGGCTCGCGGCGCCGTCGCTCCAGCTGCACGCGATGGGCGCGGCGGTGGTCGGGCGCCGTACGCCGGTCTCCGAGATGGGCACCCCGGCAAGGGTGTTGAAGAGCTGGGACTTGCCGCTGCCGGTGGCGCCGGCGAGGGCGACGACGGTGTGCTGCCCGGAGAGCTTGCGCCGCGCCGCCGCCTCGTCGAGCACCCGGCCGGCCTCGGCGAGCGTCCTGTTGTCGAGGCGCGTGCGGGACAGGCCCACGAGTTCGCGCAGCGCGTCGAGCCGGGACCGCAGCGGGCCGTCGTAGACGGGTGGGCCCGAGGCCGGTGCGGCACCGGTGCGGACCTGCGCCACGGCGGCCTGCTCGCCGCCCGCCTCCTCGTTCACCCGGCGCGCGATGAGACCGTCGTCCCAGGCGCCGACCGCTTCGGCGACGGGGTCGTCCGCACCGGCGCCACCGGCCTCCGCGCGGGACGCGGCCGGCTCGGGGGCACCCTCGGAAGCGTCCTCCGGCCCGCCCCGCCCGCCGCTCTCGGGCCCGTTGCGGTCACGGCCGGCCGCGTGGGCCGTGCGTTCCGAGCGACCGGTGTCATCCGTCTGATCCGTACGGCCCGAGCGATCCGTACGGCCCGTGTGGTCCGTACGGCCCGAGCGATCCGTGTGATCCGTGTGGTCCTCGTCAGTGACGGCGGTCACCGGTCACCTCTCCTTCTGCAGTACGGACAGCGCGGCGATGAGTTCGGCCTGGGGTTCGGCGTGGACGTCGAGTCCGTCGAGGGGGGCGAGGCGGCGCTCGCGTTCGGCGTGCAGGACGCGGTCGAGGTGTTCGGTGAGGAGCCGTCCGCCGCGGTCGCGCAGCCTCAGCGCGCCGTGGGCGCCGAGCCGTTCGGCGAGGCCCTCGCCCGCGGTGCGGGCCCGGCGGCCGCCCAGCAGGGCGGTGGCGACGAGGGCGGCGACCGTCTCGGGGTCGGGT
The DNA here is from genome assembly GCF_040630405.1 of Streptomyces sp. NPDC005811. Lineage (NCBI taxonomy): Bacteria > Bacillati > Actinomycetota > Actinomycetes > Kitasatosporales > Streptomycetaceae > Streptomyces > Streptomyces sp. NPDC005811. The sequence goes on from NZ_JBEXXK010000080.1 coordinate 8,143, forward strand.
GCGGCGCCGCGTTCCAGGGCGCGCACTTCGTCCTCCGCGTATTCCTCCAGCTCGCGCCGCCACCGCCGTACGGCCATCCCGATGCGGTGTTCGGCGTGTTCCGGGGTGGACTCGGCGTCCGTCAGGGCCGGTGCGGCGGAGGCGGGTTCGCGGCGCCAGGCCTCGTCGACGCGTTCGTCGGCGGCGGTGACCGCGCAGAGCAGGAGGGCGGCCAGGCTCTCCGCGAGGGCGTCGAGGAGTTCGCCCGCGGTGCAGTCCAGGGGGAAGGCCCGCCAGCGCTTGAGGGCGCCACCGGCGAGGACTGCGCCGTTCTGCAGACGGCCCCGCACGCGCGCGTACTCGCTGTCGTACGCCTTCTCCACGGCCGTGGTGAGCCGCAGGGCGGCGGCGTACTGGGCGGCGGCGGCGCCGGCGAGTTCCGGCATCCGGGACTTCAGGGAGTCGAGGACGCCGTGGGCGGTGCGGGCGAGGACGTGGTGGCGGGCGCCGGGGTCCTGGGCGTGGTGGACGAGCCAGGACCGCAGCGGTGCCACGGCGGTGGCCGGGAGCAGCCCGCCGCCCCAGGCGGACTCGGGGAGTTCGGGGACGGTGAAGCGGGGGACGTCGCCGAGTCCTGCCTTGGTGAGCAGGGCGCCGTACTGCCGGGACACCTCGGCGACGACCTGGTGGGGTACGCGGTCCAGGACGGTGACGAGGGTGGCGTCGTACTCCTTGGCGGTGCGCAGCAGATGCCAGGGCACGGCGTCGGCGTAGCGGGCGGCCGTGGTGACCATCACCCAGATGTCGGCGGCGCAGATCAGTTCGGCGGCGAGGGCGCGGTTGTCGGCGATGAGGGAGTCGATGTCGGGGGCGTCGAGGAGGGCGAGGCCGGGCGGGAGGGTCTCGGCGGTCTCGATGCGCAGGACGCGCCGGCCGTCCTCGCCGGGAAGCAACAGGTCGTCCGTGGACTCCTGATGGGGCACCCACACGCGCGTGAGGCCGGGCAGGACGCGCATGCCGCTGAACCAGTGATGGTCCTCCGGATGGCAGACCAGCACCGGGGTCCGGGTCGTCGGCCGCAGCACGCCCGCCTCGCTGACGCGGCGTCCGACCAGGGAGTTGACGAGGGTCGACTTGCCCGCGCCGGTGGAGCCGCCGATGACGGCCAGGAGCGGTGCTTCGGGCTGTCTGAGGCGGGGCACCAAGTAGTCGTCGAGCTGGGCGAGCAGTTCGTCGCGGTTGGCACGCGCGCGTGGCGCGCCCGCCAAGGGCAGCGGGTAGCGTGCGGCGGCGACACGGTCGCGCAGGGCGGAGAGTGCGTCGAGCAGTTGAGGCCGTACGTCCAAGGTCACCACATGCGAAGAATGCCCAATTTTAGGGGATTTATGAAGCATATAGGCATGTCTGCGCGCCGATAGGACACAAGGGACGGAAGGGGCGACTGGGACACAGGCACAGCCCAGGCATAACGAGTGCACAACACCCGGGTTGCGAGACGCCAAAAGCGATGCACGATTCGCACCTGCCTGCGATTATCAGGACCGCTTCACCGAACCTCCACATTGAGCCACGGAGGCGAAGCAACCAGGACAAGGAACCGGGAGCCCTATCCTTGTCCCCGGCAACGTCACGGATCGCCCCACACCCGGGCAGGACGTACGAGGCCACTCCATCCGGCCCCCGTAGCTCAGTGGATAGAGCAGGCGCCTTCTAAGCGCTTGGCCGCAGGTTCGAGTCCTGCCGGGGGCGCAAGTCTCCGCCCTCCCCGTCGGGAGGGCTTTTTCACGCCATTCGGGCGGCTGGGGCCGTCACCGCCAGTGCCGCCGGATGGACGCCGTCCGCCGTCAGGTCCGCCAGGGTCGTCCGCGGATGGTCGGCGAGTGCATCCGGCCAGGTCAGTACCGCCGGGGCGGAGTCGGGACCGGACACCTCCAGCTCCCGCAGGGGTGCGCGCAGGCCCACGCCGAGCGCCTTGAGCACCGCTTCCTTCCGTGTCCAGGTACGCAGGAACGCGGGGCCCCGCTCGTCCGGGGGGAGGGAGTACAGGGCGGCCGACTCGCGGGCGGAGAGCGCCGTGCGGGCCGCGGCGTCGACGTCGAGGGCGGTGCCGGCCTCCTCGACGTCCAGGCCCACCTGCGCACCCCGGCACACGGCCACCCCGACCACATCGCCGCTGTGGGTGACCGAGAAGTCGTACCCGGCGGGGACCGCCAGTCGGGGCTTGCCGTGCGGTCCGCCGCAGGTCGGGCAGACGCGCCGCAGGGGTACGTCCTCGGGGGGTACGCCGAGCAGATCGCCCAGGAGCCGACGGCTCAGCGCACAGCCGACGAGGAAGCGGTTGCGGGAGGCGGGGTCCACCGTCGCCGCCCAGCGGGCGCGCTCCACGGGGTCGAGCGTGTCCAGCAGTTCCTCGTGGGCATCGGCCGAGCGCGCCCACGAGACCTGCACGGAATGCATGACGGAGACGGGGGACGAAGAGGAACTAGTGCACGGCGCGCAGCATGCGCGTCACGTTGATCTTCGTGGGCGAAAGGCCCAGCTCCACGCTCTGCATCATCCGCTCGCCGTTCAGCCGGCCGTACGCGAGCAGGTCGACGTTCGCCAGGCTGAATTCGGGCCAGGTGTGAATGCTCAGGTGCGAGGCGGAAAGCAGGAGAATGGCGGTCACGGCGCCGTTCGGGAAAACGTGCGACGCCTCACCGAGTACCGTGGCGTTTCCCTTTTCGGCGGCCGTGCGCAGCACCTGGAGGAGGCGCTCCTCGTCGGTCAGGATGCTGTGGTCGCTCACCCATACGTCGACGGCATAAGAGCACAGATCGTCGACGTTTATGCCCTCGGTGGCGAGGTCGGTGGAGTTGGTCATGGGGAACCGGGGGTGAGGAACCGCTGCCCCCGTCTCCTTTCAGATAGATCTGCGCTGGTCCGCGCGGCTGAAGAGGAAGGTCGCGAGGCCGGTTACTGGCGCTCGGTCGGGCCAAGCCTAGCATCCGGGGCGCTATGGGGCTCGCGAGCGCGTCCCGTCAAGGGGGCGGCAAGACCGGGGGCATATTCGACCGGAAAACGATGCCGCGAAGCGGTGCGGTGAATTCCGGTAAACCTTTCCGTCCGGCGGTGCGGAATGTCGCACGCCGGAACAGTGCGGGACCGTCGCCGTGCTGCGCACCGTAATTCACGCAGCGATTCACGCCGTAATTCACGCAGTAACTCACCTTCCCGCTTCGTATTCCCGGCCGTCGCACCGAGTCCGATCGGGGCGCCTACCAGCCCGTATACTCGATACCCACGGAATCCATCAGCTTCCCTGGAGCAGCATTGTGACGAACACGCGTCGGTACCCCCGGAGTACCACCGCCGATCAACTGCTCACGGAAGTCGCGGACGCCGTCCGGCTTCAGGAGGGCCCGCCCGGAGTGCGGTCCGTGCTGCGTGCGCTGCGCCGTCTGGCCCCCGCCTCCACCAAGGACCTCAGCCGGGCCACCGGTCTGCCGGTGCCGATCGTGGCCGCCCTGGGGAATGAGCTGCGGCGGCGTGGTCTCGTCACCAAGGAGCGGCCCTCCCGGCTGACCGAGGCCGGCACGGACCTAGTCGTGCAGCTCGGCATGGACCTCACCATGGACGCCACCTGCCGCACCTGCGACGGCCGTGAGCTGGTGATCCCCGAGGTGCTCGACGAGGCCGTACGACGGCTGCGGGCGCTCATGGAGTCCGGTCCCGCCGCCGACATGGCGATCGACCAGTCGCACTGCACGGCCGAGACCAAGGTGCGCCGGGTGCTGGCGCTGCTGACGGCGGGCGCGCTGCCGGGCGGCTCGCTGCTGCTCGTCGGCGACGACGACCTGGTGTCGCTGGCCGTGGCCGTCGTGGGCGACGTGCTGGGCGGGCCGATCGTCGAGCGGGTGACCGTGGTCGACATCTCCGCCGAGATCCTCGACTACATCCAGAAGGTGGCGGGGGGGTTGGGGACCCGCGTCGAGACCGTCCAGCACGATCTGCGCCAGCCCCTGCCCGAGCAGCTGCACGGGCAGCACGACGTCGCGATGACCGACCCGCCGTACACCCCCGAAGGCGCCCGGCTCTTCCTGTCCCGCGCCGTGGAGGGCCTGCGGCCCGGTCCCGCGCACAGCGTCTTCTTCTCCTTCGGCGGCAAGAGCCCGGACGAGATGCTGGAGGTCCAGCGGGAGATCATGGCCCTGGGCCTGGTCACCAACGGCTACATCCGCAACTTCAACGAGTACGAGGGCAGCGGCATCCTCGGCGGTGTCGGCTTCTTCCAGCAGCTCCTCACCACCACCTCCACCGCCTCCCGCCAGGGCGACTACAGCGGTCCCCTCTACACGGGCGACAAGCGGACCCGGCAGCGCGAGTACGAGTGCGTGGCCTGCGGCCACAAGGTCCGGGTGGGCCCCGGCGCCCGCTGGACCCAGGTCGCGGCCCTGCGCGCCGAGGGCTGCCCGAACTGCGGGAAGGGACCGTTCCGGCCGGGACGGCTGGTGTCGGAGGCACCGGAGGCCTCGGGCGCGCCGGAAGCCTCGGGTGCGCCGGATACTTCGGATGCGCCAGAAGCGTCGGGTGCGCCGGAGCAGCCGGAGGCGCCGGAGCGGACAGAGGCTCCGGAGCGGACAGAGGTGCGGCAGCGGCAATCTCCCGCGCCCGCCGCACCCACCACCCCGGCCGCACCCACCACCCCCACCGCACCCGCCGCCGCCACCGTGCCGTCCACCCGCACGATCGGCTGGCGCCCCCCGGCCCCCGAGGACCGTGCCGCCCTCCAGGAGCGCGCGCACCCCTATGTCACCCGGCAGGCCGACGAGCGCGATCTTCCGGCGATCGGGGCGTTCGAGGCGGAGATCGCCCGGGTGTCCTTCGGTGAGGACGCCATCGACGACCCGGTCCGCTGGGCGGCCCGCCTCGGGAAGGCGATGGAGAAGTCGAAGCAGGGCATGATCGTCGCCGGACGGCCCGGCGAGGAGCCCGTCGGCTGGTGCTGGGTGAGCATCAACCAGAACGCGATGACCGGCGACCGCTACGCCAACTTCCGCTCCCTGGCGGTCTCCCCGGTGGACAACCGCAGCGACGTCGCCGAACTCCTGCTCACCGCGGGCCTGGAGTTCTGTCTGGCGGGCGGCATCACCGAGGTCACCGGCCGGGTCCATGTCGGCAACGTCCCGATGCGCACGGTCTACCGCAAGTTCGGCTTCGACCCCACCAGCCTCTCGATGAAGCTGTTCCTGCCCCGGGGTGAGCGATGACCGCCTTGGACGCCGACCGCGTCAAGTGCGTCGTCTGGGACCTCGACGGCACCCTCTGGGACGACATCGCCGTCGAGTCCCCCACCGACGAACTGCCCGTCCCCCGCCCCGAGATGCTGGCCGCGATCGACGCGCTCGCGGCCCGCGGCGTGCTCAGCAGCATCGCGAGCCGCAGCGCGCCCGCCGTGCTCGACCGGCTCGCGGCCGGCCGGCCGGAGGTGCGCGAGCGGTTCCTCGCCCCGCAGGTGTCCTGGCAGGACAAGAGCGAATCGCTGCGCAGGATCGCCGAGAGCCTCGGGATCGCCGTGGACGCCCTCGTCCTGGTCGACGACTCGCCCTACGAACGGGCCGAGGTCGAGGCCCTGCTGCCCGCCGTGGGCACCCTCGCCCCCGAGGACGTGCCCGCGCTGCTGGCCGCGTTCGAGGGCCGCGAGGTCACCCCCGAGTCACGCGCCCGGGTCGACCGCTACCGCACCGAGGAGGCGCGCCGGGCCGAGGGCGAACGCTTCCACGGCAGCCGGGAGGAGTTCCTGAGCTGGTGCGCCATGCGGCTCACGGTCGGCCCGGCCACGCCCGAGGAGATCCCGCGCGCCCTGGAACTCGCCGCCCGCACCCACCGGCTGAACTCCTCCGGCCTCACCCCGGACCGGCTGCGCGAACGGGCCGCCTCGGACGGGCACGAGCTGTACACGGCCCGGATGACGGACCGTTTCGGCGCGTACGGCATCATCGGCGCCGCGCTCGTCGAGCGCACCCACGCAGGCACAGGCGCAAGCACCTGGTCCGTCCCGCTGCTCGCCCTCTCCTGCCGGGTCGCCGGCCGGGGGGCTGCGGCGGCCTTCCTGTTCTGGCTGATGGGACGGGCCCGGCAGGCCGGTGCCGAGGAGTTCCGGGTGACCCTGCGTCCCACGGACGCCAACCTGGAGATGCGGATCCTGCTCCGCCAGGCGGGTCTGCGCCGGATGGACGACACCGAGGGCGCGACGCCCGACTCGGCCGTCCTCGGGCGCGCACTGCACGGCGAGCTCCCGCAGCCGCCCCCCTATCTGCACGTGACCGACCGAGAGGACGCCGAGGCGTGACCGACATCCAGGACCCGCCCGCGGTGGAGCGGGAACTGCGCTCGATGATCGCCGAGGCCGCCCGGCTGGACCCGGACGTGGTGGGGAAACTCCCCGCGGACACCGCGCTGTTCGGCCCGGAGATCGCCCTCACCTCGCTGGCCGGGGTGACCCTGCTGGGCGCGATCGACACCCGGTTCGGGGTGGACGTCGCCGCGCTGGACCTGAGTCTGGACAGTCTGGAGTCCATCGCCACGCTCGCCGGCTTCGTCGCGGCGCACCTCCGGGTTGGCTAGGCACCCGTCTGTAGGTGTCTCCTGTTCAAAAAGGGTGATCGGGACCGATGCGCCGTGACCCGGCCGGGGCGGCGGCGTTGAAGGGCATGTGCGACGGCGTTCCCTGCTGTCGCGCGAACCGAATCACTTAAAGGAGAACGTGATGTCTCGCATCGCGAAGGTGGCGGCCGTTGCCCTGGGCACCGGCGCCGCGGTGGTCAGCGGGGCCGGCCTGGCCATGGCGGACGCGGGTGCGCAGGGTGCGGCCGTTGGCTCGCCGGGTGTCCTGTCGGGCAACGTCGTCCAGGTCCCGGTCCACGTCCCGGTCAACCTCTGCGGCAACACCGTCAACGTCATCGCCCTGCTGAACCCGGCCTTCGGCAACACCTGCGCCAACGTCAGCGGCCACGACAAGGGCAAGGAGCACGGCGGCGACTACGGTCACGACCGCCACGGCAGCAGCTCCAGCAACGGTGGCGGCAAGCGCGGCGGCGCCGGCTACGGCGACTGACGCACGCGTCCCCCACGCATCGGCAGAGCCCCGGCACCTCGAGCGCCGGGGCTCTCGCCTGTCCCGCCCGCAGGCCGACAGACCTACCGGCCGACAGACCTACCGGCCCACCGACCTACCGGCCTACGCGTACCGGTAGACCGCCGACATGTCCTCCAGCTGATCCGGTGTCACGTTCCACGGCGGCAGCTTCTCCTTGCGGGAGACGACCCGCTGGTACTGCCGGCTCGCCGGGCCGGGCGGTTCCGCGGGCAGATAGCGGTGGACGCGGTGGCGGGCCTGCCAGCGGGTCCACACCAGGTCGATGAAGGCGTGGTGGAGCCAGAACACGGGGTCGTTGACGGAGGCGCCGCCCAGCATCTCCCCGCCGACCCACCGGTGCACCCGGTTGTGGTTGCGCCAGGCCACGCTGCCCCGTCCGGTGCCCCACCCCTCCAGCTTGTTGCGGAAGCCCTCGGTGACCGTCGAGTCCCAGGGCGCGGTGTCGTAGACCGGGTCCTTCAGGGCCCACTCCAGTTCGGCCGCGGTGGGCAGTTCGATGGGTCCGGCGGAGCGGCCGAGGTCCCGGGTGAGGAACTCGCCGTCGGTGATGTTCTCCTTGAGGGTCCAGTTGCCGGTGGCGTAGGCGAACGGCCCGGTGGTGACCTGGCGGTCGGAGGCACGTCCGTTGCCGCCGAGGAGGTCCGCGGTCCAGGGCGTGGCGGTCGCGGTGCGGGCGCGCGTCCAGTCCCAGTACGGCACGGTGACCGAGGGGTCGACCCGGCGCAGCGCCTTCTCCAGCTCCAGCAGGAACCGCCGGTGCCAGGCGAGGAAGGAGGGCGCCATGTGGGCCGTACGCAGGCCGCCCTCGCCGTCGGAGACGTAGTAGTCGATGTGCGTCCGTACGAACTCGTCGTACTCGCCCCGCCGTTTGATCTCCAGCATCGCCTTCACGAACCGCCGGCGTTCGTCGGCGGTCAGGGTGCTGACGTCCTTACGCGTATAGACCATGGCGTCCTCCCATGTCGTGCGCGTGACCGCCGCCGTACGCCGGGGCGTCGCCCTCGCGCAGCATCTCGCCCGGGCCGAGCTCGTCCACGGCGGCGCGGGCGGCCTCCAGCGGGGTGCGGTACGAGCGGTAGTGGTCGACCATGCTCAGCCAGGTGCCGTCGGCCCGGCGCATCAGGTGCAGCGGGCGGCCGTCGACGGTGACCTCCCACTGGGCGCCGTCGGCGGCCGAGCGGCCGGCCGGGGTGAGGACGCCCTGGATGCGGCGGCCGCGGTAGATCTCGTCGAAGCCGGTGCCGGCCGCGTCGTCCGTGGCGCCGGTGCCGCCCGTGTCGTCCACCGGGCCGGGCCATGCGGCGGCGACGACCGGGACGAGTGCGAGTCCGGCGGCGACGCCGAGCAGCCCGCGCAGCGTCTCCCGCCGGGTACCGGCTCTGGCCGGCCCGGGCTGCCTCGTGGATCCGGGTACTCCGTCGACGTCGACGACCATGGGGTGCTCCTTCTCGTGTGCGGAAGTCCGTGTGCGGTTGTCCGTAGCGGTAACCGCCCGGCGGCCCTCCGGGTCACCTCCCGGCTCCCGAAGCACACGGACGGGCCCGGACGGGAGGCCGTCCGGGCCCGTGGGCGCGCTGTCGTCGTCCGCTGCGGCGCTAGAGGCCCTGCCCCAGTCCGAGGCGGGCGGCCGGGACCGCCTGGGCCACCGGGGTGAGGACGCCCGCCTGGGGCAGCTTCGGCTCCGGCAGGCCGAAGTTGTCCGGGTTCGGCGGGGTGAGCGGGGCGTCGAGGGCCAGGCCGGGGCCGAGGGTGCGCAGGTCGGTGGCGGGGGCGTCGAGGCCGAGGTGCTGGAAGCCGTCGCCGAGGACCTCCGGCAGGGGTGCCCGGACGCCGGCGCCGGGCAGACCGGCGTCGACGGGGAGCTGCGGGACGGCCCGCTCGGGGATCAGCCGGCCCTCGGCATAGCGCGGGCCCTCGGGCGAGCCCGGCGTCGGCAGCGGGACCTCGCCGCCGACCTCGGGCAGTTCCATGCCGAGGGAGTTCTCCAGGCCGTTCAGCGGAACGGGGACGGGGACCGTGCCGATCGCCGCGGCGGGGGTCGCGGCGGCGGCTCCGGCCACGGCGGCCACACAGGTCAGCACGGCGGCGAGGGTTCCTCGGGTGGTCGGCTTCATCTCGGGTGCGGGCCCTTTCGTCGAGTTCTGGGGGCTGTGCGGCTGTACCGCAGTACGGCAGTACGGCTGTACGTCCGTAGCGGGTAACGAGTCCGAAATCGCCGCCAGCGCACAAATCCCCCGACTGCCGCAGTAGTACGACGAGCGGATCGTCAGCTCGTCCAGAAATCCCACCAGCGGGTCAGGATCAGCATCCCGACGACGCCGAGATGCAGCAGCGGCAGGACCCAGGTGAACTCCGCGAAGAAGGCACGCACGGCCGGCGGTGCCGGCAGGAACTCCCGGCGTACGTCGAGGGAGACGACGTACCAGAACAGCACGATGGTGGCGATCCAGGCCAGACAGCACCACAGGCACAGCGCGTTGATCCGGTACAGGGACTGGAACTGGAGCCAGGTCACGAACCCGACGCCGAAGAGGCAGCCGGCGGTGAAGGTGAGCCAGTACCAGCGGGGGAGGACGGCACCGGCCAGCAGGCTCATACCGACGCACACGACGACGCCGTAGGCCACCAGGCCCAGCATCGGGTTCGGGAACCCGAACGCCGAGGCCTGGTCGCTCTTCATGACGCTGCCGCAGGACACCACCGGGTTCAGGCTGCACCCCGGGACGAAGTCCGGGTTCTCCAGCAGCTTGAACTTGTCGAGGGTGATGACCCAGGAGGCCAGCAGCCCGGCCGCGCCGCACAGCACGAGCAGTACGGCGAGACCGCGGCCGGTGCGCGCCGCGCCCGCCGCGCCCGCCGTCCTGTTGTGCTCGGCCGGGGCCACGGGTGTCAGCCGCGCAGGCTGCGGGCGGGCAGCACGATGTGGGCCGCCGCGGTGAGGGTCTCCTCGGCGCCCGCGAACGCGGCCAGCGCCTCGGGCTCGACGGGCCGGCCGGGGACGGCCTCGGGCCACGGGCGGGTGGTGAAGACGAGATAGGCGTAGCCGCGGGCCTCGACGGCGTCGATCCACTCGGGCGGCGGCACGCACTGGGCGTTGAGCATCGGCAGGTTCAGGACGGCCGAGCCGGCCGTGACGAGCAGCGTGACCGGCAGGCTGGGCCGTGCGGCGCCGTCGACGAGGTCGCCGCCGACGGGCAGGCCGTTGTCGCCGAGCAGCCGCTCGATGGCCACGGCGGTGGTCTCGGCGCCGCCGTCCGCGGCGTCACCGAGGGAGTAGGCGAGCAGGTAGGGCATGTCGCTGCCGTCGGGGGCCTCGCCGCTCCACGGCATCACGACGAGGGTGCCCAGGTCGGCCACGCTGAAGGGGCGGGTGGTGCTTGGGGTTGAGGTCACCGCGCGACCTTACAAGCGCCGTGGCGGGCGGCCGGGGTGTTCTCACCCGACCGGGGGACGCCTCGGAGGTGCTCCACACGAACGAGGGACGCCGGTCCCGTCCGTACGGGACCGGCCCCGCGCAAAGGGGGTGGGTCAGCCGTTCAGGGGAAGCCCGCCGAGCAGCTTGGTGTGCTGGTTGAGGGCGCCGGCCGCGCCGTTGACCGCGTTGAGCAGGGAGCCCTTGTTCTCGGTGTCGAGCGCGTTCGACTGCTGCTGGAGCGGCATCACGTCCCGGGCGGTGAGATCGCCCTTGGTGAGGGTGTTCACGGCGCCGTTGAGGCTGGTGGGCGTGAGGTCGGCGGTGTCGTGGGCGAACGCGGGTGCGGCGGCGCCGGCGAGGACGACGGACCCTGCGACGACGACGGCGGCCTTGAGGGACTTCATCGGGTTCCTTCCGAGATCAGAGGGGTCAAAGAGGTAAGTGATCAAAGGGGGCGGGCGACGCCGAACGGCCGCTCTCCCGGGGGAGGGCGGCCGTTCGACGAGGACGTGAGGTGACGTCAGTCGTTGACGCAGGTGTTCCCGAAGGCCGGGTTCAGCAGGCCCACGATGTCGACGGTGTTGCCGCAGACGTTGACCGGGATGTGGATCGGGGCCTGGATGACGTTGCCCGAGAGCACGCCCGGGGAGTGCTCGGCGACACCGCTCGCGCCGCTGTCGGCGGCGGCGATGCCGGAGGCGCCGGCGACGGCCGCAGCGGCAACGGAGGTCAGGACCAGGCCCTTCGCGATACGCGACATGGAGAAGTGCTCCTTGGGGTTTTGACTTGGGGTGTTGACACCCATCACCCGGGCGGGGATGCCCGGCGCTGTGTCAACGCGCTGCGCCGCCCGGGGTTGTGCCGCCAAAGGAGTGAACTGATTCGCCCATGCGCTCGATGACACCCGGGTCGCGCCGCTCCCGCCCCGGCCCGCGGCGAGCCGGTCTGCCCATCCGACGATGTGTTGAACACGGTGATCAGCGGGCCGGGGCGGCTCCGGCGGCGCACGTCCCGGCGCACACCGGCGTCGTGGGCCGTTGCGGTGACGTGTTCGATCTCGGCGCGGGTTGCGGCCCGGTGGTGACCAGCGGACGTTCAGGCTCGTTTTCCACCGGGACGCGGCGTGGACCGGGGGCGCTCTTCGCGGCCACCGGGACACGGACGAAGCAGTCGGCGCGTTCCGGCCCGTCCCGAGCGCCACCGTGAGCGAGGAAAACCCGCGATGCACCAGCCAGAACCCGACGTCGGAACCCGGGTCCTGCATCTCACCCAGCCTGTGGACGGCGGCGTGGCCCGCGTCGTCACCGACCTGACGCGGGCCCAGCTCGCCGCCGGGCTGCACGTCACCGTGGCCTGCCCCGACAGCCCCCTCGCCGACGGCCTGCGCGCCCTGGGCGCCGAGGTGCGGCGCTGGGAGGCGACCCGGTCCCCCGGGCCCTCGCTGCCGGGTGAGGTACGACGGCTCGTACGCCTGCTCGACCAGGTACGCCCCGCGCTGGTGCACGCCCACAGTGCGAAGGCGGGACTGGCCGGCCGGCTCGCCGTGCGGGGGCGGATCCCGACGGTGTTCCAGCCGCACGCCTGGTCGTTCGAGGCGGTCGGCGGGGCCACCGCCGCGCTCGCCCTGCGGTGGGAGCGGTTCGGGGCGCGCTGGGCTGGCCGGCTGGTGTGCGTGAGCGAGGCCGAGCGCGCGACCGGGCTCGGCGCGGGAATCACCGGCCGGTGGAGCGTCGTCCCCAACGGCGTGGACACCGAGCGGTTCCACCCCGGCGCGGGCGACGGCGTACGCGCCGCCCTCCTGCCGGAGGTCGACCCGGCCGCGCCGCTCGCGGTGTGCGTCGGACGGCTGTGCCCGCAGAAGGGGCAGGACGTACTGCTTCAGGCCTGGGCGGACGTCGTACGGCGGCTGCCCGCGGCGCGGCTCGTGCTCGTCGGGGACGGGCCGGACGCGGAGCGGCTGCGGGCGGCGGCACCGGAGTCGGTGCTGTTCGCGGGGGCCGTCGACGACACGGTCCCCTGGTACCGGGCCGCCGACCTGGTGGTGCTGCCCTCCCGCTGGGAGGGCATGGCGCTGGCCCCGCTGGAGGCGCTGGCCTGCGGGCGGCCGGTGGTGGTGACCGAGGTGGACGGCGCGCGCGAGAGCCTGCCGCCCGCGCTCGTCCCCCGCTGTCTGGTGCCCGCCGGCGATCCGGCGGCGCTGTCCGGGGCCGTCGCCGCGCTGCTGTCCGACGCGCCGCTGCGGGCCTCGCTCGGCGAGCGGGGGCGCCGTCACGTCCTGTCCACGCACGATGTGCGGCGCACGGCGGCCGCGGTCGCGGACGTGTACCGCGACCTGCTCCGTCCCGGGCCCGCGCCCCAGGTCGTGCCCACCGAGTCCAGGGAGTCCATCCACCCGTGACTGCGGAAAGTACTGCGCAATCGACCGTCGCCCCGACCGGCGTCCAGGGCGGCTATCCGCCCCTGTCCGTCATCCCCCGGCCGGAAAGCACCGGCGCGGGCCTCCGATTCCCGGCCCGGCGTCCCCCGGTCCGGGCCGCCGCGCCCCCGCTGCTGCTGCTCGCCGACGGCCTCGCCGCGCTGGCGGGCGGGGCGGTGCTGCTCGGGGCGGGCCACCACCGGGCCCTGATGGCCGTGCTGGCGGCACTGGCCTTAGCGGTGCGGCCCCGGCGGCAGCCGGCCGTGCGCGGCGTGCTGGACGAGCTGCCCACCCTCTGCGGCCGGGTCACGGTGGCCTGGCTGGCACTCGGGGCGCTCGCCGCGGCCTGGCACCCCGGGCACGCGCTCACCGCGCACACCCTGGCCACCGGCTTCGCCGCACAGGTCCTGACCGCCTGTGCCGGGCGGGCGCTCGTGCATCTGCGGAGCCGCCGGGCGATGGTCCGGCATCCGCGCGCCGCGCTCGTCATCGGGCCCGCCGCGACCGCCCAGCGGGTGGCCGCCGCGCTGCTGCGCCATCCGCGGTGCGGGGTGCGGCCGGTGGGCGTGGTCGCGGAGCGGCCGGACGGCCCCGACGGGCTGCCGGTGCTGACCACCGGCCAGGAGGTGCAGCGGGCCCTGATCCAGAACGGCGTCCGGGACGTGCTGTGCGTCCACCCCGCCGTCCGCTCCAAGCAGGGCCCCCTGCTGCGGGCGCTGACCGCTTCCGGTTGCACGGTGTGGGAGGTCGACGCCGACTCGCCCTCGTACACCGGCCGGGAGCAGCTCGCCGGGTTCGCCTGCCGCCGGCTGGACCTGGGGTCCGGGCGGCGGGACAGTCCCGGCAAGCGGCTGCTCGACGTCCTGGTGTCGGGGACGCTGCTGCTGCTGATCAGCCCGCTGCTGCTGGTGTGCGCGGCGGTGCTGCGCTGCACCGACGGGCCGGGGGTGGTCTTCCGTCAGGAGCGCATCGGCAAGGACGGGCTGCCGTTCACGCTGCTGAAGTTCCGCACGCTGCGGCCGGTCGACGAGCACGAGTCCGCGACCCGGTGGAACGTGGCCGGGGAGGTGCGGATGAACCCGTTCTGCCGGTTCCTGCGCAAGAGTTCGCTGGACGAGCTGCTCCAGTTGTGGAACGTGCTGCGGGGCGACATGAGCCTGGTCGGGCCGCGTCCGGAGCGGCCTTTCTTCGTCGGCCAGTTCAGCCAGACGTATCCCGGTTACGCGGCGCGTCACCGGATGCGGGTCGGCATCACCGGGCTCGCCCAGGTGTACGGGCTGCGCGGCGACACGTCGATCGAGGACCGGGCGCGCTTCGACAACGCGTACATCGACAACTGGTCGCTGTGGCAGGATGTGTGCATCCTGGTGCGCACCGCGGCCGCCCTCGTGCGACCGACCGGGAGCTGAGCCCGCCCATGACGTATGTGCTGCCTCTGCCGGGTGCCGCCCGGTCCGTGTCGCCGGTGCTGCCGGTCGTCGCGGTGATCGCCGTGCTGGCCCTGCCCGTCGCGCCCGGCGGGGAGGGCGGGGCCGGGCCGGCGGACGCGGTCTCCGCGCTCGTCGTGCTGTTCTGCCTGGTCCGGCTGGTACGGCAGCGGCGGCGCCCGCTGTCCCGTACGGCCGCGGTGGTGCTGGGGCTGCCGGTGGCGGGGCTCGCGCTCGCCGCGGCGGGGGCGTCCTCGCCGGGCGAGGGGCTGACCGGGCTCGGCCGCTATCTCCAGGTGTTCGTGCTGGTGCCGGCGGCGGTGCTGCTGCTCGTCCGGGACCGGCGTGATCTGCGGGTGCTGGCCTGGGCGTTCGTGGCGCTGGCGGGCTGGCAGGGCGCGGTGGGCGTCCATCAGTTCGTCACCGGGACCGGGGCCTCGTACCAGGGGGAGATGATCCGCGCGGTCGGCACGTTCGGGCCGCAGGACGTGATGGGCATGGCGACGGTGGTGTCGTTCGGGCTGGTCTGCGCGGTGGGGCTGGCGCTGGGCCGGACCTCGGCACGGCGGCGGACGGTCGCCGCACTGGCCGCCCTCCTGCTGTGCGTCCCGCTCGCGCTGTCCTTCAGCCGGGGTGCCTGGATCGCGACCGCGGTGACCTGCTCGGTGCAGCTGGTGCTGGCCGGGCCGGTGCGGGCGCTGAAGGTGGGGGCGGTCGGGGTCGCGGCCGGGGTGGTGCTGGTCGGCGGGTTCGGGGTGGGCTCGGCGATGCTTCAGGAGCGGGTCGGCAGCATCACGCAGGTCACGGACGCGCCGGACCAGTCGGTCACCGACCGGTACACGATGTGGGCGGCGGCGGTGGGCATGTGGCGCGAGCATCCGCTGACCGGGGTCGGACTGAAGGGATTCCCCGAGCACCGCGACGCGCACGCCTCGCTCGCGCTGTCCTCCGGCAGCGACACGGACGGCGCGGGCTCCGGCTTCGTACGGCAGCCTCTGCTGTCCCCGCACAACATGTATCTGCTGGTCCTCAGCGAGCAGGGCCTGATCGGCCTGCTGGCCCTCGCCGGGGGCTGGCTGGCACTGCTGCTCCTCGCCCTGCGCGGCCTGCTCCGGGCCCGCCGCACCGGCCCCGGCCTGGACTGCGCCCTCACGGCCTGCGGCCTGCTGGTCTGGCAGCTCGTGGACTTCATGTACGCCGATATCGGCGGCCCCTCGACCGTCCTGACCGCCGTGGTCCTCGGCCTGGTCGCGTGGTGGGCGCTGACGGGCGGCGAGGCCGCGGCGGGGGTCCGGGGCCCGGGGGCCGGGGAGGCCGCGGCGGGGGTCCGGGTCTCGGGGGCCGAGGAGAGCGCGGCGGATGCGCTGGTGCCACCGGCCGGGAAGGCCACGGCGAGCGCGCGGGCACCTCGCGGCGAGGAGACCCCGGTGGGGGCTCAGGAAGTGGGAACCGGGGAGGGTGGGGCGTGAAGGTGAAGGTGTTGTCCGGGCGGGGCGGGCGGCGTGCGGGGCGGGCCGGTGGTGGTGCGGTCGTGCCGGTGGCTCGGGGTGGTGGGGAGGCGGGGGGCAGTGGGAGTCCCCCGGTCTCCGGGGGGTTTCTCGCCAAGGCCGCGCTCGTCACCGCCGTGCTCTCGGTCGCCGGGTCGCTGCTCGGGCTGGTCCGGGACCAGGCGCTGGCGCGGCTGTTCGGGGCGGGCAGTGACACGGACGCCTTTCTCGTGGCGTGGACCGTGCCGGAGTTCGCGGCGACCCTGCTCATCGAGGACGGGCTGGCGTTCGCGCTGATCCCCGCGTTCAGCATGGCGCTGGCCCGGCGGGCCCAGGGCGCCCCCGGCGATCCGGTGCGCGCCCTGGTCGCGGGCACGCTCCCGCGGCTGTCGCTGGCGTTCGTCGCGATCGGCGCCCTGCTCGCCGGCATCGCCCCCCAGCTGGTCGGGATCCTCGCCCCGGGGCTGCCCGACCCGGCGCTCGCCGTGGACTGCACCCGGCTGACCGCGACCTGTGTGGTGAGCTTCGGACTCGCCGGATACTGCAGCGCCGCCCTGCGCGCGCACCGGCGGTTCGTGGCGCCCGCGGCGATCTACGTGGCGTACAACGTCGGCATCGTCACCGGGATGTTCGCGCTCGGCGGGCGGTGGGGGGTGCGCTCGGCGGCGGCCGGGGTCGCGGTCGGCGGGGTGCTGATGGTTCTCGTACAACTTCCCTCGCTGGTAGGGCAGTTGAGGAAGGGAGCCGCCGCTTCCCGGGAGGCCGCCGGGGAGGAGCCCCGGCCGCTGGACACCGCGCTGCTGACCACCGTGCTGCTGTTCGCCCTGTGCCGGCAGTCGCAGGTGCTCATCGAGCGGTTCCTCGCCTCGAACCTGCCCGCCGGGGCGATCTCGCACCTCAACTACGCGCAGAAGGTCGCGCAGATGCCGATGATCCTGTCGGTGATGGTCTGCACGGTCACCTTCCCGGTGGTCGCGCGGGCGCTGGCCGAGGGGGACACCGAGCGGGCCCGGACCCGGGTGGAGCGGGACCTGTCGCTGGCCGCGTGCATCGTGCTGCTCGGCACCGCCGCCGTGGTGGCGTGCGCCCCGCAGATCATCGAGATCCTCTTCCAGCGGGGCGCGTTCACCGCGCGGGACACCGCGGCCACGGCCGGGGTGATGCGGGTGTACGCGCTGGGGCTGCTCGGCCAGACCCTGACCGGCGTCCTCGTCCGCTCCTACTTCTCCGGCGGCCGCGGCCGCTGGTACCCGGTGGGTGCGATGGCCACCGGGATCCTGGTGACGTCCGGCGTCGGCGCGCTGAGCGTGGGCCCCTGGGGGGTGTACGGGATCGCCGTCGCCAACGCGGCCGGCATCACCGTCACCGCGCTGGTCCTGCTGGCCGGGACGGGCCCCCGCAGCGTCCCGCTGCGTACCCGGGCCGTCCTGCTCGAACTCGGCCGCCCGGTCCTCGCCGCGCTGTTCGCGACCGTGGCGGGCCTCCTCGTCACCGGCCGCTGCACGGGCACCCTCACGGGGCTCGTCGCCGGCGCGCTCACCGTGACCGCCGTCTTCGCCCTGCTGGGCCGGGCCCTGGGCGTCCAGGGCGTCGCCCGCGCACTCCGTTCCGTACGTTCCGCGACCCGGAGGAACTCCCTTGGCCGCTCCTGACCCCACCAGACGCACCTCCGTCCCCTGGGTGGCGATGTACCACTCGGTGACCGAGGACCGCGCCGACGACCCGTACCGCGTCACCATCACCCCCGAGCGGCTGGACCGGCAGCTCGCCTGGCTGGCCCGGCGGGGCCTGCGAGGCGTCTCCATGGCCGAGCTGCTCGCCGCGCCCGCCCCCGGCGGACTCGTCGGCCTCACCTTCGACGACGGGTACGCCGACTTCCTCACCCACGCCCTGCCCGTCCTGCGCCGCCACGGCTGCACGGCCACCCTCTTCGTGCTGCCCGGCCGGCTCGGCGGCGACAACGCCTGGGACCCGCTCGGCCCGCGCAAACCGCTGCTCACCGCCGACGGCATCCGGCAGGCCGCCGCCGAGGGCGTCGAGATCGGCTCGCACGGCCTCACCCACCTCGACCTCACCCGCGCCGACGACCCCACCCTGAAGGCGGAGACCGCAGGCAGCCGCGACGCCCTCGGCGAGCTGCTGGGCACACCGCCCGCCGGCTTCTGCTACCCCTACGGCACGATCGACCGGCGGGCCGTGGACGCCGTGCGCGACGCCGGTTACACCTACGCCTGCGCGATCGACCCCGGCCCGCTCACCGGCCCGTACGCCTTCCCGCGCGTCCACGTCGGCCAGAACGACACCTCCGCGCGCCTCTTCCTCAAGTACCGGCTGCACCCGCTGCGCCGCCGCCGGGTCGAGGCGCAGCGGTGAGGGTCCTGCACATCATCACCGGCCTCGGCGTGGGCGGCGCCGAGCAGCAGCTGCGGCTGCTGCTGCCGCATCTGGCGGCCGACTGCGACGTCGTGACCCTGACGAACCCGGGCGCGGTGGCCGACGGGCTGCGGGCCGACGGGGTCCGGGTCACCGACCTCGGGATGCGCGGCAACCGCGACCTGGCCGCGCTGCCCCGCCTGGTGCGGATCATCCGGGCCGGCCGCTACGACCTCGTCCACACCCATCTCTACCGGGCCTGCGTCTACGGCCGCCCCGCCGCCCGGCTCGCCGGGGTGCGGGCGGTCGTCGCCACCGAACACTCCCTGGGCGGAACCCAGTTGGAGGGCCGGCGGCTGACCGCCGGGGTCCGGGCGCTGTATCTCGCCAGTGAGCGGCTCGGCCGCGCCACGGTCGCGGTCTCCCCCGCGGTCGCCGGGCGGCTGCGCGGCTGGGGCGTGGCGAACACCCGGATCGCGGTGGTGCCCAACGGCATCGACCTGGCCCGCTTCCGCTTCGACGCGGCCGCCCGCGAGCGGGCCCGCCGACAGCTCGGGCTGCCGCGGGACGCGTACGTCGTCGGCGGCATCGGGCGGCTGACCGCGGGCAAGCGCTTCGACGTCGCCGTCCGCGCCCTCGCCGGGCTGCCCGCCGACTCCCGGCTGCTGCTGGTCGGCGGCGGCCCCGAGGAGGAGGCGCTGCGCCGCCTCGCGCGGCAGGCGGGGGTCGGGGACCGGGTCCTGCTCACCGGCGAACGCCCCTACGATCCCGACGGCACCCCAGGACCCGATCTGCCGTCCCTCGTCTGCGCGATGGACGTGCTCGTCTCCCCGTCCCCCGAGGAGACCTTCGGACTCGCCGTGGTCGAGGCGCTGGCCTGCGGACTCCCCGTGCGCTACGCCTCCTGCCCCGCCCTCGACGGCCTCACCGTCCCCGGCGCCCACCGGGTCACCGGCGGCACCGAGGCGTTCGTCCGCGCGCTCACCGAGGCCCGCGCCGCACCCCCCGGCCCGCGCACCGCGCCCGACGCGGCCCACCGCTACGACATCGCCCGCAGCGCCGGCCGGCTCATGGACGTGTACACGGCCGCCGTCACCGGACGGCCCCTGCCGTCCCCCGCCTCCGCCGACGCTTCCCCGACACCCCAGGGAGTCAGTTCCGCATGACCTCGCATCCCCGCCGCCGGCCCTCCGCCCTCCGTCGCGCCAGGTCGCTCCCGCCGTGGTCCCTGCTGGCCGCCGGAGTCGTCGCCGGCGGTCTGGCCGGCGGCGCGTACGGCGCGCTCACCCCGCCCGAGTACACGGCCACCGCGTATGTCGTCGCCGTCCCCACCGAGAAGTCCGACCCGGCGTCCGCGCTGGGCTTCGCGCAGGCCTACGGGCGGGTCGCCACCCAGCTCGCGGTGCTCGGGGACGCCGAGTCGGCGGCGGGGGTGCCGGCCCGCACACTGCAGCGCCATGTGACGACGGCGACCTCCCCGGACGCCCCGATGGTCGCCGTCACGGCCACCGCGCCGCGCGCCGCTCTGGCCGCCGCCATGGCCAACGCGGTGTCCCGCTCCCTGACCGAGCGCGCGCTGAGCACCCGCAGCACCACCAACGTCGAACTCCAGCAGTTCGCCCGCGCGGTCGCGCCCACCGACCCGTCCTCGCCGTCCCCGGCGCTGACCTCCCTCGTGGGGGCGAGCGCGGGCGGGCTGCTCGGCGGGCTGGTGCTGCTGGTCCGGCCGCGACGGGAGCGGGAGACGCCGGGCGCCGCGACCGCCGTACCGGCCCCGGCCGCGCGGGACGACGTACTCCATGGAGCGCTGTGAAACCGCCGTACGCCACCGGACTCGCCACCGGACTCGTCACCGAACTCATCACCGGGGAGCGGGACTTCGCCGGGCTCGCGCCCGCCTGGGACCGGCTCTACCGGCGGTGCGCGACGGCCACCCCGTTCCAGAGCCACGCCTGGCTGCACTCGTGGTGGCTGTCGTACGGCACCCCCGGCCGGCTGCGTCTGCTCGTGGTCCGCGACGGCGCCGAACTGCTCGCCGTCGCCCCGCTGATGGCCCTCCGCCGCCCGGTGCCCTCGCTGGTCCCGCTGGGCGGGGCGATCTCCGACTACGCGGACGTCCTCGTCGACGACGGCCGCGGCGAGCGGGCCGTCACCGCGCTCACCGAAGGCCTCGCGGCGGCCGCCCGCACGGCCGTCATCGACTTCCGCGAGGTCCGGCCGGGCAGCGCGGTCGAGCAGGTCTACGAGCGCTGGCGCGGGCCGCGGCGGCGGGTGGGCGACTCGCTGTGCCTGGAGCTGCCGGCCCTGCCCATGGACGAGCTGGTCGCCCGGCTGCCGTCGGCGAAGGCCCAGCGGGTGCGGGCCAAGCTGCGCAAGCTGACCGCGCTGGGCGTGGAGCGGCACGCCGTACGGCCCGACGAGGTGGACGCGGCGCTGCACCGGCTCCTCCACCTGCACCGGTTGCAGTGGCAGGGCCGCAAGGTGACCGGGGAGCATCTGCGGCCGCGCTTCTGCGAGCACCTGGTGCGCTCGGTCGGCCCGATGGTGCGCTCGGGCAACGCGGTGGTCACCGAGTTCCGGCTGGACGACGACGTGGTGGCCGTCGATCTGACCCTGCTGTCGCAGCGGCTGGCGGGCGGGTACCTCTACGGTGCCCATCCCCGGCTGCGGGAGCGCAAGGCGGACGTGGCGGTGATGCTGCTCGACGCGTGCGCCGAGCACGCGCGGGACGGGGGGCGGGCCGCGCTGAGCCTGCTGCGCGGCGACGAGCCGTACAAGCATCACTGGCGGCCCGAACCCGTCGTCAACCAGCGGCTGCTGCTGGCCCGGCGGCGGACCGCCCCGCTGCTGTCGGCGGTCGTCTGCGACGTGGCCGCCCGGCGGCGGGGCAAGGAACTGCTGCTGCGCTGGGAGCGGCGGAAGGAGCGCGCCGGTGGCGGGGGGACCTGACGGGGTCCCGCCCGCCCCGGTCGGTTCAGCGGGCGGGCGACCACCAGCCGAGCCGCAGACAGAGCCGGCCGCCGAGCCGGCTCTCCAGCCACTCCCCGAGCACGATCGGCGTGCAGGTGTCCGGGCGCCGGGGGGACGTGGGCGCGGTCGGGGCGGTCGAGGCGGTCGGGGTCGCGGGAGCCACGATGGTCTCGGAGGTCTCGGAGGTCTCGGGGAACTCGGGGGACTCGGGGGACAGGAGGGAGCGGTAGACCGCGGACGAGAGCGGGTTCCTGCGGCACTGCCACACCCCGTGCGGGCAGTAGTCGGTCAGCGTGTTGTAGAGGGCTCCGTGCCGGTCCATCCAGTCGAGCATGCGGCGCATGTACTCCGCGTTGTCGCCGTTGCGGAACAGTCCCCATTCGGGATACGAGACGGGCTTGCCGTGCGTCCGGGCGAAGTCGACGTGCTCCTGGAGGCCGAGCGGCTCGGACACCTGCTCGTCGAAGGAGAGCCCGCTCGGCTGGTCGTAGGCGTCCATGCCGATGATGTCGACCGTGCCGTCCCCGGGGTAGCACTCCGTCCACGGCACGGCGTCCCGGCCCCGGGTGGGCGCGAAGTCGAAGCGGAACCGCTGGTCCGGCACCGCGCGCATGGCGGTGACGATCCGGTTCCAGTACGCCTTCCAGGCCTCGGGGTCCGGGCCGCAGCGGTGGGTGTACGTCGTGCCGTTCATCTCCCAGCCGAGCACGATCACGGTGTCCGGCACCCCGAGCCCGACCAGCCGCTCGGCGAGGGCACGGAAGTGGTGGTCGAACTCCCCGGCCGCGCCCCGCTGGAGCAGATCGCGGACCTCGGGGTCGGAGACGCCCTCCTCGTTGCGTTCCAGCATGGGCACGTTGAGGACGAGCATCCGGTCGTCCTTCTCCCGCCGCCAGTGCGCCCATACGTCGAGGAAGCCGGGCGGGCCCTCGATGTTCCGCCACTGGTCACCCGGCAGATAGGTGTGCCCGACCCGCAGCTCGGCCCCGCCCAGCCAGGCGCTGAGCTGGGCGATCCGGGCCACCCCGCGCGCACCGAAGTCGAGGTAGGCGCCGAAGGCGGGGGTGGGGACGGGGGCGGGGGCGGCGGCAGAGGCAGAGGCAGAGGCAGAGGCGGACGCGGACGCGGAATCCGTCGGAGGGGCAGGGGTGGGTGTGGCCGCCGGGTCGGGGGACTCGGTGTCCCCGGTCGCGGTGGTCGCGGTGGTCGGGGCGGCGGGGACGGGTGGGGGTGGCGGCTGGGTGCCGGGGTCCTGCGGGGGTGCCGCCTGTTCGGTCTGCGCCGGTGTCGTGCTCGGCACCGGGTCGGGGTCGGCGACGGCGGGTCCGGGGCCGGAAGCCAGGGCCACCGACACCGCGGCCGCCGTGACGACGGCGAGGGCCGGCCGCCGGGACCGGGCGCGTCGCTGCTGTGAGGCCATGCCGGCTCCGTCCTCCCTGCGGGGGATGAAATTGCCCTACTGATACGTAGTCATATGAAAGTCATACAAAAAGATGTGCCGCCACCGTCGTTACGGCTTTCGAGTGCCCTGCTCGCCCGAACCGGTGATCCGGCCCCACCACAGGAGCGCAATGCCCGTGTCGCTGCTCGACACCCGCGTCCCCGCCGTACTGCTGCGGATCGACCGGAACCCCTTCCACCACGGAACCCTCGGCGCCGTACGCTCGCTCGGCCGGGCCGGGGTCGAGGTGCACGTGGTCGCCGACGCGACGGGAAGCCCCCTGGGCCGATCCCGTTTCGTACGCCAGCTGCATCCCCCGCCGCCGCCCGGCGCCGCGCCCGCCGACATCGCCGCCACCCTGCTGCGCGTGGCCGCCCGCATCGAACGGCCCGCCGTACTGATCCCCATGGACGACGCGGGCGCGGTCGCCGTGGCCCGGCTGCGCGAGGAACTGGCGTCCGCCTGCCTGCTGCCGCAGCAGCCCGGCGCGCTACCCGAACAGGTCGCGGACAAGGCCGAGTTGGCCGCGCTGTGCGCCACGGCCGACGTACCGCACCCCGAGACGGCCGTCCCCGACAGCGCCGAGCAGGCCGTCCGGGCCGCAGGGCGCCTCGGGCTGCCGCTGGTGGCGAAATGGAGCCGGCCCTGGCTGCTGCCGGCCGGCAGCGGACTGCGCAGCACGGTCGTGGTGCGCTCCGCCCAGGACGCGCGCCGGCTGTATCTGCGCACCGAGGAGGCCGGCAGCCGGCTGCTGCTCCAGGCCTTCCTGCCGCCGGGCCCGAACCGGGACTGGTTCTTCCACGGGTACGCCGACCGCCGCGGCGCGCTGCACGGCGGCGGGACGGGGCGAAAGCTGTGCGCCTGGCCGCGCGGGGCCGGACTGACGGCGGTGGGTGAGTGGACCGAGAACCCGCAGGTCGGCACGCTCGCCGAACGGCTCGTCGACACGCTCGGCTACCGGGGCGTCCTCGACCTGGACTTCCGCCGGTGCGGCCGGACCGGTGCCTATCACCTGCTCGACTTCAACCCCCGTCCCGGCGCGCAGTTCCGGCTCTTCGCCGACGCGGCCGGACTGGACGTCGTACGCGCCCAGCATCTGGATCTGACCCACCGTCCGCTGCCGGCCGGGAAGCCGTTGCCGGGGCGGACCTTCGTGGTCGAGAACTATGCGCCGCTCGCCGCGCTGCGGCCGGCCCCGCAGGGCCGTGAACTGGCCTGGTACGCCGGGGACGACCCCGCCCCCGGACGGGCGATGCGGCGGCTGTGGTGCGCCCATGTCACCCGGCGCCTGCGGGACCGCCTCCCCCGCTCCGGTCCGCCGGGTGCCCGCCCCGGCCTGCTCGGCCGGGTGCCCACGCCCTCGACGCTGCCCTCGGCGGAACAGACGGACGACGAGAAGGCGGGCAGCCGCTGACGGGCCGTACGGGATCCGTGCGGCGCGGGTGCCGGGCGCGCGGGCGTCCGGCACCCGGCGCGGTCACCGGCGGGAGGCGGTCCGGCCTCGCCGGTACAGGACGGCACCGCCGGCGATCAGCGCGGCGCTGACCCCCGTGGCCGCCAGCATCGCCTCACTGCCGGTGTGGGACAGCTCCGGCGGCTTGTGGGGCGGGTAGGCGTGCTCCGGCGGGGTGGTGTGCGGGGGCTTGGTGGGGGGTGGGGTGGTGTGCGGGGGCTTGGTGTGCGGGGGCTTCGTGTGCGGGGGGTGCGAGCCGTGGCTGGAGTCGTCGTGCCCCTGCCCGTAGCCGGAGCCGCCGTTGCCGTGGTCGCCGTAGCCGGAGTCATGACTGGGCTTGCCGTGACCGGGCTTGCCGTGGTCACCGTGGCCGGGCTTCTCGTGGCCGGGCTTGTCATGGGTGGGCTTGCCGTGACCGGGCTTCTCGTGGCCCGGCTTCTCATGGCTGGGCTTGCCGTGACCGGGCTTGCCGTGGTCACCGTGGCCGGGCTTCTCATGGCCGGGCTTGTCATGGGTGGGCTTGCCGTGACCGGGCTTCTCGTGGCCCGGCTTCTCATGGCTGGGCTTGCCGTGACCGGGCTTCTCATGGCCCGGCTTCTCGGAGCCACCGTGGCTGGGGCTTTCGTGATCGCCGTAGCCGGGCTTCTCGTGACCGGGCTTCTCGTGACCCGGCTTCCCGTGGCCCGGCTTCTCATGGCCCGGCTTCTCGTAGCCACCGTGGCTCGGGCTCTCGTTCCCGCCGTAACCGGGCTCCTCGTAGCCAGGCTTGTCATGCCCCGGCTTCTCGTAGCTCGGCTTGTCGTAGCTCGGCTTGTCGTGGCCAGGCTTCTCATAGCCCGGCTTCTCGTAACCCGGCTTCTCGTGACCAGGCTTCTCGTGACCAGGCTTCTCATGGCCCGGCTTCTCATAACCCGGCTTCTCGTGGCCGCCGTGGTCCGGCTTCTCGGAGCTGCCGTGGTCGGAGTCCTCGTCGCCGTAGCCCCGGTGGGCGGAGTCCTGGTTGCCGGACGTCGACGTCTCGTGGGTGTGGCTCGTGGGCACGGCCGCCTCGGGCGCGTCGGGGCTGCTCGCCACCACGCCCGGCGCACTCGTGGCCGTACCGTCCTCGTGCGTGTCCGCGACGGCGGTGCCTCCGCACAGGTACAGGATGCTCGTCGCGGCGGCGGCCGCGACCATCCCCTTTCTCAGGGTCTGTCGCACTCTCGTTGTCTTCCTGCTCGAAGAAGTGGGAAGGCCGGCCCCGGAACGCGTGGAAGCTGTCCCGGGACCGGCCTCGGCCCAGCCGGAGGGCTGGGGTGGCGTGGCGTCAGCCGTTGCTGCAGTGGTTGCCGATGGCCGGGTTCACCAGCCCGATCACGTTGAGCGTGTTGCCGCACACGTTGGCGTTCACGTCGATCGGGATCTGGACCACGTTCCCGGACAGGAAGCCCGGGGAGTTGACGGCGACACCGGTGGTCTCGTTGTCGGCGAACGCGGGAGTGGCGGCGCCCAGGGCCAGCACCAGGCCCGCGACGACAGCGGCACTCTTCTTCATGAAATTTCCCTTCTCTGCGGCCATGCCTCGTTGACGGTCGGAACCGACAGGCTGCACACGAGTGATTGACGGCAAGGGAAAGCCGCGAACACATATGATCGTGCTATTCACTCGAATGTCTTCATATAAAAAGCCGGACGGCCCGCACCGAGGCGCGGGCCGTCCGGGACGGGTGGTGCCGGCCGTCAGCCGTTCTGCACGCCGTTGCCCGAGAGCGCGGAGATGTCGTCCAGGATGTGCGACGCCGGCTCGTCACCCTTGGCCTGGGTGGAGTTCTCGGCGCACTGCTGGTTCTGCGCGGCGGAGAGGACCGGGATGTCCTGGGTCGCGATGCCGGCGAGGCCGATCCCGCCCGCGTTGAGCTTGGCCGGCAGGCCGATGCAGAGCTTGTTCAAGGAGCTCTGGACCAGCGTGGCCTGGGGGCTCATGTCGCCCTTGGTCACGGAGTTGCCGAACGCCTCGCGCGCGCCGTTGCCGCTGGCGGAGGTGGTGCCGGCGTCGTCGCCGATGGCAAGCGCCTGAGGCGCGACCGCCGCCGACACACCCACGACGGAAGCGGCGACCGCCGCCACGGCCATTGCCTTCTTCAGCATTTCGCTTTTCCTTTCCGGGCCCCGGCTCCGACGCCGGGACCATGTGTCTGCGCCCGACTCAACCCAGGCTGCGGGAAATGGTTGCGGCGCTTCACTCAATAGGAGTTCAGCCCTCCCGGCATTCCTCAGAGAAATAGGCCGTCGGAGTGAACAGCAGCAACCAAACACGGCGGGGGCGGTTGATCAGATCGCTCCGATGGCCGGGGTTTCTCCAGAAGGGACTAGCAAGTGATCAAGAAGGTACTGGCCACCGCCGCGGTCGCCGCTTCCGTCATCGGCGCCGGCGCCGCTGCCGCAGCTCCGGCGTTCGCCATCGGCAACGACAGTGGCACGACCTCCGCCAGCGGCAACGGCGCCAGCCAGTCGTTCGGCAACTCGGCCACCTTCGGCAACATGAGCCCGCAGATGGCCCTCATCCAGGGTTCCCTGAACAAGCCCTGCATCGGCCTGCCGGCCAAGCTCAACCTGGGCGGCATCGGCGCCGCCGGCGTCGCGCTCCAGGACATCCCGATCCTGTCCGCCCCGCAGAACCAGCAGTGCGTCGAGAACTCCACCCAGGCCAAGGGCGACGAGCCGCTGTCGCACATCCTGGACGACATCTCGCTGCTCGCCGGCAACGGTGCGGGCAACCACTGACGTTCCACCACGACAGCGGGTCACCGAGCATCGGCGACCCGCTGTTTCGGTGCGGGAGCGAGGGGCGCACGCCTCTGCCCGCCCAATGCGCTACTCCAATCGGGGCAAACTGCGCAACATTCCCCAGGGTCCGCGCGTTGACGATCATGCAGCTCCTCCCCCGGAGTCCGCTTTGCGAAAGGGAAAGAACATGAAGAAGCTGTGGGCAACCGCGGCCGTCGCCGCGTCCCTGGCCGGTATCGCGGTCGCCTCGGCGCCGCAGGCCCTGGCCATCGGCGACGACAGCGGCACCACCTCCGCCAGCGGCAACGGTGCCTCGCAGGAGTTCGGCAACTCGGCCACGTTCGGCGACATGAGCCCGCAGCTCTCGCTGGTCCAGGGTTCGCTGAACAAGCCCTGCATCGGCCTGCCGGCCAAGCTCAACGTGGGTGGCATCGGCGCCGCCGGCGTCGCGCTCCAGGACATCCCGATCCTGTCCGCCCCGCAGAACCAGCAGTGCGTCGAGAACAGCACCCAGGCCAAGGGCGACGAGCCGCTGTCGCACATCCTGGACGACATCTCGGCCCTCTCGGGCAACGGCGTCCAGAACGGCTGACGCTCAGCAGTCCGACGTACCGCCGCGGCGGGTCACCGGTTCTCCGGTGGCCCGCCGTTCGCGTGCCTCACCTGCGGTACAGGTCCTCTATCTCCCGCGCGTACTTCTCCGTCACCGCGTGCCGTTTCACCTTCAGGGACGGGGTGAGCAGGCCGTTGGCCTCGCTGAACTCGCCCTCGACCAGGGTGAAGGCGCGGATCGACTCGGCGCGGGAGACCGCCTCGTTGGCGTAGTCGACGGCCCGTTGGACCTCGGCGCGCATCCGGGGGTCGCGGGCGAGTTCGGCGAGCGGGGTGCCGGTGGGCAGCTTGCGGACCGACAGCCAGTGGGCGACCGCGTCGGGGTCGAGGGTGATCAGGGCGCCGACGAAGGCGCGGTTGTCGCCGACGACCAGACACTGGCCGACCGGGGTGCGGCTGCGCAGCCGGTCCTCCAGGACGGCCGGGGAGACGTTCTTGCCGCCCGAGGTGACCAGCAGGTCCTTCTTGCGGCCGGTGATGGTGAGGTAGCCGTCCTCGTCGAGGGCGCCGAGATCGCCGGTGGCGAACCAGCCGTCGCTGAGGACCTCGGCGGTGGCGGCCGGGTTGTTCCAGTAGGCGGGGAAGACGACCCCGCCCCTGATCAGGATCTCTCCGTCGTCGGCGATGCGAACGGCGGTGCCGGGGACGGGCCGGCCGACCGTGCCGGGCCGGGGTCCGAGCGGGGGGACGAGGGTGGCGGCGGCGGTGGTCTCGGTGAGGCCGTAGCCCTCGTAGACGACGATGCCGGCGGCGTAGAAGAACAGGCTCAGGGTGCGGTCCAGCGGGGAGCCGCCGCTGATGGCGTACCGCATCCGGCCGCCGAGCTCGCTGCGGATCCGGCGGTAGACCAGCAGGTCGTACAGGGCCCAGGCGGCGTAGAGGCCGGGGCCGGGGCCCCTGCCGCCGTCGAGGAACTTCCGCAGGTACGCCTCCGCGAAGCGCACGGCGATGCGTTCGGCGCGGTCGAAGGAGGCGCCGCGGCCGATCTTCTCGGCGGTGGCGCGGCCGGTGTCGTGGATGCGCTCGAAGAGATAGGGCACGCCGACCAGGAAGGTGGGCCGGAACTCCTTGAGCGCGGGCCGCAGTTCGTCGGGCTTGACGCTCGGGAAGTGACCGGTCTCGATCCGGGCCATCAGGCAGGCGATCTGGAGCGTGCGGCCCATGATGTGGGCGAGGGGCAGGAACAGGAGGGTGGAGGCGGTCTCTCCGGTGACCTCCTTGAAGATCGGGTGGAGCAGTTCCAGGAGGTTGGCCGCCTCGGCGTGCAGATTGGCGTGGGTGAGGACACAGCCCTTGGGGCGGCCGGTGGTGCCGGAGGTGTAGCAGAGGGTGGCGGTGGTGTCGGGGGTGAGGGCGGCGCGGCGCTTGGTGACCTCCTCGTCGGGGAGGTCCCGGCCGAGGGCGGTGAGGGTGCCGACGGCGTCCGCGTCGAGTGCGAGGATCCGCGGGGGCCGGGGGTGGTGGGCCGTGCCGGTGGTGGCCGTCGCCGCGTTCTCGGCGTTCTCCACGACGACGAGCGTGGCGCCGGAGTCGCGGACGATCCAGTCGACCTGGTCGGCGGAGGAGGTGGCGTAGACCGGCACGGTCACTCCGCCGGCCGCCCAGACGGCGAAGTCCACGAGGGTCCACTCGTAGCGGGTGCGGGACATGATCGCGACCCGGCCGCCCGGTTCGAGGCCCTGGGCGATCAGGCCCTTCGCCACATCGGTGACCTCGGCGGCGAAGACGATGGCGGCCACCGGCCGCCAGTCGTCGCCGTGCCTGCGGCGCAGCACCACCGCGCCGGGGTCCTCGGCCGCGTTGGTGAACGGCAGGTCGGCGATGCTGCCCGTGGTGGGCGGCTCCACCAGGGGCGCGGTGCGTGCCTCGCGTACGGCACCGGAGGCGTCCCGGGTCACCTCGACACGGGTGCGGGAGGCGAGGTCGGTGCGTCGCTTCGCCCGCTTCAGATCCTTGCGTACGCCCATGACGGCTCCCGTGTCGTGGTGCGGCTGGCGGGTGTGGGTGGCTGGTACCGGTGGGCCAACTTACCCGCAAGTAAGGAAAATTCAACGCCTGCGGTCCAGGTCCGGGTCCAGGTCCGGGCCTCCGATGCGGTCGGCCTCGTCGATGGCGCGGGCGAGGAGGCGTACGTCCTGGTCCTCGGTGCGGTCGGCCAGGGCGTGGGCGCGAGCGGACAGTTCGGTGAGGGAGGGGGCGTCGGGCAGCGGGGTCCCGGTGTGGCGGAGGGTGTCGGCGAAGTAGGCGGCCGTCGCCGTGACCTGGAAGCGGGCGGGGGCCGTGGACAGCGCGTCGTGGAGGGCGTCGGCGGTCAGGCTGCCGGTGTTCTCGTGCGGGGTGCGGGTCTCGGGGTCGAGCCAGTGGACGGTGGCGGTGGCGAGGCGGCCCTCGGCGCCGGGCCGGGTGCGCACGGCGTAGAGGGCGGTGACGGTGTGGCCGGGGCCGACCTCGCCGCCGTCGACCGAGTCGTCGCGGAAGTCGTCGTCGGCGACCGCGCGGTCCTCGTAGCCGACGAGCCGGAAGTCGGTGACCGTGTCGGGGTCGAAGTCGACCTGGGCCTTGGCGTCGCGGGCGGTCAGCTCGATGTTCTGCGGGAGGTCGGTGCAGAACACCTCGCGGGCCTCGTCCTCGTCGGAGACGTAGACGGTGTGGCCGTCGCCCTTGTCGGCGAGCCGTTCCATGAGGGCGTCGCCGTAGTCGCTGCCGACGCCGACGCCGAAGAGGGTGATGCCGTGTTCGCGGCGGTCGGTGCCGATGCGTTCCAGGATCGCGTCGGCGTCGGTGTCGCCGGTGTTGGCGAGGGCGTCGGAGACCAGGACGACCCGGTTGGTGGCGCCCTCGCGCAGCCCGTCCACGGCGGTGTCGTAGCCGGTCTCGACACCGGCGCCGAGGTTGGTGGAGTCGTCGGGCTTCAGCCGGTCGATCGCGTCGTGCACGCGGGCGCGGTGGTCGCCGAGGCGGGTCATCGGCAGGACGGTCTCGGCGTCGGCGCTGAAGGTGACGATCGCGACGGAGTCGTCGTCGCGCAGCCGGTCGGTCATCGTGTCCAGGGCGTGCCGGGCGAGGTCCAGCCGGCCCGGTTCGCCCATCGAGCCGGAGACGTCCACGACGAAGGTGAGGGCGGCGGGCGGGCGGTCGCTCTCGTCGTCGGCGGCCCTGGTGGCGAGGCCGACGCGGACCAGGGACCAGTCGTCGTCGCCGGTGCGGGCGCCGTCCACGGTGACCGAGAAGCCGTTGCCGTCGGGGCGGTCGTAGTCCTGGCGGAAGCTGTTGACGAACTCCTCGGGGCGGACCGTGGACGGGTCGGGCAGCGCGCCGTCGGCGAGGGTGCGGCGGGCGTAGCCGTAGGAGGCGGTGTCGACGTCCAGGGCGAAGGTGGAGAGGTGGTCGCGGGCGGCCTCGTCGCCGTCCGCCTCGGTGGCGGGTGCGCTCGGTGCGGGGAAGGCCTCGCTGCCCCGTGCCGCCCCGTCGGAGGCCTTGCTGCCCGAGGAGTCGGCGGCGGCGCAGCCGGTGAGCAGCAGTGCGGTGGCGAGGGTGAGCAGTACGGGTGTCCGGTGGGTTCTCATCGTCCGTGCCCCCTGTGTCCGTCGATGTCTGTGACTGTGACGGGACAGGGGGCCGGAACGTGCGGCCCGGGAGGTTGCGGGCCGGTTGCGAATCGGTCTACGGCACGCGGCCTACGACACGATGTCCTTGCGGGCGAACCCCCGGAAGGCCAGGGCGAACAGGACGAGGGCGTAGGTCACGGAGACGGCCGTGCCCTGGAGCATGCCGGACCACTCGGGGCTGGGCTGGACGGCGTCGGCCCAGGCGAACTGCCAGTGGGCGGGCAGGAAGTCCCGCCAGTCGCCGAGGGCGGTGACGGCGTCCAGGACGTTGCCGATGATGGTCAGTCCGACCGCGCCGCCGACCGCGCCGAGGGCGGCGTCGGTCCGGGTCGACAGCCAGAACGCGAGCCCGGCGGTGACGAGTTGGGACACGAAGACGTATCCCACGACGACCACCAGGCGCTGCGCCGCGGTGACCGCGTCGAGCGTGCCGCCGGTGGGCAGCTCCAGCGGTCCCCAGCCGTAGGCGGCGGTGCCGACGGCGAGGGCGACGAGCGGCAGCAGGATCATCGCGGCCAGGCTGAGCGCGAGGCCGACGACGAGCTTGGACCACAGCAGCCGGGCCCGCGGCACGGGGGCGGCGAGCAGATAGCGCAGGGAGGACCAGCCGGCCTCGGAGGCGACCGTGTCCCCGCAGAACAGGGCGACCGGGATGACCAGCAGGAAGCCCGCCGACACGAACAGGTTGACGGCGGCGAAGTTGCCGGCGGAGGCGGTCGCGGTGTCCATCAGGGTCACCGTGTTGTTGCGGCCGCCCGGTTCGCCGCCGACGGCGAACGCGATCAGCAGCACGAACGGCAGGGCGGCGAGGATGCCGCCCATGACGATCGTGCGGCGGCGCTTGAGCTGGCGGGCCAGTTCGACGCGCAACGGCAGGGTGCGGCCTGGCTGGTAGCCGGAGGCGACCTCGGTGAGCGTGCTCATGCGGAACCTCCGATCAGGGTGAGGAAGGCGTCCTCCAGGCGGCGGTGCGGGCCGACCGACTGCACGGGCACGTCCAGCCGGACGAGTTCGGCGACCAGGCGCTGGGCGCTGCCGTCGGCGTCGAGCCGTACGAGCAGGCCCTCGTCGGTGCGGTCCGCGGAGGCGATGCCGGGCAGGGCCGCCACCTTCTCCAGGACGGGCTCCTCCACCGGGGCGGCGGTGCCGACCAGGAGGGTGTCGCCGGAGCCGACGATCGCGCCGACCGGGCCGGCCTGGACGAGCCGGCCGCGGTCCATGACGACGAGGTGGGTGCAGGACTGTTCGACCTCCGCCAGGAGATGGCTGGAGACGATCACCGTGCGTCCGGCGGCCGCGTACCGGATCATCACCTCGCGCATCTCGCGGATCTGCGGCGGGTCGAGTCCGTTGGTCGGTTCGTCGAGGATCAGCAGGTCGGGCAGGCCCAGCATGGCCTGGGCGATGGCGAGGCGCTGGCGCATGCCCTGGGAGTACGTCCGTACGGCGCGGGCCAGGGCGTCGCCGAGGCCGGCGATCTCCAGGGCCTCCTCCAGGTGGGCGTCCTCGGCGGGGCGGCCGGTGGCCTTCCAGTACAGGTCGAGGTTCTCCCGGCCGGTGAGGTGCGGCAGGAAGCCCGCGCCCTCGACGAAGGAGCCGACCCGGGAGAGGACGGGGGCGCCGGGGCGGACGGCGTGGCCGAAGACCCGGATCTCGCCCTCGTCGGGTCCGATGAGGCCCATCAGCATGCGCAGGGTGGTCGTCTTGCCGGCGCCGTTGGGGCCGAGGAGGCCCAGCACCTGGCCCTTCTCCACCTGGAAGGAGAGCTCACGGACGCTGTAGCGGTCGCCGCCCGCGTACTTCTTGCTCAGGCCGGCGATCCGGAGCGGGACCTCGGCCAGCTCCGGGTCGGGGGCGGGCATGGCGGTGCGGCGGCGGCCGGTCAGCAGGAGCAGCAGGGCGACGCCCGCGCCCGCGAGGGGCAGCCACCACACCCAGGAGGGGAGGGGGGCGGCGGCGGTCGTGACGGCGGGGGCCGTCGGAACCCGCAGCTCGCCCTTCAGGGAGACGGTGTACGTCGCCGGGGTGGCCGGGGAGGCGTAGCCGAGGTCGGTGGAGGCGAGGACCAGGCTCAGCCGGTGGCCCTCCTCGATGTCGTGGTCGATCGCCGGGAGGGTGATCGTGACGTCCTTGCCGGCCTTGGCGCCCTCGACGCGGATCGGCGCGACGAGCTGGGAGGGGAGCTGCCGGCTGCCGTCGGGGCCGACGTCGTACACCTTGGCGAAGAGGACGGCGGTGCCGGTGGTGGACTTCACGTGGACGGTGGCGGTCGGGGTGCCGGTGATCCGCAGGGCGCCGGTGAGGGGCGCGGAGTCGAAGGCGGCGTACTGGCCGGGGAAGTCGAGGGAGACGCCGACGCCGAACGCGGAGAGCTGGCCGAGGCCGGAGCCGCCGAGGCCGGGCAGGGCGGAGATGGCGGGCGGGCTGGCGCCGGCCGGGTTGTCGAAGGACTGCTCGCGGCCGGTCAGGGCGATGGACCTGCGGTCGTTCGCCAGGCCCGGGTAGCTGTCGCCGCTCGCGCCGCGCAGCGGGACCGTGCCGTCGGTGGAGTCGACGCCTCCGGTGCGGGTGACGCGGAAGGCGGGGCCGGTGTCGACGCTCTTCCCGCCCTTGAGGTAGCGGTCGAACCAGGCGGTGACGCGGGCCTGGACGCGGCTGCTCTCCAGGTTGCCGCCGTCGTGGCCGCCCGCGATCCAGTCGACGTCCACGGGGGCGCCGTTGGCCTTGATGGCCTTCTCGGCGGCGTCGGCCTGGGCGAGGGTGAAGAGGGAGTCGGCCTGGCCCTGCACGAGGAGGGTGGGGACCTTGATGCGGTCGGCGACGGCGGACGGCGAGCGGGCGTCGAGGAGCGCGCGGGCGGCGGCGTCGGGGGTGCCGGACTCGGCGACCCGCTGGTACATCGTGCACAGCGCGGGCTCGAAGTTGTCGCAGCCGCCGCCGGTGTTGACGAAGATGCCGGCCCACAGCTTCTTGAACACGCCGTCGGGGAACAGGGCGTCGGCGAGGTTCCAGTAGGTGATCGAGGGGGCGATGGCGTCCACCCGGTCGTCGTACCCGGCGGCGAGCAGGGCGATCGCGCCGCCGTAGGAGGCGCCGGCGACGCCGACGCGCGGGTCGCCCTTCTTGTCCAGCTCCACCTCGGGCCGATCGGCCAGCCAGTCGATCAGCTGGGTGACGTCGGCGACCTCGCCCTTCGGGTCGTTCAGCCCGATCTTGCCCGTCGACCTGCCGAAGCCGCGCGCGGACCAGGTCAGGACCGCGTATCCGGCGCGGGCGAGGTCCTCGGCCTGCTGCCGTACGTCGTCCTTGGTGCCGCCGAAGCCGTGCCCGAGGAGGACGGCGGGGCGGCGGCCGGAGCCGCCGGAGGTGAAGTAGGAGGTGTCCAGGCGGACGCCGTCCACGGACATCACCTGATCGCTGTGGTGCACCGCGGGCCGGTCGTCGTCGTCGGCGACGGCCGTCCACGTACCGGCACCGGCGAGTACGACGACGGCGGCCGCGGCGGCGAGGAGCCGTCGTGGCCGCCGTGGTCCTCGCAGACCGGGCAGTCGAAGATCCATGCTTCAACCGTACGGGGTCAACCTGTCGGGGAGTTGTCGACCGGAGGCCGAACCGCCTGCCCTACCAGGGGCGTACGTGCGCCCTCGTACGTACACCAGGCGCGGTACCGGGGCGGTGTCAGGCCTGCGCGTCCTCGGGCAGGGTGACCAGCCAGCGGGTGTCGGGGCGGGGGCGCAGGTAGAGGGCCCAGTACAGGGTGGCGGCGGCGGTGATGCCGCCGGTCCACAGCAGGTAGCTCGTCTCCTGCTGGGTGAGGATGTAGGCGAGTACGGCGATCAGCAGGGCCGGTACGGCGGGCCACAGGGGCATGCGCCAGGCGGGGGTGTGCCGGTGGTGGCCGCGGCGGGAGAGCAGGGCGGCGACCGCGACGAGCAGGTACATGCCGGTCACGGAGACGCCGGTGACGCCGTAGAGGGTGTCGAGGTTCACGAAGCACAGGGCGGCGCCGGGGACGCCGACGGCGAGGGTGGCGACCCAGGGGGAGCCGAAGCGGCCGAGCTTGGCGAAGACACGGTTGACCGGTCCGGGCCAGGCCTGGTCGCGGGCGGAGGCGAACAGGACGCGGGAGTTCTGGATGACCATCACGATGCCGGCGTTGATGATCGCCAGGGCCACGCAGAGGCTGACGAAGGTGCCGACGGCGGAGTTCGACCAGGCGGTGACCATGGAGCTGATGTCGCCGCCGGTGAGCTGGGCGAGGTCCGAGGCGCCGAAGGTGATGGCGACGACCGGGACCAGGATGATCACCGAGGAGATGGCGAGGGTGGCGAGGACGGTGCGGGCGACGTTGCGGCGCGGGTGCTCCAGCTCCTCGGAGAGGTAGACGGCGGTGGAGAAGCCCTGGGTGACGAAGAGGGCGATGGCGAGACCGGAGACGACCAGCATCGCGGTGACGGTGTCGGTGCCGCCGTGGGCGTCCGCGACCTGCATCGAGACCAGGCTGCCGGGGCCGCGGTGGCCGTGCGCGAAGCCCAGGACGGCCACGACGGCCGCGGCGATGACCTCCAGGACCAGGAAGACGCCGGTGATCCAGGCGTTGGCGCGCAGGTCCAGCAGTCCGGCGAGGGTGGCGAGCAGCATGACGCCGGCGCCCGCGAGGGCGGGGTCGAGGTGGACGACCGGGGCGAGGTAGTCGGCGGTGCCCATCGCGATCACCGGCGGGACGATCATCACGACCAGCAGGGAGAGGACGAAGACCAGCCAGCCGGCGAGGCGTCCGGCCAGCGTCGACACCATGGCGTACTCGCCGCCCGCGCTGGGGATGAGGGTGCCCAGCTCCGAGTAGCAGAACGCCACGGCGATACAGAGCAGCGAGCCGATCGCGATCGTGAGGGCGGTCGCGGTGCCGAGCGAGCCGAACAGATCCGGGACGACCACGAAGAGGGTGGAGGCGGGGGTCACGCACGAGAGGGTCAGCAGGGTTCCGCCCACCACGCCGATGGAGCGCTTGAGCTTCTGAGGGCCGTGGGGCGCGTCGACGACGGTGTCGACGGGGCGGAGCGTGTCGGTCATGCGCGGTTCCGATCGCCAGGGGCAGCAGATTGCGCTGATGGAATCCCAACGAAAACCAGCGCGTCAATAGCCGTTCACCTACGAAATCCGTAGATCAAAACGGCTTTTGGCCCCGGATACGGCATGCCCGCGCGGGAATTCGCCTCATTCGGCCGTACGGGAACCGTAGGTGCCGGGCACAAAAAAATGGGGCCGTCCGCTATACGGACGGCCCCTGATCCCTGCGTCAGTGGTTGCGGGGGAAGCCCAGGTCCACGCCGGAGGGGGCGTCCGCCGGGTCGGGCCAGCGGGTGGTGACGACCTTGCCGCGGGTGTAGAAGTGCGTGCCGTCGTTGCCGTAGATGTGGTGGTCGCCGAAGAGGGAGTCCTTCCAGCCGCCGAAGCTGTGGTAGCCGACGGGGACCGGGATCGGGACGTTCACGCCGACCATGCCGGCCTCGACCTCCAGCTGGAAGCGGCGGGCCGCGCCGCCGTCCCGGGTGAAGATCGCGGTGCCGTTGCCGAACGGCGAGGCGTTGATGAGCGCGATGCCCTCGTCGTAGGTGTCGACGCGCAGCACGGTCAGCACCGGGCCGAAGATCTCGTCCTGGTACGCCTTCGCCGTGGTCGGCACCTTGTCGAGGAGGGAGATGCCGATCCAGTGGCCGTCCTCGAAGCCCTCGACCGTGAAGCCGGAGCCGTCCAGGACGACCTCGCAGCCCTCGGCCGCGGCACCGGTGACGTAGGACGCCACCTTGTCGCGGTGGACCTTGGTGATCAGCGGGCCCATCTCCGACGTCGGGTCGTTGCCGGGGCCGATCTTGATCTTCTCGGCGCGCTCGCGGATCTTCTCCACCAGCTCGTCGCCGATCGCGCCGACCGCGACGACGGCCGAGATCGCCATGCAGCGCTCGCCCGCGGAGCCGTAGGCCGCGCTCACGGCGGCGTCGGCGGCCGCGTCCAGGTCGGCGTCCGGCAGGACCAGCATGTGGTTCTTGGCGCCGCCCAGGGCCTG
>NZ_JBEXXK010000081.1:0-45018 GCF_040630405.1 Streptomyces sp. NPDC005811
TGTTCGAGCAGGATCCAGGGGGCGCCGCCCGCGACGGAGCGGGTGAGGTGGGCGGCCCTCCTGAGCGGCTCCGGACGCGCGCTCGCCGGTATCGCCAGCCTCACGATGGTGCTGCGCTCCACCTTCGCGCAGCGCGCCGGACGCTCCGCCGACCGGGCCGTGGGCGGTGCGCCGGTCCGGGTCTTCGGCGGTACGTTCACCGCGCCGCGAAGTGGCCGCTGCGCGCCACGCGTTCCTCGACTTCACCTTCGCCCCCGACGGAGGCATCAAGGGCAGGTCCGGCACCCTTTCCATGAGCCTCGCCGGCCGACCAGTCCGGTGGCCCGGGCGGTGGTCCGGGCGGCGGCGGAGGAGGCATGGGCGGTCAGCTGGCCCGTCACCCGCGCAAGTTGTCGGTGTGGGGTCTGGACGTCCAGTCGCTGTCCACCGCCGGCAAGTGGAACTTCACCTTCACCATCCAGGGCTCCCAGGGGACGGGCACGGGCACGCTGAAGAACATCACGGTCCCTG
This sequence comes from Streptomyces sp. NPDC005811, assembly GCF_040630405.1. Taxonomy (NCBI): domain Bacteria; kingdom Bacillati; phylum Actinomycetota; class Actinomycetes; order Kitasatosporales; family Streptomycetaceae; genus Streptomyces; species Streptomyces sp. NPDC005811. The sequence continues at coordinate 511 of NZ_JBEXXK010000081.1, forward strand.
GACCGCGTCCACCCTGCCGCCCGTCGGTGGCCTGATCGCCCTCCTGGCCGTGGCCTGGCGCCGCCACCGCGCGGGCCGCGACGCCGGGGCACTGACCTACTGACGAGCTGATGTCCAAGGGGCGTACAGCCGACCGGCGAGGGTGCGGCCGGACCCTCGCCGGTCGTTCTTCCAGCTTCGTGGGACGGGTCTCAGGTGAGGGTCCACTGCTGGTTGCTCTGGCCGTTGCAGGTCCACAGGATCAGTTTGGTTCCGTTGGCGGTCGCCGCGCCCGAGGCGTCCAGGCACAGACCGGACAGGTTGTTGGTGAGGGTGCCGTCCGCGTGCACGGTCCACTTCTGGTTGGTGGCGTCCGTGCAGTCCCAGATGATGACCTTGGTGCCGTTGGTGGTGCCGTTGTTGTCGGCGTCCAGGCACTTGGTGCCGTAGACCATCAGTTCCCCGCGTGAGGTCTGCTGGAGCGTCTGGTTGCGGCCACCTGAGCAGTCCCAGATCTGTGCCTGGGTGGCATTGACGTAGGTGTTCTTCTCGATGTCCACGCAGCGGCCCGAGGCGGAGCCGACGAGGGCCGCCCCGTCGGTGCCGGGGACTCCCTGGACGCGGAGGGCGTCGATGTCGGGCGCGGTGCCGTCGGAGACCGCGGCGAACTTCACGCTGTTCACGCCCTTGGCCAGATGGGCGAGCACGGAGACGGTGCGGTAGGTGGTGGCCGAGCCGGTCGGCGGGAAGGCCACGACGTACTTGAACTGGTTGTTCACCTGGATGGTGGCCTTGCGGGCGGTGGTGCCGCCGTTGGCGTAGGTGATGTCCACCAGCTTCGTGCCCGCTGCGGATGCGGTGACGCTGCCGAAGGCCGGCGTGGTGGCGGTGGTGGTGTCCTCGTAGGTCGTGCCGGAGGCCTCGGTGCCGGAGACGGTGAGCAGCACCGCGTCGTTCGCCGGTACGGACGTGGTGTAACCGGTGGCGAAGGATCCGGCGTCGGTGCGGGTCCAGGCGTTGCGTACGGTCGCGGTGGCCGCGGTCAGGCCGAGGTCGGCCCAGCGGACGGTGATGTTCGCGGCGGAGCCGGTGCGGTTGAACAGCATCACCGCGCGCTTGCCGGTGCCGGCGAGGACTTTGCCGTACACCTGCAGATTGCGGGTGTCCTCGGCGACCTTGACGCCTTGCAGGCCGCGTGGGTCCTGGTCGATGGCGAGGACCTCGGGGTTGGTGAGGATGTCGCGGGTCTCGGTGGTCATGGCGGCGATGTTGTTGCCGGCCAGCAGGGGGGCGCCGGCGATGGACCAGAGGCTCATGTGGAGTCGGTTGCGGGCGGCGGTCATGCCGTTGAGGCCGACCATGAGCATGTCGGGGTCGTTGGAGTAGCCGGTGTGCTGGGCAGCGGGTTGCAGGGCCTCGTCGAAGTTGCGGTACATCTTCGTCAGGCCCGGCGTCTCCTGGTACAGGAGCACGTCGTGGCTCGTGCGCCACAGGTCGCCGTAGCCCGTGGCCCAGTTCCACGGTGATCCGGTGCCCCATTCGCAGAAGGACAGCACCAGGTCGCGGCCGGTGACGGCGGTCGCGGCCTCGTTGGCGGCGGCGATCTGCTTGTACTGCGTCTCCTGGTCCAGGCCCTCCGCCTGCCCGCCGCACCAGTCGATCTTGACGTAGTCGAAGCCCCAGCGCTGGAAGGTCTCCAGGTCCTGCTGGTAGTGCCCCTCCATACCGGTGTTCGGCGCCGCCGGGCGGGTGGTCGGATAGTAGTAACCACAGCCCTGCTTGCCCGCGTCGGTGTAGATGCCGGCCTTCAGCCCTTTGCTGTGGATGTAGTCGGCGATCGCTTGCATGCCGCCCGGCCACAGGGCCTCGTCGACGACGATGGTGCCGTCCGCGTCCCGGTCGCCCTGCCACCAGCCGTCGTCGAGATTGACGTACTTGTACCCGGCGTCCGCCATGCCTGACGACACCAGGGCGTCGGCCTGCTGCTTGATGACGCTGGCATCGATGCTGCTGAAGAAGCTGTTCCAGGACGCCCAGCCCATCGGCGGCGGTGTGACACCGATCTGGTTCGTGCTCACGGCAGTTGGTTCGGAGGACAGGGGCACCGAAGGCTCCTGCCGGTCGAGGCTCGCCAGGCCCGTGACCGCGAGAGCGGCGGCCAGTGCCTGGGTGGCAACGCGTCTGGCCCATTTTCGTACAGCGGTGCGTGGCATGCGGCTCTCCTGGGGGAAGGAGGGGGAAGAACACTGGCCGTGCGAGGCTCCGGGCGGACACCACCCTGATGACCCTGATGGACACGCCCTCGCGGTCATCACCCTCCCTGTCCGGTATATCGGACAGAGGTCGACGAGCCGGTCAAAAAGTAGAGCTGAGATGGTGTCAGGTCAATGGTTCTGTCGTTTCTCGTTGGATTCTGTGTGACTGGGGAGCCGTGAGAGAAGCCGTGAGGTCGATGTCCGGCATGCTTCGGGTCAGACCGCCTTGAGGAGAGCGTGGCCTTGCCCGCGCGCCTCGGGTGCTGTGCAGACGGCGCTGATCTCGGTCCACCCCTGAGGTCGCAGCCGTTCACCCGCCATGGCCACCAGCCTGCCGCTGTCGCGGATGCCGAGGTAGGTGCCGAGTTCGTGAGTGCGCGGCCAGAACGGTCCCGGTTGAGTCCGCGTGACGAGGTCGAGCATGTCGGGCACGTCGGCCGCACCCAGTTCGACGACGTCGGCGCCGATCACGGCTCGGGCCTGTACGGGGCGGTCACCGCGCCGGATCATCTGTCGGCCTTCCAGGACGAGAAGGTTGCGACGTCCGGCAGGTAGGTCATGGCCCGACCGGGACGGCGGGCGAGTCCCGCGTGATGGCCGCGCAGCGACTCGCCCACCCGGTCGTCGAGTACGGCGGTGTCCCTGCTCGTCATCGTGTCGCACCTTTCTCGCCAGGCGTGCGATAGGTCATAACTTCCTTTTATGTCCTCATTCTCCATGATCCTCTACTGAGATCCACGGGGACGTCCTACGGTTCAGGCGACGTCGTGCACGCGGTATGCGAAAGCCCCGCCGACACCGAACAGGCCACGCGCAGCAGAGCAGAGAAAGAGAGCCGTACATGCTCCAGCAGGACGGCCATGACGTGGTCGTGATCGGTGCCGGGATCGCCGGACTGACCGCGACCGCCACCCTGGCGGCTGCCGGGCGTGACACCGTCTGCCTGGAGGCGCGGGACCGCTGCGGCGGGCGACTGCTCAGCGCCGCGGCCCCGCCGGGCGCGCTCGACCTGGGGGCCACCTGGTTCTGGGACGGTGAGCGACGCGTCGCGGAGCTCGCCGCGCGGCTCGGCGTCGACACCTTCGAGCAGCATCTCGCGGGGGACACGATGCTTCAGGACTCCACCGGGGTACGCCGGCTGGCGGGCCATCCGATCGACGCCCCCGCCCGTCGCTTCGCGCGAGGAGCCGACAGCCTCGCGTGCGCTCTCGCGGCCGAGCTGCCGGCGGACGTCCTGCGGCTCGGCACCCCGGTCACCGCGATCCACCGCCGCGCCACCGGAGGGCTCGACGTCCGTACGCCGACCGTGGTGCTGCATGCCGAGCACGTCGTGCTCGCCGTACCGCCCGCGCTCGCCCTCTCACACATCGCGTTCGATCCGGAACCGCCCCCGGCCTTGGTCCGCCTCGCTCGGGCAACTCCGGTATGGATGGGCGCCGTTGCCAAGGTCGTCGCCCGCTACTCCACCGCCTTCTGGCGTCGCGAGGGGCTCGCCGGGGCGGCGTTCAGCAGAACCGGCCCGTTGCAGGAGCTGCACGACATGTCGGGGCCCGACGGGCGGCCCGCCGCACTGTTCGGCTTCGCCCCGGCCCAGGCCGTCGGCCCCGGTTTCGAGCAGGCGGTGACCGCGCAGCTCACGCAGCTCTTCGGCGCCGCCGCCGCGGAACCCGAGTCGCTCCATGTGCAGGACTGGAGCAGCGAGCGGTGGACCGCGCCGCCCGCCGTGCTTCGCCTCGCCGACCACTCCCTGTTCGGACACCCCCTCTACCAGCGGCCCGCCCTGGACGGCAGGCTGCACTGGGCCACGACCGAGACGGCCGACCAGTATGCCGGGCACATCGAGGGCGCTCTCGCGGCCGCCGAGCGAGCAGCGTATGCCGTTCTGTCCGCTTCATGATCCGTGACCTGACCGCGGCCGAGCCCGCATGGGCATGATCGCCGCCGGCCGGATCGGCAACGCTCTCGGGCACGCACTGCCGCCGGACCCGGACTGCGCACACGTCCGTCGCTTCGACGGCCGGCCCGTCGTCGACGGGCAGTGGCCGGCCGCCGACGCACCACGGCCGGCGGCCGGCTTCCGGCCCCTCACCCCCAGCCAGGCGCCGCCGCGGTTCCGGCATCGTCGGGCGATGCCGTCTCCTGTCGGCCTCGGCCGCGCCTCATCGGAAAGTGGAGTCCTCGTGACGAGTACCACCTTCGGCCGAACCGTCGGCAGCGCGGGCGTCATCGCCGCCGCAGTCGCCGACAACCCCCTTACTGCTCTTCGCCGCCCTGTGCGTCCACGGCGCCGGAACGGCCACCAGCCTCCAGGCCCTCCCGCACGTCCGGACGGCTCGCGCGGGGGCACCCCCGTCGTCGGCGCCGACCTCGCGGCCCCTGTCCACCGAGCCCGCGCCGTCTCCACCGTCCTGGCCGCCACGACCCTCGGCGGCGTGATCGGCCCCCACCTGGCCGCGCCCACCGGCACCCTCGCCGACCGTTTCGGCAGCCCCACCCTGGCCGGGCCGTTCCTCCTCGCCGGCGCCGCCTACGCGCCGGCCGCCCTCGCCGTAGCTGCTGCTCGCCCGCACCCTCGACCTCCAGCAGCCGCCGGAGGCCACCGTCGCGACAGCGGCGCGCACCCGTGGTCCGGGCCTGATGCCGGGCGCGCCGACGGTGATCCTCACGCAGCTCGTCATGACCGCCATGATGACGATGACGCCCGTACACATGCATGACCACGGCCACGGCACCGCCGCCCCCGGACTCACCCTCCCGGCCGCCGGCATCACCGCCGCCGCGGTGCCCGCGGACTCCGTCTCCTTGCTCGACCTGGCGCTCGCCCTGCTCGGCCTGGGCTGGAACCTCGGCCTCGTTTCCGGCACCGCGGTGATCGTCGCCGTCAGCGCGAGCCGCCGGTGAGCCGGCCCGCCCCGTCCGCCGATGCCGATCTCACCGTGGACGGCACCGGCCTGCTCTGTGTCACCCTTCTGCTGCGCCTGCGCCGGGCCATCGACGGGGCCGCACCAGGCACCCTCGTCCACGTCGTCGCCAACGACCCGGCCGCACCGCTCGACCTGCCCGCCTGGTGCCATATGACCGGGCACACCTACCTGGGGCCTGTCCCGGGCACCGACCGGGCGGTGTACGCGCTGCGGCTCGCCGCCGACGCGTACCCCACCCGTCCGGACGCCCCGTGGCGGCGGGCCGAACACTGAGGTGCGGCGCAGCACAGACCACCAGCACGCGGTTCACAGACCCTCGACGGCCGTGATCAGCCGCCGGACCGCCTCGTCGACCGTCGAGCGCGGGCAGCCCAGGTTCACGCGCATGTAGCCGTGGCCCTCGATCCCGAACTTCTGGCCCTTGTCCAGCCACAGACGTGCCTTGGTCAGCATGAACTTGTCCAGGGACTCCGCGTCCATCCCGAGGCCCCGGCAGTCCAGCCACGCCAGGTAGAGGGAGTCGGCCGGCAGCACCCGCACCTTCGACGTGGCACGGTTGACGGCCTCCGCGAAGTGCCTGTGATTGCCCCGCAGGTAGGCGAGTTGCTCTTCGAGCCATGGCTCACCGTGGGTGTAGGCGGCCTCGGCCGCGACCATCCCCAGGACATTGACCAGAGGGAACAGATTGCGCTCGTACTGGCGGGACAGTTCCGCGCGCAGCCGGGGATCGGGGACGAAGAGATGCGCGGTCTGCAGCCCCGGCAGGTTGAACGTCTTGCTCGGGGCCGTGCACGTGATGCTGTTCTGCGCGAACGCCTCCCCGAGGGAGGCGAACGGGACGTGCTTCTTGCCCGGGTCGATGACGAGGTCCTGGTGGATCTCGTCGGAGACGACGAGGACACCGTGCCGGGCGCAGATCTCGCCCATGGTCCTCAGCTCGTCCTCGGACCAGACGTTGCCGGTCGGGTTGTGGGGGTTGCTCAGGATGAACAGCTTGGTGTCCGGGCGGATGGCGGCCTCGAAGGTCCGGGCGTCGAACCGGTAGCCGTCCTCCGTGCGCTGCAGGGGGGCGAGGGCGAGGTGGCGGCCGTTGAGCAGGACGTCGTCGTGGAAGTGCGCGTACACCGGCGGCTGGATGAGGACCGAGTCGCCCGGCGCGGAGAACGCCTGCACCGCCGTCTTGAGCGAGGTGATGATTCCGGCGGTCTGCAGCACCCACTCTCGCGGTATCTCCCAGCCGAACCGGCGGGCCTGCCAACCGGTCACGGCGTCGAGACAGCTGTCGGTCGCGCCCCCGGGATATCCGAAGACACCGTGGTTCACGGCTTCGTGGAGGGCGTCGAGCACGGCCCGGGGCGCCTTGAAGTCGGTGTCGGCGACCCACATCGGGAGCGGTTCGGCCGCGGCCTCGTCGGGAGCCAGGAAGCCCTCGGCGCAGGACCACTTCATGGAGTTCGAGTGCCTGCGGTCGACGAGTTCGTCGAAGGGCGAGTGGGGTGCGGTGGGAAGGGGCGTGTCGTTGGCCATGCCGGGAGGCTAGCCGCGAAAGGGGGCAAAATGTTCGCGAACTTTGCCCGCAAGGGGGCTGATGGGGCATAGATTTCAGCCATGGACGCCGTGGACCGCGAAATTCTTGCCACCCTGCAGACCGAGGGGCGCATCACCCTCACGGAGCTGGCCGACCGGGTCCGGCTCAGCGTGTCCCGGTGTCAGCGGCGGGTCCGGGAACTGGAGGCGGAGGGCGTCATCCGCGGCTACCGCGCCCTCGTCGACGGCTCGAGCCTGGGATACGGCTTCGAGGTCCTGCTCTTCGCCACGCTCAGCCGGCCCGACGCGGTGGAGGAGTTCGACGCCGCTCTCGCCGGGGTCCCCGAAGTCATCGAGGCACAGCGGCTGTTCGGCGAACCGGACTACCTGATCCGGGTCGTCAGCGCCGACCTGCCGTCGTACCAGCGCCTGTACGAGACCGTCCTCGTCCGCCTCCCCGGCGTACGCGGCCTCAACTCGACCATCGTCATGAAACAGGTGGTCAGCCCCCGCCCGTTCCCCGGCCGCCCGGCACGCGAAGGCTCACCCAAGGGCTGACGACTTCGATCGCCGGCGCTGGGTGGCTTCGGGCAGGGCACGTCACCGTCCGCGGCTGCCGGGTCGGGCAGCGTGACGGTCCCGGACGTAGACGGTGACTCGGGCCCCGTTGACGTGCCTTGTTCCGTACTCACGGAAGTAGCGCCGCAGGGTGCTCGTCTTCGCTTCCTCCTGCGGGTCGGACAGCGGGTGCGCACCCGCCGCGCGGACCACGACGATCCGGTCGAAGTCCAGCATGCGTGCCGCTATGTCCCGGGCGGGAAGCTCGACACCTGCAAGGGTGTTCGACGACACGGGGTCCTGTGCCAGGGCGAGATCCGTCAGGGAACGGGTGTCCTCGGGGTTGGCCGCGGTCAGGATCCGGTGCTGGCCGGCGAGATAGAGCAGTCCGTCGCCCGGACGGCCTTCCTCGCGTACGGCGGCGCCGATGGCGGTGACGTCATTGCTCCGGCTCTGGGGCGTCCTCAGTGAAAGGCTCGGCTGGACGAGCGCGGTCAGTACGGCAACCGCCGCGATCCACGTCGTACGGGAAGAAAACCTCCGCCGCCGGTGGAAGTAGTCCATCCAGGCACCCAGCAGCAAGGCGATTCCGATGTTGCTGTAGAGCACATACCGGTCGACGAACAGGGGCTTGACCACCGAGGCCATCAGCAGCAGAAGGCCCGGCAGCACCAGCATCGGCACAGCCAGCGCCGAGAGCCGCACCGGCCCCCGCACCCCCAGGGGCGCTCGGGCACACATCACCCCCACGACCGCCACCACCAGGAGATATCGGAACCGCACCGGTCCGCCGATCCAGGACACCTGCCCCGACTGCCCCGCACTGCGGATCGCCAGCGGCAGCAGCCCGGCCACCACGCCCGCGGCAGTCACACCCCACGCTCTCAGCGCCGGTCCCGGAACACGGGAGACGACCAGGGTGACGCCGTGTGCGACCAGGGCGAGGACCGCGAACTCATGGAGCAGACAGGCCAGCAGCACGGTGGAGCCATAGACCACCCACCGCCACCGGGCGCGATGCGGGACGGCGACCACGAGCGCATAGGTGGCCCAGGTGACCAGGGCACAGACCATGGCGTACGAGCGGCCTTCCTGCGCGTACTTCTGCACCTGGGGAAGGAGCGCGAACACCAGGCCGGCCAGCAGCCCGGCACGGGGTCCCGCCAGGCGCAGCGCCAGCAGCCCGACTCCGCTCGCCGCCACGGACATCGCCAGCACGGACGGCAGCCGCAACGTCAGCAGCCCTCCGCCGAAGAGACCGAAGATCTCATGCATCACGGCGTAGTAGAGGGCATGGACCAGATCGATATGCCCGGTGGTCGTGAGCCATATCTGCGAAAGATCGCGGTGCGCGAGCTGATAGGTGACGGACTCGTCGCCCCACAGGGTGTTCTCCCTGCGGATGCCCCAGAGCCCCAGAGCGACGGTCAGCGACGAGGGCGCGATGACGACGACCGCTTCGGCCGGGCCCGGTGAGGGGCGGCGGCCGGGTACGGGAGGGGACACCGTCCTGGCCAGGACAAGGGCATGTTCATCGACGGACATCTGCGGCAGGGCCTTTCAGCAGTGGCGGAAACACTCCGCCAGCGTGCTTGGACCTCGTTGACCGGTTGCTGATCCAACCTGACCGGACGATCAGGAAGGCGGACCGGCGCTGTGCGAGGCTGCACCGCATGCGCATCCTGGTGGTCGAAGACGAGGTGGACCTTGCCCGCACCCTGCACACCGGCCTGTCCGCCGAGGGCTACAGCGTCGACCTCGCCCATGACGGCCGACAGGGGCTGTGGATGGCCCGGACCGGTGAGTACGCCCTGGTCGTACTGGACTTGATGCTGCCCGGACTCAACGGCTACAAGGTCTGCGCCCAGCTGCGGCGGGAGGGCAACGCGACCCCCATCCTGGTGCTCACCGCCAAGGACGGGGACTGGGACCAGGCGGAGGCCCTCGACACGGGGGCCGACGACTACCTGGCCAAACCCTTCTCCTACATGGTCCTGGTCGCACGGCTGCGGGCGCTGGTCAGACGAGCCGCGACGGTCGCCCCGCCCGTCCTCGCCGTGGGTGACCTCTCGTTGGACGTGGCCGGCCGGGTCTGCCGCCGGGCCGGGACGCGGGTGGACCTCACGCCCCGGGAGTTCGCCGTGCTGGAGCTGCTGGCCCGCCGGGCGGGCCAGGCGGTCCCCAAATCGGATCTGCTCTATCACGCGTGGCCCGACGAAGCCCTGGACCCCAACCTGGTGGAGGCGCGCGTCAGCGCACTGCGCAAGAAGGTGGACGCCGCGTTCGACCGGCAGTCCCTGCAGACCGTACGGGGTACCGGCTACCGACTGGTGGACGACCGTGAACGCGACTGAGCCGCGACGCCGTTGGTGGCCGCGTTCGGTACGAGCCGTCGCGGGGCTGGCCGCCGCCTCGGCTGCCGCCGTCATCCTGGTCGGCATCGGCTGGTGGGTACACCACGATGTCCACCGCCAGAGCACGCAGATCGCGGAAGATCAAGCCAAGGAACAACTCTGGTCTCTCTGCGCGAAGTTGGAGCAGGGCGTCATTCCCGACTCCATAAGCACTGTGCCGTACGAGGTCGTCGCGACCGGCCGACGCCCCGCTGTCGCCTACGGCGGAGGCATGGACGACTTCGCTCCCGGCACTCATCACGTGATGCCCGCCCCGCCGAAAGCCTTGACGGCCGCACCCATCACTACCGTCCGTCTACCTGCGAACCCCCACTATGACCCCAGTGACAAATTCTCTGTGGCCGGCGGCGTCAATCGGGTCATCACATCTGAATTCCAGGCCGATCGGCTGGGCAAGGACAAAGCCGCCGCTCTCGGCGTCGCCACCGACGCCCGCCTGCGGGTCTACGTGGTGGTGCTCCCGCACACGGCCGACGCCATCACCGAGACCATCGACCGCCTGATGCTGTGGGCCGGGCTCGTCAGCCTCGTACTGATCGCCGCAGTCACCTACTTCGCCGTTCGCATCGCGCTGCGGCCCGTCGAGGCCATCCGCGTCCTCACCGCCTCGGTCACCGCGAGCGACCCCCGCGAACGCGTCACCGTCCCCGCCACGGGACACGAGATCGCCGCCCTGGCCACGACCATCAACGCCACCCTCCAGCGCCTCGACAACGCCGCCGCCCAGCAGCGCCGCTTCGTCGCGGACGCCGCCCACGAACTGCGCAGCCCCCTCACCACACTGCTGGCCAGCCTGGAAGTCGCGCTCGCCTACCCGGAACGCACCGACTGGCCCGCCGCGGCCACCACCGCCGCACGACAGACCCGCCGCCTCCAGGCCCTCGCCGAAGACCTGCTGCTCCTCGCCCGCCTCGACACCCGCACCCCCACGGCCGGCCCCGAAACCGTCGACCTCGCAGCTCTCGCCTCCCGGCTCACCGAGCAACACCCCGTCACCGAAAGACCGTTGACCCTCAGCTGCGACAGCCCCGCCCCCGCACCCGTACACGGAACCCCCGACGCATACGAACGGCTGCTGCGCAACCTCATCGACAACGCCGCCCGCCACGCCGCACACCGCATCCAGATCACCGTCCGAAACGAGGACGCCTGGGTCGTGCTCACGGTGCACGACGACGGACCGGGTGTGCCCACCGAGGACGCCGAGCGCATCTTCGAACGCTTCGTCCGACTCGACGACGCCCGCTCCCGCGACCACGGCGGCACCGGCCTGGGCCTCGCCATCGCCCGCGATCTGGCCCACCGCCACCGAGGCACCCTCACCCTCGCCCCCCGGACCCTTGGAGCATGCTTCCAGCTACGCGTCCCGCGAGCCCCCGCCCCATCGGACGGCCAGAGGGCAGACAATCAGCGTTCGCTTGAGTGAATGCCGTGCGGGTTGTACCGGGCTCCTGCTCCGGCGCACGGTGAGGAACCCTCCGGCGCGCCGCCTCGCACGGTGGGCGCGGGCTCGCCACGATGTGTACAACGCGAGCACCGCACTTCTGGACGGCGGGCCCTGGAAAGTCGCAGATCCGGCAATTTTCCGGTGGCCGAAACATGATGGACCCCCGGGGCAGGGCGGGAACCCTGGTCTACGTTGCCGATATGAATCACTCGACAGCTGGCGGCACACGGATCGACCGACGTGCCCTGGTGGCGGCTTCGATAACCGTGGCCCTCTGGGCCTCTGCCTTCGTTTCCATCCGAGGTGTGGCCGATTACTTCAGCCCCGGCGCACTGGCCCTCGGGCGACTTCTGACAGGGTCCGCCATCATGGGTGTGTTACTCCTGGTCAAAGGCATCGGTTTCCCGCCACGCGAGGCATGGCGGGGCATTCTCATATCCGGCGTGTTCTGGTTCGGCGCGTACATGGTGTTGTTGAACTGGGGCGAGCAGAAGGTCGACGCCGGTACCGCCGCGATGATCGTGAATGTGGGACCGCTGGTGATCGCACTGCTCGGGGGATGGCTGCTGCGGGAGGGATTTCCCCGCATGCTGGTCATGGGAATGGTGGTCTCGTTCGCCGGCGCGATCGTCGTCGGGATTTCCACTTCGAGCGGAGGACACGCGTCCCTCGGCGGAGTTCTGTTGTGCCTGCTCGCGGCGCTCTGCTACGCCGTGGGTGTCGTCGGCCAGAAACCCGCTCTGCGTCATGCGTCGGCTTTGCAGGTCACGGCGTTCGCGTGTTTCACCGGCACGATCGCCTGTCTGCCTTTCGCGGGCCAGTTGGTGTCCCAGGTTTCCCGGGCGCCCTTGTCGGCGAGCTGGAACATCGTCTACCTCGGGGCGTTTCCGACCGCCCTCGCTTTCACCACCTGGGCCTATGCCCTGGCCCGTACCACTGCGGGCAAGCTGGGCGCGACCACCTACGCCGTGCCGGCCCTGGTGGTCGTGATGTCCTGGATCTTCCTCGGGGAGGTCCCCGCATGGCTGGCCGTGGCGGGCGGCGCGCTGTGTCTGGGCGGGGTCGCGGTCTCGCGGCTGGGAGGTCCCGCTTCCGCGCCCACGCCCGCCTCCGCTTCCGCTTCCGTTTCCTCCGCGCCCGCTTCCGCCCCGGCGTCCCGCACCGTCGACGGCGGGTCGATGAAGGGGCGGGCGGCTGAGGCCTCCTCGGCCGGCTCGGACTGAACTTCCGCCGGTCGGAGCGGGCCGGGACGAGATGCTGCCGCCCCGCTCGGTGACCTCACCCGTCCGGGAGGTACCACCCCGTCGGTGGTACCTCCCGGACGAGTTCACGCATCCGCTTCCGGGCGGCTAGAGAACGTATACGGTCTCATTGCGGCCCAGCAGATATCCGAGATGCAGTCGGTTGTGTGCCTCCAGTTGTTTCTTCATGGAGGCCACATGCGCCTGGAGTGATCGCTCGCTGATGCCCAGCCGCCGGGCGATGTGCCGGTCCGAATGTCCCTCGATGAGCATCCGCCGGATCGACTCCCGAATGGCGGGGATCACTTCCCGGGCCGCCTCGGTGGCAGCCGCCGGAATGAACGGAAAGGGTTCGGCGCGAACCCAGGCACGTTCGAAAACATCACACAGAAACCTCACCACGGCGGGTTCCTGGATGGCGACCGCGGCAGTGCGCTCGTCGTTCTCGGATATGAATGCCGTCTTCCTGTCGATAATGATCAGCCGGTCGAAGAACTCCTCCAGGGTCCGGACCTCGGCACCGTGCTCGGAAATTCTGCGGACGTAGTCCTTGGTCGCCTCGTCGAAGCGTGCCGTGTGCTGGTAGAGCGTCCGCATGCGTATCCCGCTGGAGATCTGGTCGCGCACCGATTCCAGGGCGTTCTCCAGCACCGGTCCCGGCCGGGGACCATCCGGCTGAGCTGTGAGGATCTCGTCGTCCGCTTCTTCGATGGCGGCTCCGATGGCCTCATTGATCTCCCGGACGTCCCGTAGATGGGAGACCGACGAGGGCATTTCACCGTTGCCCGAAGGGGCACCCCAGGTGGCCAGAAGGGCGGCCTGGTCGAGTGTGCGGCGCGATAATTCAGCCAGCTTCTCGCCGATATCGCGCAGTTCAGATGATGTGTGCGTCTGCGGTTCCGTCGAACGCCTCGGCGTTACGGGCAAAACACTCTCACGAATGTCCGATTTGTCGTCTTTTTTGATGTTTGCCATGAAAGTCATACCACCGGTTTCCGCATTGCTGATACCCGAACCACCCTAGAACCTTTCCTCCGTCGATGACGTAGAAGAAAGTGGATTCGCAGAAGAGATCGCCAACTCCTCCTCCGTCAGGCGAACATCACCCGATCCGGTTATGGAAAGAAGGCGCAAAGACCGTGCAGAGCACCATCGAAAGCAGTTTTTTCTCTTCGTTGGCTTCGCTGAAAATCTGGATCCCCTCCCCATCGCTCGTGGGGGAGCCGCCCCTGTCACCCGACGATCCGCGTGCCGACGACGTCGGCTGGAACACCAGCAAGTCCGGGTCCGGCCGCCACCGGGCTGCTTCGCGCAGGTGAAGATCGGAGACACCCCTTGCCCCCCTCTCAGCCGTTCCTGACGTTCGCGGCCTCCGGGCCGGACGCCCGCCCCCGCACCCGCGTCTTCTGCTTCCCGCACGCCGGCGGCAGCCCCCGGGCCTTCCTCCGCTGGCAGAGCTCACTCGGTGAGGACATCGAGGTGACCGCGTTCTGCCCGCCGGGCCGGGAGCAACGGCACCGAGAGCCGCGGGCCGCCTCGGTGGCGGAGCTGGCCGCCGGCGCCGCCGAAGCCGTACGGGCCGTCGCCGACGGGCCGTTCCTGCTCTTCGGGCACAGCCTGGGCGCGGTGGTGGCCTTCGAGACGGCTCGGCTGCTGCGCGGCCACCCGCACCTGCGTCATCTGATCGCCTCCGGTTGTTCGGCACCGTCCCTGCTGCCGACGCGCCGGGTCGTGGAGACGGCCCGGCTGGAAGGGAAGACGTTCACGGAGGCCGTCGGGTTCTTCGGCGGGCTGCCCCCCGAAGTGGTCGCCGACGAGGAGCTCGCCCAGCTGCTCCTCCCGGCCCTGCGGGCCGACTTCCGCATGGTGGCGGGGTACCGCTACCTCCCCGCCCCGCCGCTGGACATCCCGGTGACGCTGGTCAACGGGCGGGACGACCCCCACGTCGACGCCGCCGCGCTGCGGCCCTGGGCACGGGAGTCCGTCCGGCCGCCGGAGCTGCACTGGGTCGACGGCGGCCACTTCCACTTCGACCCCGACCCCACCGCTGTGACGACCGTTCTGCGATCCGTGGCATCAGGGACCGAGGACGCGGACGGCGAGCGGTGGGACCACGTGGAGGTCATCTGAGCCCGCCGTCGGCCCGGCCCCGGCCGACACCGTGCGACTACGAGAACAGAAGGGCGGTCCCCGTGTCTTCGGAGGCCAAGCTGGACACCGCGACGCACCCCACCGACCAGTACAGCAGAGGCGCCCTGTTCCGGGCGCTGCACGAGCGGCAGGAAGCCTTCGTCGTTCCGAACCCGTGGGACGCGGGGACGGCACGCCTGCTGACCGGCCTCGGCTTCGCCGCCCTGGCCACCACCAGCGCGGGCCTCGCCCACACGCTGGGCCGCAGCGACGGAACCGGCTCGGTGGGCCGCGACGAGACCGTGGCCAACGCCAGGGCGATCGTCGAGGCGACCACGCTGCCGGTCTCCGCCGACCTGGAGAACGGCTTCGGCTCCACCCCCGACGACGTCGCCGCCACCATCCGGCTCGCCGCCGCGACCGGCCTGGTCGGCGGCTCGATCGAGGACTCCACCGGCCGCCCCGACGACCCGATCCTTCCCTTCGAGGCCGCGGTCGAGCGGGTGGCCGCGGCGGTCGAGGCGGCGAAGTCCCTGGACTTCCCCTTCACGCTCACCGCCCGCGCCGAGAACCACTTCGTCGGCCGCCACGACCTCGCCGACACCATCCGCCGGCTCCAGGCCTACGAGGCCGCGGGCGCCGATGTGCTCTTCGCCCCCGCCCTGCCGGACGCCGACGCCGTCCGGGCGGTGGTCGACGCCGTCTCCCGGCCGGTGAACGTCCTCGCCGGCGGCCCCGGTCAGTCGTCCGTGGCCGCGTTGCAGGCGCTCGGCGTACGGCGGATCAGCCTGGGCTCCTCCCTTTCCCGGGCCGCTCTGGGCGCGTTCCTGCGCGCCGCCGGGGAGGTGGTCGAGCACGGCACGTTCGCCTACGTGGCCGACGCCGTACCGTACGCCCGGGCCAACTCCCTCCTGCGGGCGGACGATCCGGCGGGAGACCAGGTATGACGGCGTCCTCCCGTGTCCTGCTCGGCGGCGCCGCCTACGTCCTGGGCGAGACGGAGCTGCACCACTCGAGGATCAAGGGCCTGGCGGAACGGGCCCGCGCACTGGCCATGGTGCCCAACGCGGAGCTCTGGGGCTGGGGCAACGTCCGGCGGACGGAACGGACCCTTCAGGACCTGGCCACCGAGGCCGGCCGCGCCTGTCTGACCGCCGCAGGTGTCGCCCCGGCGGACGTCGACGCGCTGATCCTGTGCTCCACCCGCTTTCCGGGCGGACCGCGTACCCACGGCGCCTTCACCGACGACATCCTCACGGGCATCGGCCTGACGGCCGCCACCTGCACCGGTATCACCCTGAACCGCTGTACGAACCTTCTGGTGGGAGTGGGGATCGCCCACGCCCTCGTGGCGGCCGGCCAGCACCGCAGAGTCCTGGTCGTCACGACCGACCGGATCACCGACGAGGGCGCGCGGATGGAGAACTTCGCCCTGTTCAGCGACGGCGCGGCCGCCTGTCTGGTCGGCACGGCCGCGGCCGGCCCCCTGGGCGATGCCCATGAGATCGTCGCCTGCGCCCATCTCCAGCGGCCCGGCACGCTGGACTGGTCCCACGAGATCAGCCCGGACCTGGCCCGCGAGGTCAACGACCGGATCCTCACGCCGCTGGGCATGAAGACCGGCGACCTCGACCTCGTGGTCCACCCGAACCTCTACACCCCCGTCGTGGTGCTCAAGGAACGCCAGGCGGGCTTCGCCCCGCAGCAGCTGTTCACCGACAACATCACCCGGATCGGCCACTGCTTCGCCGCCGACCCGCTGATCAACCTCGCCGATCTGCAGACCGCCGGACGACTGCGGGCCGGGGGCCACCATCTGCTGGCCTCCAGCGTGCCCGGGGCCCGTGCGGCCGTACTCCTGCGCAAGCCGGGTGCCGAGGACGAACCCGGCGACGACGAAAGGCAACCGCGATGACCGCCCCCGCCGGATTCCCGCTCCCCGACCTGACGACATCCCTGCCGCGGCTGCCCTTCACCGGCGACCCCGAGTCGATCGCCGAGGCGGCGGCCCTGCGCACGGCGGCCCCCGCCGAGATCTTCCACCGCCTTCTCCGCGACCAGGAGTCGCCCACCACGCTCCTGCTGGCCCGCCATGTCCTGTCCGCGTTCCTGCCCGAGCCGAGCGAGCCGAGCGAGCCGAGCGGGCCGAGC
Source organism: Streptomyces sp. NPDC005811 (assembly GCF_040630405.1). Taxonomy (NCBI): domain Bacteria; kingdom Bacillati; phylum Actinomycetota; class Actinomycetes; order Kitasatosporales; family Streptomycetaceae; genus Streptomyces; species Streptomyces sp. NPDC005811. The sequence goes on from NZ_JBEXXK010000081.1 coordinate 17,137, forward strand.
GGGCCGTCGCCGGCAACCGCCGCGCCCGGCGCCGGCGACCCGGCCGCCGACATCACCCACATCACCGCGACCGTGGCCCGTGCACGGGACGAACTCGCCGCGCCCATCGCCCGGTTACGGAACACCACCCCCGAGACCTACGAAGCCGTCGTACGGCAGCGGGCCCCGCTCGCCCTGCTGGCCGGCTGCTGGCTGGACACCGTGTCACAGCCCGCGACCCAGCCCTCCGTGGTCGTCAACCGGCTGTTCGGACAGCACTTCCGCCTGCTGGGCGCCGGGCACCCCGAGCGCGGGCTACCGCGGCTGCGCCGGCGCCGGCTGGAGGACCTCGGGGTGTACCTGCCCGAGATCGAGACCGCCGACTTCCTCCACCGGGCCGAGGCCCGCCCGCTCACCCAGTGGCACGCCTGCTTCCACCTGGCGCTGTCCCGGCTGCCCGCCGCCTTCCTCCCCGAGGTCGTCGGGGTGCACTGCGCGATGCTCGCGCTCGGCGTCGACGACCTCCTCACCGGCACGCAGCCCGCCCTGCCGGAGGCCGAGCCGGGCGAGACCCTCGCCGAGTACCTGGAGTTCACCCGCAGCTCGCCGACCGGAGCGGAGGACCGCCGCAGGCTGCTCGCCGCCGTGACGCTCGTCCTGCGCCTGGAGCGCGAACACGTCACCGCCCTCACCGAGTTCGCCACCTGGCACGACGGGCTCTCCCCGGACGCCAGGGTCGCCGCCATCGTGGCCCGGCACGCCCCCTTCGCCGGACGCCAGCACCGCGGCGTCCGGATCGGCCGGCAGCGGCTCACCGACTGGTTCGCCGGGCCGCCCGGAGAACTCGATCTCCCCTCGTTCATGCGGGAGTTCCGCGCCTCACCCCAGCTGCGCCCCACCGCCGACGGCAGCTGCCGCTTCCTGCAGTCCATCAAGTTCGGGGGGCCGATGTTCGGCATCTTCGACGAGCGGGAGGCCGCCGTCCTCACCGCCTGGGCCGCCTCCGTCGCGGCCGGTGACCCGCCCGACCCGGACCTCACGCCCTGCACCGCGGGCGACGCGCAGGCCGCCGTATGGAGTGCCGCGCTCGCCGGCTCCGCGCCACCGGACATCGTCACCGTCGCGGCCACGCCGACGGCCCTGGACGACCGGGAGTTCTTCCACCGCCTCGTCAACATCGAGCACTTCCCGCACCTGCTGCCGTACGCCCGCGAGCGCGCCGAGGCCGGACTCGCCCTGGCGGAGGAGCTGTTCGTGCACGGAGCGGAAGGTCTGCACACGGACGCCTCCTGGTTCGAGTACACCCCCGAGGCGCTGCTGGAGCGGGTCGACCGCATCTACTGGGACAAGCTCGTCGACCCCTACGAGCCGCTGAAGGAGATCCCGGACCGCGACGAGGTCGTCTTCGGCCAGAAGACCTTCGCGCTCGGCAGCCTGATCGACGGCACCTGGGCCTACCGGATCGGCAACCTGGGCCGCCGCCACCGCGAGGGCGACACCATGCTCTTCTCCATCTACGCCGACGAGATGGGCCGCGGCGACCTCGCCAAGAACCACATCACGATCATCCACCAGGTGCTGGCCAGCATGGACGTCCACCTGCCGCACATCCGCCAGGCCGCCTTCCTGGACCAGGACGAACTCCCCGACCACCTCTACGGGTTCTCCCTCCACCAGATCAGCCTGGCCCTGTTCCCCGACTCGCTCTACAACGAGATCCTCGGCTACAACCTCGGCATCGAGATGTTCGGGCTCGGCCGGATGCGCCTGCACGAGATCCAGAAGCTGCGCCGCCACCACTTCGACATCTCCTACGAGGAGGCGCACCTGTCGATCGACAACCTCTCGGCGGGACACGCCCGCCAGTCCGCGGACATCATCATCGGCCACCTCGACGGCGTACACCGTGACGCCGGCCCCGAGGCCGTGCAACGGGAGTGGCGCCGTATCTGGCGCGGGTACGCGTCCTTCGCCCACTTCGTCGAGCACGATCTCGTCCAACGGATCCGCACCCCCCGGCCGGCCACCGCCGACCTGGTCATCTGAGGCGGCTGCCATGACACTCCACCATCTCGACCCCGATGTCCTGCAGTTGCCGTTCTACGACGACGACCACCGCCGCCTCGCCCAGGACCTCGACGCCTGGTGCGCCGAGCGCGGCGCACGCTGGACGGCCGAAGCCCTGCGCGACACCCCCGACAGGACCGGCGTACGGCTGACCCGTGAACTCGGTGCCGACGGCTGGCTCGGCTTCCTCGATCCCACCGCGCCGCGTGCCGACGGCCGCCCCGGCGACCTGCGGGCCGTGTGCCTGATGCGCGAGACCCTCGCCCACACCGAGGACCTGGCCGACTTCGCCTTCTCCATCCAGGCGCTCGCCGCCACCCCGCTGCTGCGGCACGGCAGCGAGGAGCAGCGGCACCGGTACCTGCCCGGCATGGCCGACGGCACCCTGATCGGCGCCTTCGCGATCTCGGAGGAGGGGGCCGGCTCCGACGTCGGCGCCCTCACCCTGGCCGCCCACCGCGACAGCGACGGCGGGTATGTGCTCGACGGCGGCAAGGCATGGATCGCCAACGGCCCGATCGCCGACCTCTGCACCGTCGTCGCGCGGACCGGGGAGGGCGCGGGACCCCTCGGTCTGACCGCCTTCCTCGTCCCGGCGGACACCCCGGGGCTGAAGGTCGCCGAGAGCGTCGACGCCATCGCCCCGAGGGCCTTCGCCCATCTCGCGTTCGAGAACTGCCGGGTGCCCGCGGACAGTGTCCTCGGCCGGCCGGGCGGCGGCTTCGTCATCGCCATGGACCTGCTCGAACGGTTCCGGATGACCGTCGGCGCCGCCGCGCTGGGCTTCGCCCGCAGAGCCGCCGACACCGCCCTGGCCCGGGCCCGCGACCGGCCCGCCTACGGCGGCAGGCTGCTCGATCTGCAGCTGGTCAAGGCGTCGCTGGCCGACATGGAGGTACGGCTCAACGCCGGATCCCTGCTGGTGGCCCGCGCCGCCTGGGAGGCCGACCGGGGCAGCCGTAACTTCGCCAAGCACTCCAGCATCGCCAAGCTGTACGCCACCGAGACCGCCCAGGAGACCGTCGACGCGGCCGTCCAGGTCATGGGAGCGGCCGGACTGGTCAAGGACAGCGTCACCGAGCGGCTGTACCGCCAGATCAGGTCGCTGCGGGTGTACGAGGGAACGTCGGAGGTGCAGCGGCTCACCATCGCGGGCGCACTGGACAACCGCCGTGCACACCTCGTTGGCTGACTCCGTACCCGCGCACGCCGCGCCCGACTCCCTTCTGGAGAACGTGACTTGACTCCCTCGACCTCCCCCGTGTCAGCCGTCCGCGAGCCGGACCCGTACCCCTACTACGCCACCCTGGTCGCCGAACGGCCCTTCGCCCACGACGAGACCCTGTCCGCCTGGGTGGCCGCCGACGCCGAGGCGGTGAGCGCGGTCCTGCGGGCCGAGGAGCTGCGGGTGCGCCCGCCCGCCGAACCGGTGCCGGCCGGAATCGCCGGCACCCCCGCGGGGGAGGTCTTCGGCCGTCTGGTGCGGATGACCGACGGCACGCTCCAGCGGCACCTGAAACAGGTGGTCGTCGAGGCGCTGGGCCGGCCCGACCCCGGCGCCACCGCCCGGCTGGCGTCCGCCCGCACCCGGGCCGTGCTGGACAGGGGCGGCGAAGTCCCGTACGAGGAACTGATGTTCTCGGTGCCCGCCCGGGTGGTGGCCGGGCTGTGCGGTCTGGACGACGGCGCCGACGACGAGGCCGCCCGCCTGATCGGCGACTTCGTCCAGTGCATCCCCGCGACCGCGACGCCCGAGCAGCAGCGGGTCGCCGCCGAGGCCGCCGACCGGCTGCAGAAGCTGCTCGGCCCCGGAATCGAGCAGGGCGGGCAGGGCCTGCTGGGCGACCTGGTACGGGCGGCCCGGGCCGCCGACTGGGCGGACACCGCCCCGCTGCTGGCCAACGCGATCGGCTTCCTGTCCCAGACCTACGACGCCACGGCCGGGCTGATCGGCAACACCCTGGTCGCCCTCGCCCGCGGGGAGGCCGTACCGCCGGGCGCCGACGGGCTGGAGCTCCTGGTCCGCGAGGTCGTCCGGCACGACGCCCCGATCCAGAACACCCGGCGCTTCGCCGCCCGGCCCTTCCGGCACCGGGGCGCCGAGGTGCTCCCCGGTCAGCAGGTGCTGGTTGTGCTGGCCGCCGCCAACCGTGACCCGGCCGCCAACGCCGACCCGCACACCTTCCTGCCCGGCCGGACCGACCCGGCCGTGTTCACCTTCGGCGCCGACGCCCACCACTGCCCCGGCCGGGAGCTCGCCGTCGCCATCGCCACCGGCACCGTGGGTGCTCTCCTGGACGCGGGCGTACAGCCGGCCACCCTGCCCACCAGCCCCGACTACCGGCCGCTGGCCAACGCCCGCATCCCCGTCCTCTGACGACCCGGACCCGGCCCGCCGGATCCCACGGAACAGCCCGACCGCACAGCCCGACCGCACTGCCCGACAGAACTGGGAGCACCATCAGCATGTCCGACGCACCGCGCCTGTGGATGCGGCACGAGAGCCGCTCCAGCGAGCGCCGCGCACCCCTCACGCCCGAGGACGCCGCCGTCCTGGTGGCGCACGGCGTCCCGGTCACGGTCGAGGAGTCGCCGCAGCGGGCCTTCCCGCTCGGCGACTACCGGGCCGCGGGCTGTGCGACCGCCCCGGCGGGCTCCTGGACCGGCGCACCCGCCGACACGTACGTCCTCGGCCTCAAGGAACTTCCGGAGGACCCAGGCCGACTGATCCACCGGCACATCTTCTTCGGGCACGCCTACAAGGGCCAGTCCGGCGCCGCGGAACTGCTGGGCCGCTTCACGGCCGGCGGCGGCTCGCTGCTCGACCTGGAGTACCTCACCGACGAGGACGGCCGCCGCCTCGCCGCCTTCGGCCACTGGGCCGGATACGTCGGCGCCGCGCTCGCCGTCCTGCACCGCAGGGACCGCCTGACCGTCCCCCTCGCCCCGCTCGGCCGCGCCGAACTGGACGCCGCCCTGCGGGACTCCCGTACCGACGACGGACTGCGCGCGCTGGTGACCGGCGCCCTCGGCCGCTGCGGCAGCGGCGCCCGCGAGGCGTTCGCCACCGCCGGCATCGAACCCACCTGCTGGGACCTCGCCGAGACCCGCCGCCTCGACCGCGCGGCACTGCTCGACCACGACATCCTGGTCAACGCGGTCCTCACCAGCCGTCCGGTACCGCCGTTCCTGACCGCCGAGCACCTGGACACGCCCGGCCGCCGGCTCTCCGTCGTCAGCGACGTCACCTGCGACGTCACGTCCGACTGCAACGTGCTGCCGCTCAACGACCGCCCCACCACCTGGGAGCAGCCGGTCCGCCGGCTGCCCGGACTGGACGTGATCGCCATCGACAACCTGCCCTCCCTGCTGCCCGCCGAGGCCAGCCGCTCGTTCTCCGCCGACCTGCTGCCGCACCTGCTCGACCTGGGCGGCCCGCCCTGGGAACGCTGCCTGCGCACCTTCCACGCCGCCCAGCGGTCCGTCCAGGAGTCCGCCCATGCCTGAGGCCACCGTGCACTGGATCGGCACCGGCCTGTCCACCGGCCGCGGGGGACTGGGTCTGCTGTGCGAACACGCCGGCCGGGTCGTGCTGTGGGGGCGCACCGAGGAGCGCGCCGCCGCCCGGCTCGCCGAACTGGGCCTGACCGGCCGGGTCCGGCCCCGCGCGTTCGGCCCGGAGGCGCTCGCCGCCGAGGTGCGGCCCGGCGACGTCGTCGTGTCGATGCTGCCCGCCGCCGAGCACGCCGGACTGCTGCGGCTCTGTCTCGACGCGGGTGCCCACTTCGCCTGCTCCAGCTATGTATCCGACCCGATCCGGGACGGCGCCGAGGCCGCCGCCCGCGCCGGGCTGGTCGTCCTCACCGAGGCCGGGCTCGACCCGGGCATCGACCATCTGCTGGCGCACCGGCTGGTCGCCGCCGCCCGTGCCGACCTCGGCGACACCGCCGAGGACGTCGTCCTGACCTCGTACTGCGGCGGTGTCCCCGCCGTACCCAACGACTTCCGCTACCGCTTCAGCTGGGCCCCGTACGGCGTGCTCGCCGCCCTCGGCTCGCCCGCGCGGTACGTCGAGGACGGCACCGAGCGCCTCGCGGCACACCCCTGGGAGGCCACCCGCACGCTCCGGCTGGGCGGCGAGGACTTCGAGGTCTACCCCAACCGCGACAGCCTTCCGTTCCTCGCCCAGTACGGCATCCCGGACGGCTGGCGCATGGGCACCTTCGTCCGTGGCACCCTGCGCAACGCGGGCTGGCGGCAGGCGTGGGAACCGGTCTTCGCCACCGTGCGCGAAGGCGACCCGGCCCGGATCGCCGCGCTGGCCAAGGAACTCGCCGACCGCTATCCGACGACCCCTGCCGACCGCGACCGTGTCGTCCTCGCCGTCGCGCTGCGGGCCCGGACGGCGTCGGGGCCGGGCGGGGGCCGCAGCTGGCAGGGGGAGTACCTGCTCGACCTGACCGGCACCGCCGAGGAGAGCGCCATGGCCCGGTGCGTCTCCCTGCCGCTCGCCCTCGGTGTCACCCGGATCCTCGCCGGCGCGCTGCCCGCCGGCCTCAACCGGGCCGCCGAGGACCCCGCGGAGGCCGCCGGCTGGCTCGACGCCCTGGCCGCCCACGGAGTGCGGCCCACCTTCCACCCCTAGGGGTGTCCGCCGTCTCCGCGGCCCGTCCCCCCGTACGGGCCGCGGAGACTCCGCACCACCTCACCACCCGCGGCACATCGCCGTACCCCCGCATGCCTCGGAACGAGGGAGAAACGCACCGCCATAGCAGCAAAAAACATGGTGAAACACCCGGAAGAAAGGGAGTCCCGGACATGGGACAGCAGAGTTTCCCGCACGATCCCCCGCACCCCTCGACGCACTACCGCTGTGTCGGGGTCGGGGTGGGCCCCGCAAACCTGAGCCTCGCATCTCTCCTGCACCGCTACCCGGACGTGCCGAACCTCTTCCTCGATCGCCGCGCGGCCTTCGGCTGGCACGACGGCCAGCAGATACCCGGCACCACCCTCCAGGTGTCCCTGTTCAAGGACCTCGTCAGCCTCTCCGACCCGACGAACGCCTTCTCGTTCCTGTCCTACCTCCACGACCAGGGGCGGGTGTACCACTACCTCAACGCCCAGTTCTCCAGCGTGCCGCGCAGGGAGTTCCGCAACTACCTGGAGTGGGCCAGCAGGCGCAACGAGAACATCGTGTTCGGCGAGACCGTCACCGAGGTCGGCTTCACGGACGGCGTCTTCACCGTGCGCACCGACCGCCGCCGGGTGACCGCCGACAACGTGGTCATCGGCGTCGGCAGCAGCCCCTGGGTGCCGCCCCAGGCCGAGCGGCTGCTCGGGACGACCCAGTTCCACGTCAGCGAGTACCTGGCGCGGGCGGACGACCTCGCCGGGAAGCGCATCGTGGTGGTCGGCGGCGGCCAGTCGGGGGCGGAGGCGGTGCTCGACCTGGTCTCCCGCGAGCAGAACCGGCTGCCGCAACGGGTCTGCTGGCTCTCCCGGCGGCGCACCTACTTCCCCATCGACGACTCGCCGTTCACCAACGACTTCTACATGCCCAGCCACTCCGACTACTTCTACGGCCTGCCCGCCGAGACCCGCAGCACCTTCAACACCGAGCACATCCTCAGCAGCGACGGCATCTCCGAGGCCACGCTCCGCGACCTCTACCAGCGGATCTACGTGCATCGCTTCGTCGAGGGAAATCAGCACCTGGTGCGGCTCCAGCCCAACCGCGAGGTGACAGGGGTGAGCGGCGGCGGCAGCGGTCCGTGGGACCTCACGGTCCGGCACAACGACGACGCGGGCTCGGTCGAACACCACGAGGCCGACGTCGTCATCTGGGCCACCGGCTTCCGTCCGGCGCCCATGGACTTCCTCGCCCCGATCGCCGGCCGGCTGGAGCGCGAGGGCGACGAACTCCGCGTCGACCAGGACTTCGCCGTGCAGTGGGACGGCCCTCTGGACCGCAACATCTTCGTGCAGAACGCCGTACGCGGACAGCGCGGCCTCGCCGACCCCAACCTCAGCCTCAACGCCTGGCGCAGCAGCCGGATCGCCGACCGGTTGCGCGGGGTGCCCGACGACGAGCAGCTGCCGTCGTTCATCGAGTGGTCCGCCAAGACCGCCAAAGAGTCGTGGAGCGCGTCATGACCGAAGGCCCCGGGAACGCGCGGACCACGAGCACGAGCACGAGTACGGGCACGAGTACGGGCACGGACACGGACGTGGCGGTCGTCGGAGCCGGCGTGCTCGGCTGTATGACGGCCCTGGAGATCCTCGCCCGCGACCCCGCCGCCCGTGTCACCGTCATCGACCGGGACATCGCCGGCAGCGGAGCCACCCGCCGGTCGGCCGGTCTGCACTTCCCGCGCGGCGTCACCGAACGGGTGCGCCGGATGACCGCCCACAGCCAGGACCACTACGCCAAGCTCCTCGCCGACCGGCCCGAACTGCCCATCCACCCGGTGCCGATGACCGTGGTGGCGGCCGACGCCTCCGAGGCCGGGGTGCGCGAGGTCTACCTGGACAGCGCCGGACTCACCCCCGTCGACGCCGTGCCCGGGGTACGGCTTCCGGAGGGCCACCGCGCCTGGCACGTGCGGGGCGGACAGTACGCCGACGTGCACGCCCTCACCCAACTGCTCGCCCGGGACCTGCGCGGCCGCGCCGTGCTGCGCGAGGGCACCAGGGTGACGACTCTCGAACCGGGGCCCGAAGGCGTCCGGTTGGGGCTCGCGACGGGGGAGACGCTGACCGCCGGCCGGGTCGTGCTCGCCCCGGGCCCCTGGCTCGCCGACCCCGCCTGGCGGGAGCTGGTGGCGCCGCTCGGGGCCCGCGTCAAGAAGATCGTGGCCCTGCACCTCGACCTGGCCCCCGCCCCCGACGACGGGGTGACCGTCTTCCACGACGAGGACGCCTTCCTGCTGCCGTTCTCCCACCGCGGCCACTGGCTGTTCAGCTACACCTGCCAGGACTGGGACGTCGATCCGGACACCGTCGGCGACGGCGGACTGTCCGCCGCCGACCTGCGGGAGGCCCTGGCCGTCCTCGACCGCTACCTCCCCGCTCGGTCGGACCCCTCCCGGGTCTCCGGACGGGTCTTCTGCGACGCCTACGGACCGGCCGGCGAACCCCTGGTCACCGCCCTGACCGCCGACCACCGCGTGGTGTTCGCGGGCGCCGCCAACGGCTCGGGCTACCGGCTGGCCCCCGCCCTCGCCGCCGAGGCGGCCGACCTGCTGGACCTTCCCTTGGCCCTTTCCCTGGACCATTCCCAAGAGAGGCGCGAGCCGTGATCATCGACAGCTACGACGAGAGCGCCCTGAAGGACGCCTTCGGCATCGACATGAGCGAGATCGAAGGGCTCGGCACGGGCGCCGGCTGGGGCCGGGTCGCCCCGGGCCGCGCCTCGGACAGCCACCAGCACGACGAGACCGAGATGTTCGTGATCGTGGCCGGCGAGGGCGAGTTCGTCGTCGACGGCCGCCGCCACCCGGCACGGCCCGGCACCGTGGCGCTGTTCGAACCCTTCGAGTCCCATGTGCTGGAGAACACCGGCACCACCGACGTGGTCTTCCTGACCCAGTACTGGCGCGACCCGGACCGCGCGCTGCGCTCGGCCGGGGACACGGCGCGCAAGAGCCTCGCGGACCGCCCGGTGTTCGTCTTCTCCACCCCGCCGACGCCCAACGGCGACCTGCACCTCGGCCATCTGTCCGGCCCCTACCTCGGGGCCGACGCCTACACCCGCTTCCAGCGGATGAACGGCGCCCGGGTCTGGCACCTCACCGGCAGCGACGACTTCCAGAGCTACGTCACCGCCGCCGCCCAGGCCGAGAACCGCTCCCCGGCCGAGACCGCCGCCCACTACAGCGCGGAGATCGCCGAGACGCTGCGGCTGATGGACATCACACTGGACCAGTACACGGTCACGGACACCGCGCCCGGCTACCGGGACGGCCTGCGGGCCTTCTTCTCCCGGCTGGCCGGATCGGGATCCGTCGCCCCGACGGCCGGGGACGCGCTGTTCGACCCGGAGACCGGACAGTACCTCTACGAGGTCGACGTCAAGGGCGGCTGCCCCGGCTGCTCCCACGGCACCAGCGGCAACATCTGCGAGGAGTGCGGCGAACCCAACACCGTCGCCGACCTCACCGACCCGGTCACCACCCGCGCCGCGGCCGCCCCCCGGCGGGGCACCGCCACCCGGTTCTCGCTGCCCCTGCACGAGTTCCGGGACACGGTGGCCGCACACCACCGGCTCGGCCGCGCCCCCGCCCGGCTGCGCGAACTCGCCGACCGGATCTTCGCCCGGCCCCGTCTGGACATCCCCGTCACCCACCCCTCGTCCTGGGGCGTCGGCCCCGCCGAGCCGGCCGGCGAGGGCCAGGTGATCTGGGTCTGGCCGGAGATGAGCCACGGCTTCCTGCACGGCATCGAGGCGCTCGGCGCCCGGCTCGGCGAGCGGTGGCGGGCGGCGGAACCGGAACAGGACTGGAAGATCGTCCACTTCTTCGGCTACGACAACAGCTTCTACCACGGGGTGCTGTACCCGGTGCTGTACCGGCTGGCGTTCCCCGGCTGGTCGCCCGACATCGACTACCACGTCAACGAGTTCTACCTCCTGGAGGGCGCCAAGTTCTCCACCAGCAGGCGGCACGCCATCTGGGGCAAGGAGATCCTCGGCCCCGACACGGTCGACGCCGTCCGCTACTTCCTGTCCAGCACCCGCCCCGAGGGCGAGCGGACCAACTTCCGGCGCGCCGACTACGAGACGGTGCTCCGCGACACCCTGGCCGGCACCTGGCAGACCTGGCTGAACGACCTGGGCACCCGGGTCGCGAAGACCTACGACGGCAGCGCACCGGACGCCGGCACCTGGACGCCCGAGCAGTCGGCCTTCCTCGGCCGGCTCGGCGGCCGCCTCACGGCCCTCACCGCGAGCCTCGGACCGGACGGCTTCTCGCTGCGCGAGGCTGCCGCCGAACTCGCCGGACTCGTGGAGGACACCGTACGGTTCAGCCGCCGCGAGGCCGCCCTGCTCGCCGACCGCCCGGACTGGCACAGCGAACTGCGCACGGCCACCGCCCTGGAACTGGCCGCCGCCCGGCTGCTGGCGCACGGTGCCGCACCCGTCATGCCGCGCTTCGCCGCCCGGCTCGCCGACGCGCTCGGCCTGCCCGAACCCACCGAGTGGCCGCGCACCGTCGAACTCCTCGCCCCCGGCACCCGGGTGCGGCTCGCCGACGCGGTGTTCTTCACCCTGCCCGAGCAGGCGACGGCGTCCCCGCTGCAGGCCTGGTTCGACGGTCTCGTCCGGGAACTCCTCGGCCTGCCGCAGGACGAGAACCTCACCGGCCGCACGCTCAGTGAACTCGGCACCACCTCGCTGTCCGCGGTCACCCTCCAGTACAAGATCCTCGACCACCTCGATGTGGACGTCACCCTGGAGGAGCTCCTCGGCGAGCTGGACCTCGCCGCGCTCGCCGCGCTCCTGGCCGGGCGGGCAGGGGACCGGGCGGCCCTCCCGGAGGCCGAGCCGGCCGGGCCGGCCGAGCGGACCGAGCCGGAAGGGGCCCGGTCGTGAGTTCCCGTCCCGACCACCTCGACCTTCTCCGGGAGACGGAGCAGCGGGGTCTGGCGATCACCCTGGAAGGCGGTGACCTGCGACTCCAGGGCGTACGCGAGCGCATGGACGCCGAGTTCGTGGCCCGGATCAGGGCCGCGAAGGAAGACCTGGTCGCCCATCTGGCCGACGAGCAGCGCCGCACCCGAGGGTTCCCGCTGACCCCCCTCCAGCGCGGCTACCTGCTCGGCCGGGACGGCCTCTTCGAGATCGGCGACGTGGCCAGCCACGTCTACCACGAGATCGAAGGCGCCTGGGACCTGGACCGGCTGCAGCACGCGCTCGCCTCCGTCGTCGACCGGCACAGCGCACTGCGCTCCCGTTTCCCCGCCGACGACCGGCAGACCGAGCAGCCGGCCGGCGACCCGTACCGGATCGCCCGGCTGGATCTGCGCGGCGAGAACCCCCAGCGGCAGCAGGAGATCCGTGCGGCGCTGCGCGCCGAACGCTCGCACCGGGTGCTGCCCGCCGACGGCCCGCTACTCGCCGTGGAGGTCACCCTCCTCGCCGACGACCGGATGGTGCTGCACGTCAGCCACGACGGGCTGGTGATGGACGGGATCAGCATGTTCCTGTTCTTCCGGGCCTGGTGGGAGGCGTACGAGCAGGGGCCGGCCGACGACACCCCCGAGGAGCTCCGCTTCGCCGACCACGTGGCCGTCCTGGAGAAGGCGGGCGGCCGTGAACCGGCCCGCCGCTCCCGGGCGTACTGGCTCGACCGGCTCGACGACCTCGCACCCCACCCGGATCTGCCGCTGCGGGTCAGTCCCGCGTCGGTCATCGGGGCGCGGTTCGTCCCCCGGGAGGTCCGGCTCGACGCGCAGCGGTGGCAGCACGTGCGCGGGCACGCCGCCGAGGCGGGGCTCACCCCGTCCGCGCTCCTGCTGGCGGCGTACGCGGAGACCCTCGCCACCTGGGGCGCGGGTCCCGCGTTCACCCTCAACACCACGGTGGCCAACCGCCCGCCGGTGCATCCCCGGGCCTTCGACGCCATCGGCCAGTTCTCCGACACCATGCTGGTGGAAGTGGCCGTGGACCGCCGGATGCCCTTCGTGGAGCGGGCCCGCTCGGTACAGGCACGGCTGCGGGCCGACCTGGACCACCGGCACTTCTCCGGCCTGGACGTGCTGCGCGAGCTGGCGCGCAGCAGGGGCGGTGTGGCCGGGGCGCGGATGCCGTTCACGTTCAACAGCGCCATCGGACACGTACGGGACGGGGCGGACGGCTCCGCGCTGGAACTGTTCGGACCGGAGACGTACTCGGTGAGCCAGACCCCGCAGGTGTGGCTCAACGTGTTCGCCATGGAGCAGCACGGAGGCCTCGTCGTCCAGTTCGACGGCGTGGACGAGCTCTTCCCCGAAGGCCTCCTCGACGACCTCACCCACGGCTACCGGACCCTGCTGGAGACCCTCACCGAGGAACACGCCTGGCAGGCGACGGACTTCGACCTGCTGCCCCCGGCACAGGTGGCCAGGCGGCGCACCGCCAACGACACCGCCGTGCCACGGCCGGACACCCTGCTCGGCGATGCCTTCGTCGCACAGGCCCGCCGGGCACCGGACGCGCCCGCCGTCATCACGTCGACCGGCACGGTCCGCTACGGCGAACTCCTCGCCCGCGCCACCGGCGCCGCCCACTGGTTGCGCGAACGGGGCCTGGCCCGGGACGAGTTGGTCGGCCTGGTGGCGACGCGCGGCCCGGAGCAGATCACCGGCATCCTCGCCACCGTCCTGGCCGGCGGCGCCTATCTGCCGGTCGACGCGGCGCTGCCCGCCGCGCGGCGCGACTACATGCTGCGCGACGGACGGGTCCGGCTCGTCCTCGCCAACACCGGCTACCAGGACGCGGACCGGGAGGTCCTCGACCTGACCGCGGGCCCGGCGGATCCGGCGGCCCCGCCGCCCGCCCCGCTGCCGGGCGCCGGCCCCGACGACCTGGCGTACGTCCTCTACACCTCGGGGACCACCGGGGAACCCAAGGGCGTCATGGTCAGCCACCGCAGCGTGGCCAACGTCGTCGCCGACTGCGCGGAGCGCTTCCGCATCGGCCCCGCCGACCGGTTCATGGCCGTCAGCGCGTTCAACTTCGACCTGTCCGTGTGGGACGTCTTCGGAGCCCTGTCGGCAGGGGCGGCCCTCGTGATGCCCGACGCGGAGCGGGCCGCCGACCCCGCGCACTGGCTGGACCTGTGTGCGTCGGCCGGCGTCACGGTGTGGAACTCGGTGCCCGCCATCGTCTCCCTCATGCACGAGGAGGCGGTCGCCGGCGGCACCGCACCGCCCGCGCTGCGGCTGGTCATGATGAGCGGCGACCGCATCCCGCCCACGCTGCCCGCCGCGCTGCGCCGGACCATGCCGGAGCTGGACGTGGTCTCGCTCGGCGGCCCGACCGAGACGACGATCTGGAACATCCTGCACCCCGTGGGCCCCGAGGAGGACGGCAGCGAGTCCATCCCGTACGGGCGGCCCAACGCCAACAACCGGGCGTACGTCCTGGATCCGGACGGCCTGGACACCCCGGACTGGGTGACCGGCGAGATCTGCGCCGCAGGCACGGGTCTCGCCCGGGGCTACTGGGGCGACGACCGGCGCACCGCCGAGCGGTTCCGCCACGACCCCCGGCGCGGTGAACGGCTCTACCGCACCGGTGACCTGGGGCGCTATCTGCCCGACGGGTCCCTCCAGATCCTCGGCCGGGGCGACTTCCAGATCAAGGTCAACGGCTACCGTATCGAGGCGGGCGAGGTGGAGACCCGGCTGGTGGCGCTGGACGCCGTACGGCAGGCGGTGGTCGCGGCCCGGGCCGGCGCCCGCGGCGACCGGCTGGTGGCCCACCTCGTGCCGGCCGGCGACGCCCGACCGGCGGTGCCCGAGCTGCGCGAGGCGCTCCGCCGTGATCTGCCCGACTACATGATCCCTTCGGTGGTGGTCTGGCACGCGGAACTGCCGCTGACCCGCAACGGCAAGGTCGACCGCAAGGCACTGGCCGCCGCCGATCCGCAGGAGGACGCCGACGCGCCCCCCGGGTCCGCCGGGTCCGCGTCCGGCTCCGCCTCCGGGCCCGTGGCCTTCGCCGACGAGACCGAGAAGACCCTCGCCGGTATCTGGGCGAAGGTCCTGCGCACCGAGGTCTCCCCGACCGACAGCCTCTACGACCTGGGCGGGGACTCCCTCGCCGCCGCCCGCATCGTCACCGCCGTGCGCAAGGAGTTCCGGATCACCATCCCGCTGGAGCGGATGGCCGAGCTGGAGACGCTGCGCGCCATGGCCGCACACCTCACCACCACCCGGACCGCGAAAGGGGCGGACGCATGACGGACGGACGCATGCCGGACAGCCCGGACACGTCGGTCACCTCACCGGACTCGTACCTGAACCGGATCGTCTCCGCCCCGCCCGCGCACGGCGGCCGGATCTCCTTCGCCCGTCTCGTCGGCACGGAGACGCTGACCCTCGCCGAGCTGTACGAACGGTCCGGGCGGCTGGCGGCCCGGCTCCGGGAACGCGGTGTGGGCCCCGGCGACCGGATCGGGATCATCGCCGCGAACAGCCTGGAGTGGGTCCTGCTCGACCTGGCCGCGCTGCGCCTGAAGGCGGAGACCGCGGGCCTCGAACCCGGCAAGTTCGAGCCCTCCGCCGAGCTGATGGCCCGCTACGGCATCACGCTGCTCTTCACCGACCGTCCGTGCGACGCCCCGGGGGCGATACCCCTCACCGAGGTACGGCCGATGGCCGAGAAGCCGCTGGAGGAGAAGCCGCTGGAGGAGAGCGCGCCCCTGCCGCCCGTGCACTACGGGCCGCTGGACACCACCACCGTCAAGTTCACCTCGGGCAGCACCGGCGTACCCAAGGGCCTGGCGGCGACGGCGGGCAGTGTCGACGGCTCGCTGCGAGCCGTACGGCAGTTGTTCGCGCACGGCCCGGGCGACGACGTGTTCGTGTTCCTGCCGCTGTCCCTGCTCCAGCAGCGTTACTGGATCTACTCGGCGCTCGTCGACGGCCATGACATCACCGTCAGCACGTACGAGGCGGCCTTCGCCGTGCTGCCCAGGACGCGGCCCACCGTCGTCATGGGCGTACCGGCCTTCTACGAGAGCGCCCGCCGGCACATCGAGGCCCGCGCCCGCCGGGCCGGCGAGGGTGCGGGAACGGCTGCCGTACGGGAGGCGGCACAGCAGCTGTTCGGCGACCGGATCCGCTATCTGTGGACGGGCTCCGCCCCGGCGAGCCCCGCCGTCCTGAGCTTCTTCTCCGACGAGGCCGGACTGCCCCTCTACGAGGGCTACGGGCTCAACGAGACCTGCATCGTCACCAAGAACCACCCCGGTGCGCACCGTCGGGGCAGCGTCGGACAGGTGCTGCCCGGCAAGGAGGTGATCATCGGCGAGGACGGGGTGATCAGCGTCCGCAGCGACCATCCGGTCAACGTGCGTTACGCCTACGCCGCGCCCGGGGACTCCGAGCGGATCTTCGGCGTGGACGGCACCGTGCGCACCGGGGACCTCGGCCATCTGGACGAGGACGGCTTCCTCTTCGTGCACGGCCGGGCCGACGACGTGATCGTGCTGGACAACGGACGCAAGATCGTCGTCAGGCCGATCGAGGAACAGGTGCGGTCGAGCGGCGGGGCGATCGGGGAGTGCGTGCTGTACTGCCCCGGACAGACGGAACTGGTCGCCGTCGTCTCCCCGGCCGCCCTGCCCGCCGACCACGAGGCGATCGCCGCCCAGTTGCGACTGGCCAACAGCGGCCTGGAGCCGGACGAACAGATCCGCCGCGCCGTCGTCGCGCGGGAACCGTTCAGCATCGAGAACGGTCTGCTCACCTCGCAGTTCAAGCCCCGTCGGGCGCAGATCCTCGACGCCCACCGACACGAGATCCACGACAACAGGGAGGGAATCCATGTCCGACACCTCTGATTCTTTCGCGTTCCCCGAGATCGAGCAGGCCGCACGGGAGAACCTGGCGGCCGTCCTGCTCACCGACCCCGCCCCGGCCCCCGACAGCCTGGACCCGGACGCCGACATGACCGGCGTCTACGGGCTGACCTCGCTCAACAAGGTGCTCTTCCTCACCTCGGTGTGCCAGGACACCGGCGTCGACCTGGGCAGCTTCACCGAACACGACCTCGCCGACATGCACACCCTGCGCGATGTCGTCGCGGCCCTCTCCCGGCACTTCACCAAGGCGGTGTGATCACGATGACCTGGTCCGCACTCAAGAGCCCCACGCTGGAGAACGCACACGTCCGGCTCACCCCCCTCACTCCCGGGGACCGGGAGGCCATCCGGGCCGTCGCCATGGCCCCGGAGATCTGGCGCTACTTCGTCAGCCTCATCGAGACCGACGCCGACTTCGAGGCCTTCTTCGACGCCACCCTCGCCGACCACGCGGCCGGCCGCCGCGCCGTGCACGTCATCACCGACCTGCGCACCGGCCGTGTCGCCGGCAGCATGAGCTACGGCAACCTGGCCGAGGCCGACGCCCGGCTGGAGATCGGCTGGTCCTGGCTGGGCGTCGACTTCCAGGGACAGGGCGTCAACCGCTGGGCGAAGTACCTGCTTCTTGAACACGCCTTCGAACGGATGGGCGCCGAGCGCGTCGAGTTCAAGACCGACGAACTGAACCTCCAGGCCCGGCAGGGGCTGCGGAACATCGGCGCGACGGAGGAGGGCACCCTGCGCAGCTTCAACTTCATGCCCGGCGGCCGCCGCAGGGACGCCGTCTTCTACAGCATCCTGCGCCCCGAATGGCCCGAGGTGAAGCGGCAGTTGGCGGCCGGGCCGCGGGTGTCCCGGCTGGACGCCGTCCGGTGACCGGCGGCGCGGGCATTCCCCTCGTACGCGTCCACGGAGAGCCGTTCGCCGCAGGACACGCGCACGGTGAACGCCTCGCCGCCCCCCTGCGCTCGTTCCTCGGCGACTCCCTCGCCCGGCTGGGCAGGGTCATGGCGGGCCCCGTCACCCTGGCCGGGCTGCGGCCGGCGATCGCCGCCCACCGGGCGGCGGTCACGGCGGCCGCGCCGGAACTGGCCGAGGAAGTCCGGGGAATCGCGGCAGGCGCGGGCATCGAGGAGTCCGAGGCATGGCTGCTCCAACTGCGCCGGGAGATCATGGGGTACCGCAAGGTCCCGGTCCCCGTCATGGGCGACTGCACCACCTACGCCCGGAGCGGACCGGCCGCCGACGGACACCCCGTCCTCGCCCAGACCGTCGACCTCAACGGTGACCTCGACGACCACCTCGCCGTACTGGACGTCGCCCGGCCCCGCACCGGCCGCCGCTCGCTGGTCCTCAGCTTCGGCGGACTGCTGGGATATCTCGGCCTCAACAGCGACGGCCTCGCCGTCGGCATCAACCTGGTCCTCGGCGGGGACTGGCACACCGACGGCCTGCCGCCCTACCTCGCCGTCCGTCATCTGCTCGACACGGCGGCCAGTGTGGAGGAGGCCCTGGAGATACTGACCGGCCTACGCCTGACCAGCTCCCGGGTCCTGACGCTCTGCGACCCCCGGCGGTCGGTGTGGGTGGAGCACCTGGACGGCGCCTACCGGCTGGGCGAGGCCGCGACGCCGGTCGTCCACACGAACCACTATCTGCATCCCGACTTCACCGCGGCCGACGAGATCAACGTCTTCGCCCGCAACTCCTCACTGCGGCGACTCGACGCCGGCACGGCGGGGCTCGGTGCCCTGCCCGCCGACGCCGGTCCCGAGGAGTACTTCGGCGTGCTGTCCGAGCCCCCGATCCGGGTTCCGGACAGCGGCGACATCCGACGCGAACGGACGGTCGCCGCGGTGGTCATGCTGCCGGACCGCGGAGAACTCCACGTCCGCCCGGGCGACCCGGCACTGTCGACCACCCAGGTCTTCCGCCTCTGACGACCCGGCCTGGCCCGGCCTCGGCCGAGGGGGCCGGGCCGGGGCCCGGCCTCCTCGTCTCCGCACTCGTACGCGTGTCCGATGCGGGGGTGATGCCCCTCCCGGTCGCGCGGGCGCGAGCAGCAGGATGGTCGCCGTGGCGAGGAGGAGCAGGGCGGCGGCGGTCGGGAGGCGGGCATCATCGCCTGCGACCCGACCGGGCTGCGGCTCTTCACGGGCATGCCGACTGGCCCGCGGCAAGGCGCAACGTGGTGCGCTGTATCTTCCTCGAGGCCCTCGGCAAACGCGTCGCCGAGGGCGTGCGAGCCAAGTCTCGTGACAAGGCAAGGACCCGAAGGCGGAGGAGCAGGGGAGTCCCGCGCGCCGTGCCATGCGGCGCAAGGCGTAGGACGCGTCAGCGGGCGATCACGCCCCGACCGGTCGGAAACCTGCCCGCAGGCCCGCGGGCGCGAGTCGGCCGACGAAGCGCGGGACCACGGACGCGGCGTTCGGCGAATCGATGGTGAAGCGCTGCGCGATCCGCGAGGTCGCGAGCGTGAGCTGCCGCAGGGCCAGGGGCGAGCCCAGGCAGACCCGCGGCCCGGCACCGAACGGAAGGTAGGCCGCGCCGGGTGCCGATCGCCCGTCCAACCACCGCGCGGGGTCGAACGCGTCCGGCCGCTGCCACCACCGGGGATCCCGGTGGATCAGGTAGGCGTTGAGCAGGACGTCGTCACCGGGGCCCACCGACCAGTCGCCCAGGGCGGCTGTCGTACGGGCGGTGCGCGTCATCAACCACGCGGGCGGATGGAGGCGCAGTGTCTCCCGGACCACGGCCTCGGCCAGCGGCAGGGCCGGTGTCAGGGACGCCGCCCGAGGGCCGTTCGCCTCGTCACGAAGGTCGCCGACGAGCCGCGGTCGGCGGGCGAGTTCCCATACGACGGAGGTCAGCGCGGCGGCGGGCACGCCGTGGCCGCCCATGAGGATGCTGTGGAGCGTCGACGTCACGGTGTCGTCGGGCAGGTCCGGATCGGCGTCGAGCAGCAGCCCGAGCAGGTCCCTCCGGGGCTCCACGGCGTTCGAGGCGCGCCGCTGCCGGACGATCCCGGTCAGCCCGTCGGTCAGCCGCCGGTACGACCGGAAGAAGTCCCGGTGACGAGGGATCGGCAGCCACGCGGGGAACTCGTAGGACGAGTCCGTGAACGGCCGGGTGGCGCGGATGATGTCGTGGAGCAGTCCCGTGACGTCGGCGGCGTCCGTGCCGAAGCAGTGGTCGGCGATCGCCCGGGCGCTGAACACGCGCATGGTGGTGAGTACGTCGCCCTCGGGGTCGGCGCCGTCGGCCAGGACCGCGTCGAGGATCTCGACGGTACGGTCGTCGGACGCGGCCACCGCCGTGCGGTTGAGCCCCGGCCACGCGGCACGGCGCGCGGACATCCATGCCGTGGCCTGGGCGGCGGCCTGATCGAGGTCCCGCCGCATGTCGAACGGCGCGAGCTCGGTCACGAAGCTCTGGCCGGTGCGGGCGAGCACCTCGTGGGTGACATCCGGGTCGATGACGAACACCGTTCGTTCGTCGAAGGAGAAGACGTCACCGTATGCGCGGTGACAGCGCCGCAGGAATCCGATCCGGTCGGCCTCGTACGCGCGCGTGTTGCCCGTCAGCAGGCGCCCGCGCGGGCCCGGCGGCCGTCTGGGCTGTTCGTGGCGTGCCATCGGGCCTCCCCAAGCGATCGCAGGACCCCGCGAAGGGGACCCTGCGATCGGCGTGTGGCACGGTGTCGGGCTACCGGAGCTGGTAGGGCCAGTACGGGTATCGTCCGCTGACCCGCTTGCGGCCGACCAGGAGAGCTACCAGGCGTCGTGTCCGTTTCATGAACACCCCACTGCCGACTGGGCGAATATTTGTCCCGAGCGTGGCACGGCCGTGCAGAGGAAGCAATATGTCGACTTGGGGATAAGTGTCGAACCCTCAGGCGGCGGTCCACTCGCGGAGTTGACGGGCGATCCGGGCGACGCCGAGCGCTCCGGAGGCGGCGTCGCGCACGAGGGCCACGGCGGCCTTGGGCGGGTACGCGAGTTCGCGCGAGTGGAGGATCAGATACGCCTCGGTCGCGTGCCAGGCGAACGCTTCGTTCGAGTGTTCCAGGCTCGGCAGTCTCGCCAGGGTCTGCAACAGGGCCGCGGCCTTGAGGTGGACCGATCCGTAGACATCGCGGTCCATGGCCTTGGCGTTGACCCTGGCGACCGCCGCGAAGAGGGGGCCGTAGTCGTCGACCTGCGGGTCGTCGGCGAGCAGTTCTGCGGCGTGGAGCAGGAAGGTGACGTCGAGCGGGTGGGCGTCCGGCTGGGTCACGCGGCGTGGCCCCGCTCCTCGCGCTCGAGCTCCCGCAGCGCCTTCTGCTCGGCCGCCCGCTGTTCGGCGCCGGGATCCGTGGCTCCGCGTTCGGCCGCGAATGCCGCGCCGCTGCGGGCCATGGAGGCGCTGAAGCCCTCCAGGAACCGTCGCTCGACGGCTGTCGCGCGGTCGTAGGCGGCCGAGAGGATGTACTCCTGCATGCTGACCCCGGCCTGCTTCGCGGCTGCCGCGATGGCGGCCCGCTGCGCGGGGTCGGGAAAGCGCAGGCTCATTGCTTTGGGGTCCGACATGGTATCGATGGTATCAGCGGTACCTCGACGCCGTCGGGAGAAATCCTCCGGGGAAAACGGAGGCCGCTGTACTCGCCGGCGGCCGGGGGTGATTGTCTGGTCCCGGCCATCGCACCCCGACCCGGCTCGGCCGGCAGGAGGACCCCGTCATGAGCAGCCCCCACGTCTACGAGTACAAGGTCGTCACGTTCCGGGAATCGCTGATCGGCGACGCCCTGGACAGCGACAAGCTGGAGAAGGTCCTGAACAAGCACGCCGAGGACGGCTGGGGCCTCAAGGCCATCACCTCCGCCGACGTCAAGGGCCGTATCGGACCCGGCGCCGTCGAGGGCCTCCTGCTGACCTTCGAGCGTCCGCGCGGCTGACGGAACCCCAGCCCCCCCGCCTCCCCTTCATACCGGCACAGCGAGCCGGCAGGTCTCCGGAGGACGACCTGCCGGCTCGCGGCCGTCCGCGGCGGGAATATCAAGATCGCCACCTGGGTTGCCGCCCGCACGCGGCCGACACCGGGGACGGCCGTCACGACGAGGGGAGTGCGTGATGCGCGCGGTCGGGTTCCGGATCAACGGCGGCATCGAGGTACTGGAGGAGCTGGAGGTGCCCGAGCCGGTGCCCGCTCCGGGCCAGGTCGCCGTGCGGGTCGCCTTCGCGGGCGTCAACTTCGCCGAGATCCAGCACCGCCGGGGCGAGTTCGGCGCCCCGGACGGGCCCGGCGGAGTGGACATCCCCGGACTGGAGGTGTCGGGGACGGTCGTCGCGCTCGGCGCGGGGGTGAGCGGGCCGGCGGTCGGTCAGCCGGTGGCGGCGTATCTGCCGGCCTTCGGCGGATACGCCGAGACGGTGGCCGTCGACACCCGGTTCGTGAGGCCGTTGCACACGGCGGCGGGAGAGGCCGACCCGGCCCGGGCGGCGGCGTTGCCCTGCGTCTATCCGACGGCCTTCGGCGTGCTCAAGGACGCCGGACGGCTGCGGGAGGGGGAGGACGTGCTGATCCACTCCGCGGCGGGAGGCGTCGGCTCCGCGGCCGCGCAGCTGGCCCGGGACATGGGAGCCGGCCGCGTGTACGGCACGGTCGGCTCGGTGGAGAAGATCCCGTACGCCGCCGGGCTCGGCTACGACGCGGTGTTCCTGCGTGAGGGATTCGCGGAGCACCTGGCCGAGGCGACCGGTGGACGCGGCGTGGACCTGGTGCTCGATCCGGTCGGCGGGCCGGTCCGGGAGCAGAGCCTGACCGCGCTGGCGCCGTTCGGCCGCGTGGTGGCCTATGGAGACCTCGGCCGGCACGAGCAGTGGACGGCTTCGGTGTGGGACCTGTGGAAGGGCAACCGGACCATCGCCGGGTTCAACATCGGCGACCTCGCCCGTCGGGCCCCCGACCGGATCGGCGCCTACCTCGACGAGGCCCTCCGCCTGCTCGCGGCGGGCCGGATCAGCGCCGGGGTGACCCAGACCCTGCCCCTGGCCGAGGCGGCAAAGGCCCATGAGCTCCTGGAGACGGGCACCGGCCGAGGCAAGATCCTTCTCTCGCTCGCCTGACACCGGCTCAAGGGGCCTGCGCCACGCGGTCGTCCAGGCGTCCAGGCGTCCAGGCGTCCAGGCGTCCAGGCGTCCAGGCCCCTGGCCGAGGTGCCGCATCATGGCCTACATGACGAACGCACTGTCCGGGACCGGGGCGGCGATGCGCCCGGGGCCGCCTCACCTGGTCGGCCTGACAGGGCCGGCCGACCGTCCCGGCAACGTGTCCGAGCGCTTCCGGGCGGGACTGCTGGAGGTCGGCTGAGCCGCGCGGCTGCGATCCGAGGACGGCTCGACCCGTCTGCTGTTCGGCGGTGCCGTGCACGGCTGCGACGCCTCACCGCCACGAACGCCCGGGGCCGGGCCACCGAGGTCGTGACGGAAGAGCTGGCCCAGGCGGTCCACTTCACGGCGGGAGTGACCACAGCGGCAACAGCGGCATCGGCCTGCGGGCCGCCCAGGACCTCCTCGCCGACGGCCACCGCCTCCGTCCTGCCCGGCCGCGACCCATCAAGGCCGGCCCCAAGGGCCAAGCAGTTCTGCCACACCGGCCACCCGGTCTGCGCCCACGGCTTCGGCACCGCCGCGCACCGACGGTCCGGGCCGCTCAGCCGGACGGGCGGAGGGTGGCGCCGGCCACGACCGAGTGGTCGGCCGCGAGCAGGCGCACCTTGGTCACGGGCGCCGAGCCGTCGGGGTAGGGGGCGCCCCAGCGGGCGTAGCCGGACGCAGGGGAGAAGGTGCCGACGGTCGTGGTGGAGCCGTCCGCCCGAACGATCTGGCAGGTGAGCGTGGCGTGCAGGGTCGTCCGGGCCCGTGCCGGCAGGTCGTCGGCATCCACCGACATGTAGATCCACCGCGGCCCGTCCGTGTGGGCGACGACCTGTCCGACGTCCCGGCCGTGGGAGGTGAGCTCGGCGCTGACCAGCCGATCCGGGGCGGTGGCGGAGGGCGAGGGCACGGAGGTGACGCCGATCGCCCATCCGCCCGCGGTCAGTGCCGCGGCCGCCCCGCAGGCCGCGAAGGCGAGGGCGAACCGCCGGTGCCGGGTCCGCCGGCGGTGTGGGGGCGGTATGCCGATGCGCTGGAGCACGCGGGTCTCGAACCCCACCGGTGGCTCGCGTCCGGGAATCAGATGGATCAGTTCGTCGGCGGTGCTCGTCAGTTCCCGCACATCCTCGCGGCAGGCGGGGCAACGCTGGAGGTGGGCCAGGGCGACGGCTCGCTCCCGGGCGGGCAGGATGCCCAGGGCCAGTTCGGCGGCGGCGTCCCGCAGCCATTGGCACGCGAACACGTCATCGCCGGTCATGACGGTGTGTCCTGCCGAAGCGTCAGCGACTTGCGCAGTTTGGCCAGCGCCGTCCTGATCCGGGTCTTGGCGGTGCCGAGCGGCACCCGTTCCAGGTCCGCCACCTGCTGCGCGGTCATTTCGTAGACGCCGGCCATGACGACGGCGCGGGCCTGGCTCGGGGGCAGCTCGGCGATCGCCCGCCGCAACTCGGCCGAGTCCTCGTCGGCCACCGCCAGCCGCTCGGGGGTGTCGGTGGCCGCCTCCAGCAGCGGTGCCATGCGGGTGGGGTCGACGGGGACGGTCCTGCGGGAGCGCACGGCGTCGATCGCCAGGTTGTGGGCGATGGCCGTCACCCACGTACGGACCGACCCGCGGCGTGGGTCGTAGACCTGGGCGTGGCGCCAGGCCTGTTCGAAGGTCTGCTGGGCCACGTCCTCGGCGAGCTGGGCGTCGCCGGTGACCGTCATGGCCACCCCGTAGACCTTGTGCTGGAACCGGCGGACGAACGCCACCGCGAACTCGGGGTCGTCGGTGGTCAGCCCCGCCAGCAGCGCGTCATCGGGCATCCACTCAGGAGAAAGCCCCATGGGGTGCTCACTCATGCGCGGCCTCCTTCGCCGGGGGAGGGTCCGGGGGCCGGGGCGGACGAGGCCGGTTCCACGTCCTTGCGGTGGGAGGGCAGCAGCGCGTCGAACGCCGCGGCGAGGGAAGCGAGGTCCGGCCGGGCGGCGGGGTCCGGTGCCAGGCAGGCGTCGACGGCGGCGGCGAGCGTACGCGGCAGTCGGCGCAGGGTGCCCACGGGTGCTGCCCTGCCTTCCAGCTGCGGGTAGCGGCCCGGCCGGTCGTAGGTGCCGCTGTCGCCCGTGCTCACGGAGGCGGACGGGGTGCCGGCGTCGGCGTCACCGGACGGCTCCCCGTCCGTCGTGGTGGTGGTGATCTCGGGGAAGGGAAGGTCGCCGGTGGCGACCTCGTAGAGGGTGATGCCCACGCCCCAGACATCCGCGGCGGCGGACAGGCCCGCACCGCTTGCCTGCTCGGGCGCGAGATAGCAGGGGGTTCCGATACCGGGGGGCGCGGGCCCCGGCGGGCGGGCGACGCTGAGGTCGAGGAGTTTCGCACGCCGGCAGTCGATGATCACGTTCGAGGGCTTCACGTCCAGGTGCAGCAGGTCCCGGCCGTGCAGATAGTGCAGTGCGGAGCACAGGTGCAGGCCCAGGAAGGCAATGTCCTGGGCGGGGAGACGGCGGCGCAGGCGGCCGATGAGATGGGCGACCGTCTCGCCGGCCAGCGTCTCCAGGACGACGAGGGGTTCGGGCGCCTCGACGGTCTCGTAGGCGCGGACCAGATGCGGATGGCTGAACGCCTGCAGCCAGCGGCCCTCGCGCAGGAGACGTTCCCGCAGCCGCGGTTCGTGCCGGCGGTCCGGGCGCAGCGTCTTCAGCAGACAGCGGCAGTCCCGCTCGTCGCTCCACGCGTCGTACACGTCGAGCCAGCCGGTCCTGGTCAGATGGGCGAGGATCTCGTAGCCGGCCACCGGTCTCGCCCTGGGCGGCAGGGGAGTGAGGGGCGGGGTGGTCCGGTGGCGGGGGCCCGCTCGCGGCGGGGCGAGGTGCGCGGGGCTGATCGGAAGGCTCATGGGAATGCCTTGGTCGTGGAAGCGGCGAAGACCGTGGCGGCGGGCTCCGCGGGAGCGTGCAGTCGGTGCAGCCGGGCGTAGGCCTTGCCGCTCCGCAGGAGGTCGTGGTGGGTTCCCTGCTCGACGACCCGGCCGTGGTCCAGCACCAGGATCGAGGTGGCGTCGTGGACGGTGAGCAGATTGTGGGAGATGAGGATGGTGGTGCGTCCGGCCATGAGCCGGCGCAGCGGCTCCATGACCCGTCGGCCCGACGCGGCGTCCAGCCCGGTGGTCGGCTCGTCCAGAACGAGGACGGGCGCGTCGCGGATCATGGCCCGGGCGATCGCCAGACGCTGGCGCTGGCCTCCGGACAGCAGCCTGCCCCGCTGGCCCACGACGGTGTCGTAGCCCTCGGGCAGAGCGGTGACGAAACCGTGCGCGTCCGCGGCGCGGGCCGCCGCGACGACCTCCCGGTCACCGGCGTCCGGACGGCCGTAGAGGATGTTCTCGCGCACGGTGCCGTGCAGGACCAGGGTCTCCTGGAGCACCACGGCCACGTTGTCCCGGACATCGGAGAGCCCCAGGGTCCGCAGGTCCACGCCGTCCAGCCGGACGGTGCCCCGCTCGGGGTCGTAGAAGCGCAGCAGGAGCTTGGCGACGGTGGACTTCCCCGCGCCGCTGGCCCCGACCAGCGCCAGGGTCTGCCCGGGCTCCACACGGAACGACACATCGCACAGCGCGGGCCGCTCCGTTCCCGGATAGGTGAAGCCGACCGCGTCGAACTCCACGTGCCCGCGAGCGCGCCCGAGCCGGGCCGGACGGGAGGCCTCAGCGACCAGCGGGCGCTGGTCGAGCAGCTCCACGATCCGCTCCGCGGCGGCGGAAGCCGCGTAGAAGGTGCTGGTCAGGTGGGACATACCGCGGATCGGGCTGTACAGCTTGCCGAGCAGGGCCAGGAAGACCAGCAGCTCGCCCAGGGTGAGACGGCCGCGGGCCAGTTGCCAGGTGCCCAGACCCATCACCAGCAGGGCCCCGCTCAGCTCGACCAGGTCCACCAGCGGCCCGAAGACGGCACGGATCCTGGTCGAGGCCATGGTGGCGCGGTAGCGTCCGAGGATCTCGCGCTGGAACCTGCCCTGCTCCCACTCCTGGCGGTTGTACGCCTGGACCAGGGCGATGTTGCCCAGGACCTCCTCGGCGACCGCGCTGACCGAACCGCTGCGGCGGCGGCGTTCCCGGGAGGCGGCCTTCACCAGCCGGGAGAAGTAGCGGGCCGCGCACCAGAACAGGGGGACGATGACGAGGGCGAACAGCGTCAGCTCCCAGCTCAGATAGAAGAGCATGCCCAGGAAGATGCCCAGCCGCATCACGTACCACAGGGCCTGGGCCACGCCCGACAGCAGGAACGTCTCGACGGCGTCGACGTCTCCGGTCACCCGGGCCAGGACGTCGCCGAGCCTGCGCCGTTCGAAGAAGCCGAGGGACAGGCGCTGCACGTGCCGGAAGACGTCCGCCCGCAGGGCGAGCAGGAAACGCTCACCGACCCAGACGGAGGTCACGTCGTCGGCGAACGACAGGAGGCCCGAGGCGAGGTTGAGCCCGACGTACGCCAGCGCGATCGACGGGAACGCGCTCAGGTCGCGCTGGACGAGAACGTCGTCCACCACCACCTTGAACAGCCATATCTCGGCCGCGTCGAGGGCGGGGCCGACGACGCAGAAGGCGACGAGGGGCAGCAGCCACCTCCGCCCGCCGCGCGTGTAGGGCCAGAACCGCCGGAAGATCTGCCGCACCGGCAGTGCCGGCGCGGCGGCGACGAGCTGTTCGCCCTCCTGCTCGCCGACCGTGAACGACCGTCGCAGCGCCGCGAACGGGGCGGCGCTGCGGGCGGTCCGACGGCGGAGTTTCACGGAAACCGCGACGTTGCCGGATGTCGTCCCGGCATCACTTGTGCGTGCCGGTGCTGGAGGTACGACGGTGGTGCTTGCGGTGGTGGGACGTCCTTCCGTTCATGCTGGTCGTGGACTTGCGGTCCTTGGAGTGCCGCTTGGCGGGTGCCAGGTGACTGAAGAGGGACATGGTCTTTCCCTTCGTCTTGCGGGTTCACTAGGACATACGGGCGACCTCTGGCGGGAGATTGCGATTTCGGTAAGAAAATCTTGTTTCGGTCCGTGGCGGCGAGGGCGTGGGGAAACGGCGAAAGGCGGCGGCCCCCGGGGATCGGGGGCCGCCGCCTTGGTGGGTCATGCTGTGGGTGTGGCTCAGTACCAGCCGTTGGCC